>DASXAK010000017.1:0-37703 GCA_036406715.1 Bryobacteraceae bacterium | reverse complement strand
CCTTTTTTCGATAGTCAGAGTGGCCCAATCGCGGATCACCCGATACGGATTGGCGCCGCTGTTGACGGGCTGCACCTGATCAGTTTGAGGAGTGCCGCCCCGCTGCTGCGCCGGAAGAGCGGCTGAGAGGGTGGCGATCATCCACGCGGAGAAAACGAATCTCGTAAGACGGGACATCTGCCTGCTCCTTTCGCGACGATGATCTACTTCCAGTTTTGAATCGCCTTGTAGTGCATGGATTCCGGAGGCAGTTCCGTCAGCTCGATCCGGCCCATATACGGATCGGTAATGTTGGCGAGGATGGCCTTGGTATCGCTCGTGACCGGATCAGAGACCGTCAGGCCGCTCTTTCGGAAGCGCGCGACCGCCTGTGGGGTATTCTCGACGACCAGCCCATAATGGGAAAAACCGGCGGGCCGCTGTGCGGTGACCGGGTTGAGCTCCAGGAATGTGTTCTTGCTGATCTGCATGTAGACCAGCCGCGGCTGTCCCTTTTCATCCTTGACGCGAAACGCTTCGCGGTAGCCCATTTTCTGCGTGTAGTACGTGACCGCTTCATTGATGTTGGGCACGCTGATTCCGACGTGGTTCATCATGACGACGCCACCGGTGGAATTCTGAGCCGTCCCCACGTGGAACAACAGACCGGCGAAAAGTCCGGCTGCGAAGAGCGTCACACCGCGCATAGAGCCTCCCACTCATGAATGATTCATGAGGGAACCATTCTGCAACAGCGAGGACGTGAAAACAAGGAAGGCGTCGAGGCTCGGCGATTTACTCGGCCGGGGTTTTCGAGATTGGAGCGCCGCGCTCGAAGCCTGGCGACGCCAACCCCGCCCGAGGAGCCGACGCAAGCGATCCATCGGGTGTAGAATGACTCGGGAATTCCACAACTGGAGGGGAGCAGTATGTCCTTGCGACGAGGGATGATTTGGTTGGCGCTGGCGATTGTTTTCTCGATCGGCGCGCCGTTTCCAGCCGGTGCGCAGGGATTCGGCGGGAGGGTTCCCGAACCCTACACTCCCGCGAAGGACGCCAAAGATCTGAAGGCCGTACTCTTCCGGTGGATGTGGGGCATGGGCATGCTGAAGGGCCATGATGAACGCGACATGGTGGCCAGCCTCGAGTATCAGGGCAAAGGCACAATCCAGGTGGACGGACAGCCGTGCACGCTCACCAAATATCGCGCGAGTACGAACTACCAGACCTTCAGCCAGCGGATTCAATACACCTGCGCGAAGGCGAACGGGGAATCGTACTCGAACATCGAGGTGGTGAGCGGCCTGTACGCGTGGGACGAAGACACTCCCGGGGCGCAGATCGGTACGACGAAGGGGAAGGTCACCGCGGTGCCGAACCAAGTGGAGGCGCGGCTCGTCCGGCTGTGGGCCAGTCCTCAGGGCGCGGCCAAGGCCGCGGTGGCAGGGACCACCGACACCTTCTGGTTGGGCGTCAACCCCGGCACGCTTTTCGCGGACGGCCTCACCAAGGCGGGCCAGACGTCCATGTCATGGGAGGACGGCAAGCCCGTCGTGACGTTCCCGATTCCGGGCGTTTCCGGGGCTACCGCAACCGCCACCGTGGATCCGGTGAAGTATACGACCGAGCGCGTGGTGGTCACTGCGCCGGGCTCGCCGACGAAGGTTGAGTTCACCTACGGCGATTATCAGGATTGGAACAACCCGCTGAACAAGATTGGAGTGCTGTACGCCGGAAAATCGACGGAGCGCCGGAACGGCGCGGTGATTCGCGATTTGACAACCACTCAGACGGAGACGGGCGACGTGTATGTAGTCGCTCCCGTTCCGGCGAGCGTGGCGGCCAAGAAGGTAAACGGACAGATCCCGCAAGGCGTGATGGCGAAGGCGGAGCCTAAAGTGAACAAGTCGGCGCCCACGCCGAAGTTGGACGGGCATCCGGACCTTTCGGGCAACTGGCAATTCACCGATTGGATTGGGAACTACATGACGGGCGGCGGACGCCGGTGCAGCCCGTGGCAAAGTTCCGACTGTAGCCGGTCAACCAACCAGACGGAAGATTTCGAGCTCTACTCGCCGTCGCGATTCGGCAATACGGGCCGCCCGATTTACAAGCCGGAGTACTGGGACAAAGTGCAACAGCTCGATATGTGGACGAACAAGTACGACCCGGTGATGACGTGTCAGCCCCTGGGCGTCCCGCGCGAAGGCCCGCCGCGGCGCATCTACCAGTCGGACAAGGATATTACGTTTATCTATACGGGTGGCGACGCGGGCGGCGGATACGGCGAGTATCGCATCTTCCCGACCGACGGGCGCGCGCACCGCAAAGACGCCGATCAGGATTACACGTATCTCGGGGATACGGTGGCACACTGGGACGGCGACACGCTGGTGCTCGACGCCATCGGATTCACCGATGCGACTTGGCTGGGCCGCGGCGGCCTGTTCCACTCGGGCGGGATGCATGTCATCGAGCGGTTCCGGCGGGAAGGCGATGCGCTGCTGTACGACGTCACGGTGGATGACCCGGAGGTGCTGGTGGAGCCGTACGTGTTCCCGACCCGAACGGTGGTGCGCAACGCGAATCCGAACGCCGGCCTGATCCGCGAGCGCGGCGACTGCACGGTTCAGGAACTGGGGCACGCGGCGACGCAGATCCGGCACTAGGACGCTACGCGAGGCCGGAACAGCGGCAGGTGAACGCGATTGGGTGCAACCAAGAACTTGTTTGAACGGGAGACGCTAGACGAGGTGGTCTCCCGGATCGACAAGCTGCAGCCCGCATCCCAGCGCCTGTGGGGGAAGATGGACGCGGCGCAGATGATGGCGCATTGCTCCATCTCCATGGACATTGCCTCGGGAAGGCTGAATCCCCCGCGTATCTTTATCGGCAGGTTCCTCGCTCCGTTTGTAAAGTCCATCTACACCAATGACAAACCGTTTGGGAAGAACGGCCCCACGGGCAAGGAGCTTGTGGTGGCCGACCAGAGAGACTTTGCTCGGGAGCGGGAACAACTCAAGATGAAGATCCGGCAGTTCCACGAGGGTGGAGAAGCCCGATGCACGCGGCATCCACATCCGTTCTTCGGTCCGTTGACGACGCACGCTTGGAGCCGTGGAATGTATAAGCATCTCGACCACCATCTGCGGCAGTTTGGTGTGTAGCTGCGAGGGTTGGCTCGCAGATTCGTACGCCGACATTTGGTAGCTCCGAGCCGCCGCACCTGCGATAAGATTGACGATCAAGGAGAACGCCGACTATGGGTTCCACCAGACGCACCATCCTGGCAGCAGGCGCTGCGGCCGCGGCAACGCACGTATTCGCTCAGCAAGGGAAGACAGGCACCGGCAAGTTCTACGAAAAGGGCCCGGTCCGCATTTACTATGAGGAAGCCGGCTCCGGCTTCCCGCTGTTACTGCTCCCGGGCGGAGGGTTGAACTCCACCATCGGCTTCTTCACCGGCAACTCGCCCTTCAACGCGATCGAGGAGTTCAAGGGAGATTACCGCTGCATCACGGCGGACCTGCGTAACGCGCCGACCGGCCAGTCCACTGGCCCTGTCGAGACCGGCCGGCCGTGGGAATCCTATGCCGACGATCAGCTCGGCTTGATGGATCATCTGGGCATCGACAAGTTCGCGGTGATGGGTTTCTGCATCGGCGGACCCTTCATCTGGAGTCTCTTGAAGCGGGCGCCCAATCGCATTCCGGCCGCCGTGTTGGCGCAGCCGGTGGGTTGGCGTCCGGAGATGCGCGACCCCAAGTATCCCGGCACGTTCTGGAAGGGCTGGCCGGCGCAGTTGAACGCGAAGCGGTCCGAGATCCCGGTCGAGACGGCCGTCCAGTTCACGACCAACATGTTCGAAACCAACCCCGACTTTGTCTTCACGGTGAGCCGCGATTTCGTTCGCAGTTGCCAAAACCCGGTTCTGGTCCTACCGGACGACGTCCCCGCGCACCCGCTCGCCGTCGCGATGGAGTGCGCGATGCTCGCGCCCAAGGCCGAAGTGAGTATGTTCCCCTGGAAAGAACCGAAGGAGCGAATCCCGCTGGCCGTGCGCCAGATTCATTCCTTCCTCAAAGCCCATCGGCCGGCGTAACCCGTGGGGCAGGTCTCCGACCTGCCCACATTATTTTCCCAGAGTGGTCACGACCTGGTACATGAAAGGGAGCGCTTCGTCGAACGACTTCACCTGAAGTCGTTCGTCGCGGCCGTGCGCGCGCACATCGTCCTCGTCAATAAAGACTCCGCTTACGCCGTAGGTCGGAATACCGGCTGCGTTCAAGTAGACGCCGTCGGTAGCGCCGGTTCCCATTTGAGGTATCACCGGCACGCCGGGCCAACTCGCGGCGGTGGCTGCGTTCACGGCGCTCAGGACCTGCGCGTTCATTGGGACGTAGCGGCTAGCCTTGGCCGGCGTCATGACTGAGATCCGAATTTTCGGATCGGCCAACACCTGCTCCAGCGTGTGCTGCGCATTATCCTGCGTGTCCACTGGAAGCAGCCGGCAGTTCACTACGGCGGTCGCGCTCTGGGGCAACGCATTCTCCGCATGACCTCCCGAAAGCATGGTGGCGACGCAGGTGGTGCGCAGCAACGCGTTGTAGAGCGGGGTTGACGAGAGCCGGGCGACGGCCGCGCGGTCATCCGGATTCTGAATCACGGCCTTCATGTCGGCGCCCACTTGCCCGCCGTAGAGCGGCGCCATGCGCTCGAAATTCGCGCGGGTCACGTCGAAGAGGCGCACCGGAAAATCAAAGTGCGCGAGCCGCGCCAGGCCTTCAGCCAGATGGTAGATGGCATTGTCCTTGGTGGGCTGGGAACTGTGGCCGCCGGGGTTTGTGGCTTCCAGCTTGAAGGTGAGAAAGATCTTCTCGGCGGCCTCGATCCCCATAAACAGACGCCGACCGTTCTTCAGCCTTCCGCCGCCGCCGTCGGAATTCACGCAAAACTCCGCGTCGATCCAATCGCGGTGATTCTTGACGAGCCAATCGATGCCGTTGGCGGTGCCGCCTTCCTCGTCGGAAGTAAGTGCGAGGATCAGGTCGCGCGAAGGGCGAAAGCCCTCCTGCTTCAGGCGCAGGAACGTAGAGACCAGAACGGCGTCATCACCCTTCATGTCCTGCGTGCCCCGGCCATAGAAGTAGCCATCCTGCTCGCGGAATTGGAACGGGTCGAAGGACCAATCCGAGCGCAGCGCTTCGACGACGTCGAGATGGCCGATGAACAAAATCGGCCGGGCCGGGCCGGCGCCATGAAGGCGCACCATCAGATTGCCTTTCCGCGACACGGGACCTTCGATGTGGATGTCGGCTGCGGGATATCCCGCTGCGCGAAACCGCGCAGCCATGGCTTCCGCGGCGCGCGTATTGTCGCCGCTCGAATCCGTAGTGTTGATCTCGATCAACTGTTTGAAGATCTCGCGTGCGAGCGGCGGTTGCGCGCAGAGAGGAACAGCGGCCGCCAAAACCAACCAGAAGCGCATAAACTATGATTCCAGTAAATGACGGTATTCGTCCGGATCGAGTCCGAACCGCTCCATCTGGCGCGGCAAGTCCGGCCGGACGGCTTCGGGCGTATGGCGGATCCAGGCCGCGATGATCGTTTCCACTCCCACGCGCTGCTTGCCCTCGTCCTCCGCGAGCCCTTCGGCCGCTGAGCGCAACTGATGCTCGGTCTGTTCGCGTACGGGCCGTGGTGTCTGCGCCAGCACCTGGTTGAGAAAGTCTTCGGCTGCGTCGTTCCAATTCATTCAGAACCAGTTTCGCTTATTCTGTTCATTCTTGTGCAGTCGCTGCCATTTTCCCGATTCCCAAACGTCCCCTGACGCGCTATGATTACGTGTACTCCCCCGACGAACTTGGTGAAAGATCTGTGAAATCCGTTCAAAACCCTATCATTCTCGAGACTGATCTTCCGGGCGTAGCGCGTCACGCCCGCGGCAAGGTGCGCGATGTTTATCAGGTCGACGACCGGCTGTTGATTGTCGCAACGGATCGCATCTCGGCGTTCGATTACATTCTGCCGACTGGCATCCCCGATAAAGGCCGCGTGCTTACGCAGCTCTCGATCTTCTGGTTCGATTTCTTACGCGACGTGACCCCGACGCATTTTCTGACGGCGAACGTCGACGACTACCCGGAGCCGCTGCGGCAGTATCGCGATCAACTCGAAGGCCGCTCGATGCTCGTGAAGCGCGCGCAAATGGTCGAGATCGAATGCGTCGCGCGCGGCTATCTCTCTGGTTCCGGATGGAAGGAATATCGCCAGCAGGGCACCGTCTGTGGCATCAAATTGCCTGCAGGCCTTCAGGACAGCAGCCGCCTGCCGGAACCGATCTTTACGCCGGCCACCAAGGCGCAGACCGGTCATGATGAGAACATTTCGTTCGAACGCATGGTGTCGCTGGTGGGTGAGGACCTCTCACGCCGCCTGCGCGATTTGACGCTGGAAATTTACACGCGTGCGGCGCGCTACGCCGAAAGCAAGGGCATTATTATCGCGGACACCAAGTTTGAATTTGGCTTCGTCGGCGATGAGCTTGTGCTCGGCGACGAAGTGCTCACTCCCGACTCCTCCCGCTTCTGGCCGGCGGACACGTACAAGCCTGGCGGCGCGCAGTTCTCATTCGACAAACAGTTCGTGCGCGACTACCTGGAGTCGATCTCCTGGAACAAGCAGCCGCCCGCCCCCCCGCTGCCGGAAAACATCGCGGCCAAGACCGGCGAGAAGTATCGCCAGGCGTACGCGGTATTGACCGGCCATGAGCTATGAACTGGCTCGATGTGGTGCTGGGGCTGATCCTGGTTGTTTCGATCGCCACTAGCTTCCGCAAGGGCCTGTCACGCGAAGTGATCAAGCTGGCTTCGGTCTGTGCGGCGCTGCTGCTCGGGCTCTGGATGTATGGAACCGCGGGCAGCCATCTGCTACCCTACCTGAGTTCGCGCGCGGTCGCGAATTTCGCCGGGTTTGCCATCGTGTTCTGCGGTGTGATGCTGCTTGGCGCCCTGGTGAGCTTCGCGGTCGGAAAATTCCTGAAGGTGACGGGGCTTTCGTTCTTCGATCATCTTCTCGGTGCGGGTTTTGGGATTATCAGAGGGGTTCTGGTTTCCGTGGCACTGGTGATGGGGATCATGGCATTTTCCGAAGGCGACCGGCCTCCGGAATCGGTGGTACACTCGCGCCTGGCTCCGTATGTGGTGGATGCCGCGCGAGTGGCCGCGGCCATGGCTCCTTACGAATTAAAAGAGGGATTTCGCAAAACGTATTCTCGGGTGAAGACAGCCTGGGCGGAGCGCGTCCGGGAGGGGGTCCGGAGCGCGCCTGACGGGGAGAGAGCAGACAATGAAAGACAGATTTGATGCGCTTGTGGACCAGTTGCTCGGTGCGAACATTTTTCTCGAAGAAGCGATCGAGGTGCTCGAGCGAAACATGATTCACAAGGCGCTCGAACGCGAGGGCGGCAATCGCTCGGCGGCCAGCAAGCAACTGGGCATTCACCGCAACACGCTGCAGCGAAAAATGGTGGAGTACGGGCTGGGGAATGGGCGGCCACACCGCAAACCGGTGGCGCGCTCCGGCCGGCCGCGCAAGCCCAAGTCCGGCGCCGCCTGACGATGGAACTCCTGGTCTTCGACCTCGACGGCACTCTGATCGATTCCAAACTGGACCTGGCGCACGCGGTAAACGCCACCCGCACGCACATGGGCATGGGGCCGCTCGACGTGGAGCGGATCTCGACGTACGTCGGCAACGGCGCGCCGGTGCTGATCCGGAAGGCGCTCGGCGATTCAGCAACCGAGACGGAAATCGAAGAGGCACTCGAATTTTTTCTCGAATACTATCGCGAGCATAAGCTCGACTACACCGAGTTGTATCCGGGCGTGAAGGAATCGCTCGAACGAATCCATCGAGCCGGCAAGCGCCTCGCCGTGTTGACGAACAAGCCTGTGGCGATCAGCCGCGCGATTATCGATGGGCTGGGGGTGGGCGCCTGCTTTTTTCGCGTTTATGGCGGCAACAGTTTCGATTTCAAGAAGCCGCACCCGGTCGGCCTCGAGACCCTGATGGCCGAAGCGCGTGTGGAGCGCGGCGAAACTTTGATGGTAGGCGATAGTTCGGTCGACATCCAGACGGCGCGCAATGCCGGCGTCCACAGTTGCGGAGTCACCTACGGGTTTGCCCCCGAAACTTTGGGTGATCCCGCACCGGACTTGCTTGTAGCCTGCTTTGATGAGTTGGCCGATTGGGTGCTGAAGTAGGCTGGTTACATGGAGCGCCCCAGAATTCCGTGCCTGATTGCAGGCGGCGGGATCGGGGGCCTGGCGGCAGCGCTGTCGATCTCCCGCGCGGGAATTCCTACTCACGTTTTGGAAAAATCCGGCGAGTTCTCCGAGATCGGCGCCGGCCTTCAATTGGCGCCGAACGCGACCCGCATGCTCGATCGGCTCGGAATTCTCGATGTGATTTGCAAGCAAGCGATTTTTCCGGAGCGCCTGGTGATGATGGATGCGCTCTCCGGCCGGCCCATCACATCGCTCGACCTCGGCCCGAAGTTTCGTAGCCACTTTGGTTACCCGTACATTTTGATGCACCGCGGCGATCTTCTCGCGGCCGAACTGGCCGCCTGTCAGGCGAACCCGCTGGTCACACTCGAGAAAGGCAAGGAAGTTGTCTCCGTCGAGGACGCGGCGGATCATGCCATTGTCCGCTGTACGGATGGCTCCGTCTATGTGTGCGACGCGCTGATCGGCGCGGACGGGCTCTGGTCCACCGTGCGGAAGGTGGTGCATGACGATGGTCCGCCGGTTTGCGCCCGGTTCGTCGCTTATCGCGGAACCGTTCCCATCGGAGAGGCGCCGCCCGGCGCCGATTTGCGGAACATGACCATCTGGGTCGGGCCGGACATGCACTTCGTGCAATATGTCGTGAAATCCGGACATTTATTCAATCAAGTTGCCGTCTTCCGAAGCCATCGTTACCGCGAGGATTCCGACGACTGGGGGACACCGGAAGAGCTCGACAGTCACTACGCGAATTTCTGCGGTCCGGTACGAACCGCTGTCACCGCGATCCGGCGCGACCGCCGCTGGCCGATGTTCGACCGGCTTCCGATTCCGAATTGGACGCGCGGCCGCATCACACTCCTCGGCGACGCCGCGCATCCCATGCTGCAATACATCGCGCAAGGCGCGTGCCAGGCACTGGAAGACGCGGTGCGCCTCGGCGAGTGCTTCTCCCAATTTCGTGGCGATGTGGTGCGCGCCTTCGCGGCTTACCAGGCCAGCCGGATTCCGCGAACCGCCCGTGTGCAGCAGATCGCCCGGTTCTTCGGCGACGTGAAACACATCTCCGGGGCCGGCATCGCGCTCCGGAATGCCCTGCTGGCCAGGCGCGCGCCCGACGATTTCGAATATTTCGAGTGGCTTTACGGCTTCGGCCGGAGCGTCTTACCGTAAGCTAACGCCAACCGGGGCCGATCGCTGCGGCAGCGGCAATCGTCGCGGCTACAATCGGGACTATGGATCTTGCGTACCCCATCGGCCCATGCGAATACCCCGAGGTGGTGTCTCCCGCGTCGCGGCAACGCCACATTGATGATATCGCCGCTGCCCCGGTCCGACTCCGGGACGCGGTCCGCGCGCTGGACGATTCGCAGCTCGATACCGCCTACCGGCCCGGCGGCTGGACGGTCCGCCAGGTGGTCCACCATTTCGCCGACAGCCATATGAACGGCTACGTACGGTTCCGGCTGGCGCTGACCGAAGACGAACCCACCATCAAGCCCTACGACCAGACGAAATGGGCCGAGCTCGCGGATGCTCGCACCGAACCGGTCGACGTCTCGCTGCAGTTGATCGACGCTGTCCACGGCCGCTGGGTCGTCCTGTTGAATTCCATGTCTGAGGCCGATTTCGGCCGCCGCTTGCGCCATCCCGAACTGGGCACCGTGCGGCTGGACACCTACCTCGCCTCCTACGGCTGGCATTGCCGGCACCACGCCGCCCACATCCATAACCTTCGTCAACGTATGGGCTGGAATTCGTTGTGACCAAAGGGCCATGCCGCCCGTCCAAGCTGTTTGGAGGGTTCGCGCCGGCAGCCGCTGTATAATGAACAGAGGCCATTCCGGAGCTTTTTCAGCTATGAACAGCCGTTTTAAATTCGTCGTGGTGAGCGCGTCCACGTGTCTCACGGTTCTGCTTCTGATCGGGAGCATGTTGGGCCAAAGCTCGTCTCCGGACGAAACCTACAAGCACATCGGCGTCTTCACCGACGTGGTTTCGCGCATCAAAAGCGAATACGTCGAAGAGCCGGATATGAAGAGCGTCACGCTCGGCGCCCTGAACGGCATGCTCGAGGCGATCGACCCCTTCGCCAGCTACCTGAACGCCGATCAGTACAAGGACTACGTCAAGAATCGAGACGTGCAGCGGGCGGACGTCGGCCTGATTCTTTCCAAGAAATTCGGGTATGTCGCTGTCGTGGGAGTGGTTCCGGGTTCGCCGGCGGCCAAGGCCGGTTTCTCGACCAACGACATGATCGAGACGATCAAGGGCATCGCCACCCGCGACATGCCGCTGGCGTACGCCACTCTGCTGATGCAAGGTGATCCGGGCACGACGGTCGAGCTGAGCGTGGTTCGCGTGCAGCGGCCGGAGCCGTCGACCCTCACGCTCACCCGCGCCAATACGCCGCCGCAGCCGGTTGACCTGCAGACTTTGCCCGGTCAGATCGCCTATTTGAAGCCCGGCGTGCTGACCTCGTCGACGCTTCGTGAAACCACCGCGGACCTGGAGAAAGCCCAGAAGCAGGGCGCGCAGAAGCTGATTCTGGACCTCCGGGGTACCGCCTTCGGCACGCCGCAGGACGGCATCGCGTTCACTAATCTCTTCTTGGACAAAGGCCGCATCACGTATTTGCAGGGTCAGCGCGTGCCGCGCCAGAACTTCGATGCCGAAGGCGCCAAAACCGCCACGACTCTGCCGTTGGTGGTCCTGGTCAATCGCGGCACTGCCGATGGAGCCGAGATCGTAGCCGGCGCGCTCCAGGACAACAAGCGCGCTCAACTGGTGGGCGAGCGGACGTACGGCGACGCTTCCATGCGCCGCGTCATCAACATAGACGATGGCGCCGCCATCATTCTTTCGGTCGCCAAATACTATACGCCGGACGGGAAATCGATCCAGGATAACGGCGTCATGCCGGCCAACCAGGTTGCCGAGCCCGAGCCCGCCCCGGACGTGGATGAAAACGGCGAGCCGCTGCCGGTTCAGAACCAGCAGAAGCCCCAGCCGCAGAAGAAACTCGAGGACGACCCGGTGGTCAAGAAGGCCCTCGAGCTCCTGAAGTAGCCGCCGCGCCGGCTTCCAGCCTGCGCTTACAACGTCTTTAGGTACGCAATCAGGTCGTCCTTCTCCTGATCGCTCAGAATGTCCTTATAGGCCGGCATCCCGTTGCCGCCCTCGTCGATCTTGCCGCGGACGTTGGCTTCGCTAGGCGCTTTCCCGTTTACCAGCTTGTCCTTCTTGAAGAGTCCCTTCAGCCCGGGGCCGATCTTCTTCTCATCGCTGTCGGCGTTGTGGCAAACCGAGCATTGATCGAAGACTTCCTTGCCCTTCGTGGCATTACCTGCGGCAAACGCCGAGCTGGAACCGGCAGCCAGAACCGTCACACAGAACAATACGCGAATTCGCTGCATATCTGACTATTTTGGCATGGGAGGTGCGCTGGTGGGGCAGGCCTCAGCCTGCCAGGCCGACTTAGGCGAGCGCTTTCCGATGGCGGGGGATGTCGTCGATGCTGACTACGCCCTGGTCGAAGACCGTCATGTCTTGCAGCAGACGGTTGACGTCGGCGCCGTCGTCGAGCGTAATCTCGTGCTCAATCCAATCCGACAACGGAATATTTCGAAAATACATGCGTTCCTGGATCACCAGGCTCTTGCGGTTCTGCAACAGCAGGCGGTTTTCGCGGGTGTAGTGGCGTTGCTCGACCCGCAGGTCCCCCAGGAAGTTATCGAGCGCCGTGCGCTTGGCGGTTTCCTCTGCAGCGTGAATGGCGGTGCCAAGCTGCGCGTCCAGGGCGGTCCGCTCGGCTTCGATGGCGCCGCGCTCCTGCGCCAGGTTCTCCCGCTCGCGGGCCAGCGCAACTTCCATCCGCGATTGCATAACAAACCACGCCAGGACGCCTGAAGCGACAGCCGAAAAGCCGGGCAACAGGATCCAGAGCAGGCTCTCCATGCCGCCATAGTACCGGTACTTCGGTAGTGAAAACCAGATATCAAAGGTTGGCCGCGGGAGGCTAACTGCGGGCAACTGATTACTGATTTCCGTCGATTTTCTGCCCGGAAAATGTGTAACCCAACTCGCCAAACCGGAAGGCGGCGAGGGGCCCCAGGATCGATCCGACCCGCGCCTGCAAGCCGGCGGCGAATCCCTGATGTTTCCCGAGATAGGCCGCCCGGCCCAACAGAAAATCGGCGCGGAGCATCGACGAATCGTTTTCCCGGCCGTAATGCCGGACGCGCGCCGCCGGCACCAGCAGCGTTTTGCGCCCGCCGCGACGGATCAGGGTGGCCAGGTCGGCATCGCTGCCGAACTGCCCGTAGCGTTCGTCGATCTGCCGGGTGGATTTGATTACAAACGCGCGCACCATCAACGCCGCGCCGCGCGGATATTCCACCGCAACCGGCGCGTCACCCGCAATTTCCGCCGGCCGCCACCTCCCATCGGGAGGTAAATTGCCGAGTTGCGGCGCCGGCCTCCCTTCGTCATCCACCAGCAGCGGGCACACGGCCGCCGCCTCCGTGGTAGTATCCAGCACGTCTGCCAGGAGTGCAATGGCATCGGGCGCCACTTCGGTGTCCTCATGCAGGAAAAATACGCACTCCGCATCGGCGGCGCGCCACCCGATGTTCATCGCCTTGGTCAGCCCGAAATTCTTGGGCAGCTTCGAAAACTGAACCTTGGGGAAATCCGGTTCGAGCTGCGAGCTGCCGTCGCGCGACCCGTTGTCGACGACGATAAGCTGCAGCCGTTCGCGACCGTCTGATTTTTCGAGCGACTCGAGGCACGCTCGCAGCCGCTCGACGCGGTTATGTGAAACGACGACCACCGAGACGCGAGGCGGCGCCGGCGGTTCTTCCGGATTGAGACGCGGCGTCAAGCCACTAGAATACCCCTAATTCGGGACAGGCTACGCAATTCCCAATTTCCGCGCCCGCGGAAACTTCCGCGCGCGCCCGGTGTCTAACCCGAGGGGGAAATCCATGCGTCATCTGGCCCTCTTTGTCGCGGCCGGTGCCCTTTGCGCCCAAGAGCCGACGGTCGCGCGCGACGCATTGAACCAGGGTGTCCGGGCTTTCCAAAGCGCGCAATACGCCGACGCCATCCGGTTGTTTCAGCGCGCTGTTGATTTGGAACCTTCCAACCCCGCCGCCCGCCTATATCTCGCGACCGCCTATTTCCAGCAGTACATTCCCGGCGTCGTGTCGCCCGAGAATGATCAGATCGGGGCGCGCGCGCACGACGAGTTCCTGCAGGTGCTGGCGTTGGAGCCAGGCAACACGGTGGCGATGGCATCCGTCGCTTCCCTGTATCTCTACCAAAAACGGTGGGATGACGCTCGCGGCGGGTATAAACGGCTGCTGGAGGCCGATCCCAACAACGCGGATGCCTATTACAGCCTCGGTTTCATTGCGTGGTCGGAATGGTATCCCGCGTACCAGCAGTCCCGGACGAATTTGGGCATGCGGCCCGATGCACCCGGCCCGATTCCTGACCCGGCCGTGAGAAGCGACCTCAGAACACGTTTTGGCTCAACGCTCAACGACGGCATCGGCAACCTGCAAAAGACACTCGAGCTGAACCCGCAATACGAGGACGCCATGACCTATATGAACCTGCTGATCCGCGAACGCGCGGACTTGCGTGACACACCGGAAGAATATCGGCGAGATATAGCGGAAGCCGACCAGTGGCTGCAAAACGCGCTGGAAACCAAGAGAGCGAAGGCCCAGAGATTTACGGCTGTCGGCATGGGCTCGGCTCCCGGCCGTATTCAAATCGGTGAAGCGGTGCAGCAGCAGATGCTGATCCGTCGCGTCGATCCGGTCTATCCTCCGCTGGCGCAACAGGCACGGATCCAGGGTGTCGTCCGGCTCAACGTGCTGATCTCCCGGGAAGGAACGGTTGTCAACGTGACAGTCGTGAGCGGGCATCCCTTACTCACCGCGGCCGCGATCGACGCTGTCAGGCAATGGGTTTACCGGCCGACGCTACTTAACGGGACTCCTGTCGAAGTGCTCACGACGGCGTCGGTTCCGTTCAACCTCGATCCAGTCCTGACTCTGAAGTAGAAATTCGGGGACAGGCTACGCAATTCCCAATTTCCCGCAGCCGCCTATTGTAATCGGGCGTATTCCGATTTTGCCTGCCTCAGGATGGGGATCTCCGCGTCGGCGTCTTTCCAGAGCTTCAGGAAATCTTCGTACGCCAATTTGGCTTTGGCTCGATCGCCGGCCAAAACCAATGCCCGGCCGAGCTGCAGATGGGCCAGGGCGCCGGTTGGATCGCTGACGACGATATTGTGGTGATCGAGAATCTTCTGGAACTCGGCGGCGGCGTCGGCTCCTCGATTGGCTCTCAAATACGCCAATCCGCGCGCATAAACCGAATACAACACGCCGAAGTATCCGGGCGCTACCGAGAGCGGCGTGCCGAAGTCGTAGGGCTCGGCGGCTTGCAGCAGTTCGATGGCCTTGTTCGCGTCATTGTTATTCAGTGCGACGAGCGCCCGCAAGATGGGCGCATAAATATAACGCGCGCAGGTATCTTCCGGAAATCGCTTTTCTAAATCCGTGACGAGTTCCAGAGCACCGGAAGAATCGCCCGCGAGGGCCATGGCGAACCCCGCGCCATATTCCGCGTCACGCTCGCGGTTGAGCTTCAGGGCGGCCGCCGCGCCCTGACGAGCCGAGGCTGCGTTTCCAAATAACGCATCAAACACGGCGGCTCCGAGTCCGAACATGGCCTGCCGCCCCTGTTGCGATGCACGTTGCGCCAGTTCGGCCGCGCGCCGCGACATCGCCCGCGCTTGCTGGAGGCGCCCGGAGGACGCCAGCACGAAGGCCTTGCGCGCGGTGACTTCGTCTTCGGCTCCGACCTGTCCCCGGCTGCGATCGAGAATCCGCTCCATCCGCGCCGTATCTCCGCGCAAGTACGCCAGGTCGTACTCTTCCTGCAAAATGTCGCCAATTTCCAGTTTCCGGTTCGCCGCCTCCTGGAGCGCTTTTTCCGCATCGTCCAGACGGCCGAGGAATTGACTGTTGAACGCAAATTGAAGGTACCCGATTGGAAACTGTGGATCGATGCTCATCAATTGCTTGGCCACTTCGACGCCTTTCTCGTACTTCGCGAGCGTCGGATACGAAAAGGCGCCGAGCAGCGATCGTGGAATCAACTCGCGAGGATAAGTTTTCACCCACACTTCGCAGGTCTCCTCCAACTTTTCCAGGTTTCCCGTCACTTGCAAATCGTAGGTAGCTCCAACAAAGTACTTCTCGCGGTCGCTGGCGCGATCGCGCAATTCATAAGCCTTGCGGTTATTCTGCGCCGCGAGAGTGGCCTCCGAGTTCAGGCCGTAGGCGAATCCCAGTGAGGCATACGCCATGGCAAACCTGGGGTCAATCTCAATCGCGCGTTGGAAAAGGCGTACTGCACCTACGCGATCATCCGCATTGAGATGCTTCGTGCCCTCGCTGAAGGCTTTCAACGCTTCGAGCGAAGCGGTAGTGGCCTCGGCGAGCGGAGTGTTGAGCTCCTTCACGGTCGCGAGCGATTCGCCCACCCGGCTCCGGAACCTGCTTGCGATTTGAGTGAGGGCGTTCAGCGCCTCTTCTTTCCGCGCTACCTGGGTTTGCTCTTGATCGAGAAGTTCCCCCGTGTGGCAGTTCTTGGCGCTCAGTCCCAGGACAAACTGACTGCCGAGGCTGGCGATCGAGCCTTCCAGAACGGCGGCGCTGGCGGTGCGCTCACAAATCTCGCGCGCCAGTTTGGGCGTCAGCCGCGCATCGGGCGGCTGGCCCATCAGTCCGAGAGTGCCCTGGATGCGCTGGTCGGGGATCAGGCTGAGAAATGGCGACTGTTCGAGCTGAACCACCATTCCCTGGCGTAGCGTCTCGTCAAAAACAGGATCACCCGTCGAATTCGTAAATTCGGCAAGGACAATGGTGTCCTTGTCGGTGAGCAGTTTGGCGTCAACGCGGCGTTGCCAGAAGAAGAGCGCGCCGGCAGCGACCACGAGCGCCGCAGCCGCCGGAATTCCGTATCTGCGCAGCCTCCGCGTTGTCCGGGGAGCGGCGGCACGAGTCGGGCCGGCCCGGAGGCGCTCCAAATCTGTTTTCAGTTCCGCGGCGGAAGCGTACCGCGCCGCGCGATCCTTTTCGAGAAGGCGCGAAACAATTCGGTCGAGGTCTCCCGGCACGTTCGCATTCCGTTCTCGCATCGGCGGCGGCGTGCGATTGAGGATCGCGTCGAAGGTCACCGGCGGTGTCACGCCCTCAAACGGACGGGAGGCCGTTAGCATTTCGTACAAGACCACGCCAAATGACCAAAGGTCGGTGCGCGCGTCCACTAGTTCGCCGCGCGCTTGTTCCGGAGACATGTAGGCGGTGGTCCCGATGGCGGACCCCGGCTCGGTCAGCAGTTCTTCGGTCGCCATCTGCGTGTTTTCAGGCCGGCTGTGCTTGGCGAGTCCGAAATCGAGCACCTTCGCATGGCCGCGGCCGGTGACGAAAATGTTGGCCGGCTTGATGTCGCGATGAACGATGCCTTTGGCGTGCGCCAGATCCATCGCGTCCGCCACTTGAACACCGAGCGCGATGGCCGCTGGGACATCCAGGGGGCGGCCGCTCATATGGTCGCGAAGTGTTTGTCCGTCCAGCAACTCCATCACGAGGTATGGGTGGCCATCGGCTTCGCCCACGTCGTAGACCGCGCAAATATTGGGATGGTTCAGCGCGGAAGCAGCACGTGCCTCGCGCTGGAACCGCTCTCGCGCGGTGTCGGTGGCAAAGGGCCGCGGCAGCACCTTGATCGCCACATCGCGATCGAGCCGCGTGTCGCGCGCCCGGTAAACTTCTCCCATGCCGCCCCTGCCAATCTGGGCAACGATGACGTACGGACCCAGTGGCGCGCCGGCGTCCAGCGACATAATTGTCACAGTTTATCGCGACACGTGGAACGAGACAGGTGAAAACCGCAAATCAGCAAAGATACGGTCTCGGGTTCAGCACCGGTTCCAGCACTTCCTGCGCTTCCACAGCGCGATCCTCCGGTACTTGGAGACGAACCCATTTGCGGAGAAAGCCGTCCAGGCTCTGGTAAAGAGTCGCGATCTGGCCTTGGATGAAGAGTGGGATTCCTGCATCGACGAGCAGACCCTTCGCCATGGCGAGCTGGATCTGATCGTTCGTTTCGAGCACCACAACCAGGGGACTTGGCGACTCTGACGGTTGTCGTTTATTTTGCACAGACCCTTCTGGAGTCAAGTATACCGTCGCAGTTCAGCGCATTAGTAGAGGTGCTACGACGAGAAATTCAAGCGCATGCAGAGCTTGGTGGGGCAGGCATTCAGCCTGCCGGGCCTTATTCAGAAGCCTCAATGCCAACGATCTCTCGGCGACAGCCACGATTAGCTCTTACGCAGCGCGAGCACCGCATTGAGCCCGCCGAAGGCGAACGAGTTGGACAGCGCATATTCCACCTCGGCCCGCCGCGACTGATTCGGAATCACGTCCAGATCGCACTCGGGGTCAGGCTCGGTGAAGTTCGCGGTCGGCGGCAGCACGCCATCGCGCAGGGCCAGGACCGTCGCGAGGCACTCTAACGCCGCCGCCGCGCCGAGCGCATGTCCGTGCATCGACTTGGTCGAACTCACCGGCACCCGGTTTGTATGCGCGTTAAACACCGAGCGGATGGCCGTCGTCTCTGTGACATCGTTGGCCGGCGTCGCCGTGCCGTGCGCGTTGATATAGCCAATCTGTTCCGGCTCGATAGATGCATCGCGCAAAGCCGCCCGCATCGCCCGCGCCGCTCCCTCGGCCGAGGGCTGCGTGATATGCGCCGCATCCGCCGACATGCCAAAGCCCACGATCTCGGCGTGAATCGCTGCTCCTCGCGCCCGCGCTGCTTCGAGCGGCTCGAGCACGAACATGGCCGAGCCTTCGCCCAGAATCATGCCCCGGCGGTCCTTCGAAAACGGCCGGCACGTCTCCGGCGACACCACCCGCATCGCCTCCCACGCTTTGAGAATCCCGAAACTGAAGGGCGCCTCGCTGCCGCCCGTGATCGCCAAATCGGCGGCTCCGCTGCGTATCATCCAATACGCCTGCCCGATGGCGTGTCCCGCCGACGAACACGCGGTTGAGATGGTGAAGCTCGGCCCGGTAATCCCGAATTCCATCGAGATGTGGCTTGCTCCCGCGTTCGCCATCGTCTTGGGAATGGTCAACGGGTGAACGCGGTTGTGCCCGAGCTTGTACACTTCGTGAAAGCCGATGTCTTCGGTCGATTGCCCGCCTACGCACGACCCGGTGATGATGGCCGCGTTTTCACGCAGCTCGGGCGTCCACTCGATGCCCGCGCACGCCACGGCTTCCCGCGCGGCGATCACGGCAAATTGCGCGAAGCGGTCGATAAAGTCGGCGCGCCGGTCGTCGAAGTACGGCTTGTGCGTATAACCGCGTACCTCCGCGCCGTTTTGAAATCGCAGTTGAGAGCAGTCGGTGGATTCAATCGGTCCGATCCCGGACCGGCCCTGGCACAACGAAGCAGCAACTTCGGAAACGTTCCGGCCCAAAGCGCAGATCGCGCCCATGCCGGTAATGGCGACTCGCCGCATTATTGGCCGGCCGACGCGCCGGCCGCCTTGGCCGCGACCAGTTTCTCTACGCCCTCGGCCATCTGACGGACATTGCGCACACTGCGCGCCTCTTCATCCGGAATCGAGATATCGAATTCGTTTTCAAGGGCGAACAGGATTTCCACTGCATCCATCGAGTCGATTCCCAACTGCTCGAATTCGCTGTCGATGGTCACCTGCTCGGACGGAATTCGCTTGGAAGTGGCGATGCATTTCAGGACGCGTTGCGTCAGTTCGTCGGACATATGAGTCGGCCTATGGTTTCGAACGTATAGCCCTGGTCGAGAAGCATCGGAACCAGGCGCCGGACCGCTTCCACGGTCTCGCCGATATCCGGCTGCACCTGAAGCTCCCGGGCATCGTGAAGACACACAATCGCCCCGTTACCGATGGCGCCGGCCACGCGCTTCACGATCGCGCCAGCCCTAAGCTTCCAATCATAGCCGATTACGGTCCACATCACGCCCGTCAGACCGAGCCGCTGCTGGACGGGCGCGAGCCCGAACCACCGCACTCCGTAGGGCGCTCGAAACCATTCCGGGCGCTGACCGGTGTGGTCTTCGATGGCTGCCTGTGCTCGCCGCAGCTCCTCTTCGATAAACCCTCGGCTGCGGAGCGAGAGCAGGGGATGGGTTTGGCTATGATTTCCGATGGTATGGCCGGCGTCCGCAACCGTTCGCGCGACCGAGGGCAGCCGCTCGACATTGGCCCCGATCTGGAAAAACGTGGCGGGTACGTCATGGCGCGCCAGGATTTCCAGAATCTGCGGCGTGCTCTCGCTCGGACCGTCATCGAACGTCAGCGCCACGGCCCGGCGGTCGCGCCGCCCGCGCCATACCGAAGGTCCGAACACACGCGACGACCGGCCGCGCGCAGCCCAGGCCAGAAACCCCGCTGCCGCGCATGCGCCCACCCCCGCGATCTGCATCTGCCGGCTCCTCGAATCCATGAGAATCTCTATTTTATCCACGAGCCTGCGAACCAATGACTGACGTCTGCATCCTGTCCGGTGTACGATAACGTTTCGGATGTGCCATCGGCATACATTTGCGGAACGCCGCCTCTGCCCCGTTCTTGCAGCTCTCTTCCTTCTCGCCGGCCCGGCCAGGTTGCACGGCCAGGCAGCTGAACCGGCCCGCCAGCAACCCGGCAAATGGAATCTGAAGCCAATCCGCTGGTCATCGGACTTTCCCGCTGATGCGCGCCCCCGGCTCACGCAGGCAATCAATGAGATCGTTGCGGTGCTGCGGAAAACCCAGACGCTGGCGCAGCCGCGCGGTTTCGACGTGAATGTCGACACGCACGCTGAGTGGCATGATCTGGATAATCAACTAGAAACTGGGCAGCCGAAGTATACCGCCGCGGATATTTCGGTCGAACTCGTCTCAAAAACCGGCGGCCAGCCACTGGCCACGATCGGGATTCGTGTCAACGATCTCTCTTTGTTCGCCGGTTGGGAAGCAGGACACGGCGTTTCCGAAGCGGATGCCGGTGCCCGCTTCCTCAATGACCCGCCGGAGCCCTTCGAGATGCGCGGTGAGTGGCCCGTCTATCACGATTCATCGGAGCGGGAATCCTGGGTGGTGATGACCCGCGCCAAGGTCCCCGTTTTCGCGCCGGTGCCGCGCGAGCGTTACCTGCGATACGAAATCGCGGAAACGCAAAAGGTCAACGGCCGCCAGATGGCGACCCTAAAACCGCCGCCATCCAACGATCCCCAGGTGGTGGCTGCCTGGAAGGAAGCACAGCGCCGGATGGCGGAAATCCGTCAAACTTTCGACCAGAGCAAAGCTGCAATCCAGAAACAGCTCGATGCGCTCAATCAACAACTCGCCGGAGCGACGGCCAGTGATCGCCAGGCGCCCACTTACTTTTCCAACCCGAACCCCACCGAAAACGGGACGATCGAATTTCTTCAGCGCGGCGATCCGGATGCAAAGGCTGTGGTCTATCGCAATCGGGCCCTCATGAACGATCGTCTGCCGCGTGGAACCCCGCAGATTTTGACCATCCGCGTCGACTCCGGTGACGAAGCGCCGGAACTCGCCAGCCAACTGGAGAAGGAGCTGGAATGGGCCGCGCTCGAAAAGACCGTCGTTTCTGCTCCGTAGGCGGGTTGCATACCAGTACAATTGACCCATGACTTGTTTTCGGGTTGCGCGCCTCGCATTTGTCTTTACCGCGCTGTCTCTCTATTTCGGCTGTGGCGGTGGTAGCAGTTCTACTCCAAACCGTCCGTACAAAGGCGCCTGCCTGGTGACGCTGTCTGGCGCGGCTACAGGAACCATGCCGTGCACGGTTGCTGCGGGATACGACTCCACTAAGAACCAATCGGGATTAGGGCTCGTCGTCACGCCGCAGTCGGTTACGGCACAGTTTGGCATTCAGGTTCAGGGCATGTTGCGCTCCGGCTCGTATTCTCTTGCTTCCGTCAATGGCGGCGCTACCGTCACGAGTGGAACTATGACTTGGGCTTTCAGCAGCAATCCAGCGATGGGTAGTCTGTCGATGACTGTCAGTGACGTCTCCAACGAGCTTTCCGCCAACGGGCAGACGCTCTATAAAGTGCATGGTTCCGCGGATGCCCAACTCACCGCGATTCCACCCACGGGCGCCACCGGAACGGTCACGATGCACGTCAAGTTCTAGGCCGCTTGCAGCCGTTCTGAGTCGGGCCATCTATAATCAGTTCGATGACCCGTCTTTGCCTCGGACTGATTGCCGTTTGCTCGGTGTTGCCCGCCCAGCAACTTCAAGTTAAGTCAGCGACTGCGCATAAAATCGAGTTGACGTGGAGCGGTTCCGGCTCCGGTTGGATCGTGGAGCGGCTTGGCCGCGAGAACAAGTTCGAGAAACTGGCGGACGCCGCGGCAACCAGCTTCACGGATGACAAACTTGATCCCTTCGCTACCTATCAACTGCGCGTGCGCACTGGGGAGAACGGGACGCCGTCGAATGTGGTCACCGTCGGTCCGCCGCCGGCCGGCGTGTTGAAAGGCGCGGCGGCTCCTATGGGCGCCGAGGGCACTCGTTACGGCATGAACTCCGCCTTGGCCTTCGACGAAAATGGCGATCCGGCGCTCGCCTGGCTGTGGTTCGATCCCAACGGGGACGGCGACTCCTCCGACACCGCACTCTATTTCGTGCACTGGGACCGCGCCAAATACCAGTGGCGGACGCCTGTGAAAGTAGCCACCGTCGGCAATCTGAACTCAGGAAACGTGGAGCCGGTCTCACTGGCGTTTGACGGCGAAACCGGAAATGCCGCGCTGGTGTATCCAGTCGAGGCGCACGACGGCCTCACGATTGCGGTTTCGAAAGACGCCGGCGCCACCTGGCAGCCGTCCGCCTTCGTCGCGGGGTTGCGAGGCACCGTGAGCGCCACGTCGTTGGTCATCGCCAAGGGCCGGCTCTATCTGGCTGGCAACAGCGAAAGCGCGGGTGTACGCTACATTGCCGCGGATTTTCCTTCAGATTCAAGCGGCTGGAAGAGCCAGGCCGCGCCAGTTCTCTCTGGCACGAAATATATCTCCAATACCAACGTTTCACTCACCCTGGACGGCAGCGGCATGCCGCTGATGGCCTATGTGCTGCAGCCGGAGGACGGCAACAATTACCACTTCGTCGTGTGGAGGCCCGGCGAAGCCAGCGCCGTACAGGCGGCCGATTCCAATAACCAGGCGCCCGATGCGCCGAACCTGAGCCTGGCCATCGGCGGCAACCGCATCGGCCTGCTGTTCGGCGCGCCGCGCGATCCGAAAAATAGCGATGCCAGCACGTGGTTCACTTCTTCCGCGAACGGCACCACCTGGAGCGCGCCGGTTTCTCTTCCGGTCGATGGACCGCGCAGCGCCAATCCTCCGCTCGGCCTGGCGGTGGATTCGCACGGCCGGCTGGCCGCGGTATTCGGGTCCAACAGCGGCACCGACAGTCTGAAATGCAACTTTCCCGCGGTCTCGCGCTCTACCGACGGCGCGCGCTGGACCACCTGTGGCCTCGGCCTCGCGCTCAAAGACGACTTCGCCGCGCAGCCCAACACCGTTCACGCCGCCTTCGCCGGCAATGACAAGCTGTACGTGGTCTGGCATCAGGCCGGCGACAGCAAGTCGGGCAAGGGCTTGTTGCTCTGGCATGAACGCTGATCGCCGGAAGCGATACACTCGAAAACTATGGCACTGCGCATTATCGTTTCCCGGCATTCGGTGTTTTACAGCCCCCTCATTTCGACCATCGCCGCCGGCTTTCTCGAGCGGCACGGTTTTTCGGCCGAGTACGGTGTCCTGCAAAAAGGCCAGCGCACCCCCGAGCTAATCCGCGACGGCGTGGCCGATATCATGCAGTCGGCGGTCTCCGCCAACTGGAAGCCGATAGAGGCCGGCGAATCGCCGCTGCCCGTGCACTTCGCCCAGATCAATCAGCGCGATGGGTTTTTTCTGGTGAGCCGCAAGCCCGACCCGGCGTTCACCTGGAAAAAGCTCGAAGGCAGCACCCTGATCGCCGATCACGGCTGGCAGCCGATCACGATGCTGAAGTATGCCGCCAAGACCAATGGCGTCGATTGGAGCCGCACTCGCCTAGTCAACGCCGGCACGCCCGAGGACATGATGCAGGCGTATCGGAGCGGCAACGCCGACTATATCCATCTCCAGGCTCCCGCTTCGCACCAACTCGAAGCGGAAGGCCTCGGCCACGTCGTGGCGTCGGTGGGCGCCTCCATGCCGGTCGTCGCCTTCAGCAGTCTCTGCTGCTCGCGGGATTTTCTGCGCACCGACACCTGCCGCCAGTTCCTGCAAGCCTACCGCGAATCGCGCGAATGGGTTCGATCCGCGCCTGCCGAACAAGTCGCGGAAAAAGAAGCCAGCTTCTTCCCGGGCGTCGCAATCTCCGTGCTGGCCGCCGCGATCGGGGCGTACCAAAAGGTGGGCAATTGGGAAGGCGGCATCGAAATCCCGCGGCCCCTCTACGAACAGGCTTTGAATGTGTTCGATGGAGAGATCCAGCGCCGCCACCCCTACGAGGACGTGGTCGCGACCTTGCAACCCGCTGCTGCGGGATAGATAATAAAGGACATGCGTGCTACCCGCCGTGCGTTGCTGCGCCAGGGCGCCAGCGCGCTGCTGGCTCCGTTCGCCCGCCGCCTCTTCGGTCAGCAGCCGCCTCCACCCCAGCAGGATGCGGTTTATGTCTGCCCGATGGACCCCGACGTCCGCGGCACCAAACCCGGCGTTTGCTCGCGTTGCGGGATGAAGCTGGTGGCAGGGCTCCCCGATCCTGTCGAGTATCACCTCGATTTATCCGTAACGCCGCGCGCTCTCAAAGTCGGCCAGAAGGCCCGCGTTACGTTCGGCATCCACGATCCCTGGAAAGACCGCCCGGTCACCCACTTCCAGGTTGTTCACGAGAAGCTTTTCCACCTGTTCATTGTGAGCCAGGACCTGAAGGTGTTTGTCCACGATCACCCGGTCGGCCCCGACGAGGCAGGTAATTTCACGTACGATTTTTCTTTCCCGCAGCCGGGCATGTATCGCCTATTAGGCGACTTCTACCCCGATGGAGCTACGCCGCAGCTGATCGCGAAGACCGTTATTGTCCCCGGAAAGCCACCGGCTCCGCCACTCGTGCCGCGTGATTACTCGACCAAAGACACCGAGAATCTCCGAGTGGCGATGACGACCGATCCCGAACAGCCCATTGCCGGTCAGAAAACTCAGGTGTACTTTAATCTGAACCCGGCCGAAGGTCTCGAAAAATACCTGGGCGCCTGGGCCCATATGCTCGCAGCCAGCGACGATCTGATTGATCTGATTCACACCCATCCGCTGCTCGCCGATGGGCCAAAAATCCAGTTCAGTCTCTTCTTTCCGCGCGCCCAAACGTATCGTGTCTGGGTACAGTTTCAACGGCAGGGCGTAGTGAACACCGCGCACTTTGACGTTCCCGTCAAAGAACTCGCGTAGCTCCCATTACCTCAGTTAATTGCAACCGGATTTCGACCGGCCGATAGGCAAGTGTATACTCGTGAGTGAAGGGGCCAATGACCACGGATGGGGCGCAGCGGAAAATTCTGGTGGTGGAAGACAACGGGGCCCTGCGCCGGCTGATGCTGCGAATCCTTGAGGGGTGTGGATATTCAGTCCTCGAAGCAGCTAATGGCCCTCAGGGGCTGGACTTGTTCGGGCAGGGCGCGGTCGACCTGGCGATCATCGATATGGTGATGCCCGGTATGAGCGGGCTCGATGTCGCAGCCGAGATCGAGCGCCAGCAGCCCGGGACCAAAATTCTCTACGTCTCCGGCCACAGTTCCAGTGTCGCCATGGACAGCATCAGCAAGCGCACGCCGGACCGTGTGCTCCTCAAACCGTTCGATGCCGCGGACCTGATCGACCGGGTGGCTCAACTCCTGCAACCGGATGGGCCGCAGCCTTCCCCGGTTTCCTGAGAGCCGCTAGCCGTTCCACCAGCTGGGCAAATCCGCGATCGAAGGCAGCACCACATCCGGCTTCACGGCGCCGTTCAGATCTGCGGGACGGAACTTGCCCGTCTGGACCAGGACACCCACCAACCCGGCGGCTTGCGCGCCCTCGATGTCGGCCTGAATATCATCGCCAATCATCATCACCGCGGCGGGCGGGAGCGCGAGTTGATCAGCCGCTCGATGAAAGAAATCCGCCGCAGGCTTGCCGAGGACGACGGCTTTCCTCCCCGTGGCGTGCTCCAGGGCGGCTACAAAGGGCGCGACATCGAGCGACAAACCTTCGGGAGTTTGCCAATAACGCGTCATTCCCAGGGCGATGAGCCGGGACTCCGGGTTGTGCTGGAGCAAACGGAAGGCACGGTTCAGAGTGCGATAGTCCCAGGCGTCGCCGAGGTCGCCGATGACGACGTAGCGGGCGCCCGCTTCGGCGTCGTCCGGCACGCAAGCGAGCCCGTTGAAATCCGGACAGGCGGCTGGGCGGACGAACAGTGCCACTTCTCCGGGTGGCTGCGCGCGTAGCCAGGCGGCGGCCGTTACGGCGGGAGTGAGAATTTGCCCGGCGGTTGCGGCAATGCCGAACGCCGCCAGTTTCTGAACGAGAGCGTCCCGGCTGCGCGAACTGGTGTTGGTCACGAACCGGTACGGAATCCGCTGCCGCTGAACCCAGGCGAGGGTTTCGGCGGCGCCGGCGATTGGGTGGTCTGCGTTATACAGCACGCCGTCCATGTCGAAGACGATGCCCTGAAGGTTGTGCCGGCTCATTGTTCCTCATTCTAGTGCGCCTAAACCTCTCGTTCGCATGTGCCGATAGGTCTTCGTGGCCTCACTCGGCGCGGAACTGGTGTTTTGGATTGTATTGCCGGCTCTGGTCGCGATAGGCGCGGCGTACCTGGTGTGGCTGCTGATGCAGGCACGCATCCAGGTGCTGGCCGCGCGTTATCAGACTGCAGTGGCCAAAGTGGAGGGTGAGTGCTGCAGCCGGCGCCCCAGCGCCGACGATCTGCTGACCGAATTCCGCATCGAGCGCCGGCGGTTTCTGCGGCGCATACCGGGGCCGAAGGGCAACGAGACGACCTTGATCACCCAGGAGCGCTTGTATTTGCGCAACCTGCCTCTGACCAGTTGGATGCAGGAGGAAGTGCCACTGGGGACCGGTGAAGAACTGCCGGCCGAGACAAGCATCATCCCGCTGGTGGAACCGCCCGCGACCCAATCGCTTACCGTTCCGTTGCCGGTGTCAAATTAGGCGGGTGCATTTGCCCGGCATCACCGCCTGCTTTATACTAAGTATTTGAACAAGAATGCCCAAGCGTACGTTTCAACCGAATAATCGCCGGCGCGCCAAGACGCACGGTTTCCGCACCCGCATGAAGACCCAGGATGGGCGTGCGGTTCTATCCCGGCGCCGGGCCCGTGGGCGCAAAAAGCTCACGGTCAGCTCCGAAAGGCACTAATCCATCGCTGGTTTTCCGAAACGTGTCCGCCTGCTGCGATCGCAAGATTTCCGAACGGTGTACGATCAGGGGAGCCGATTTTCGTGCCCTTGTTTCGCGGCGTTCTGCTGTCGCGACCCGGAAGGGACCGGCCCCCGGATCGGATTTACGGTGCCCCGCGCCCTGGGCCCGGCGGTGGTCCGCAATCGCATCAAACGGCGGCTTCGTGAGGCCGTGCGCGGCTCTCTCGATCGGCTGAACTCCCAGTGGTCCATCGTCATCAATCCGAGGCGGAAAGCGCTGGATGCCCCCATGGCGGAATTGCGGCAGGAGGTGGAACGCCTCTTTCTCCGCTGCAATGGCTCCTCGTAGGCGCCCTTCGGATTTACAAGTTCGTCATTTCCCCGCTGCTGCCTTCGGCATGCCGCTTCTATCCGACCTGCTCTGAATATATGCGCGAGGCCGTGGAGCGTTACGGGGTCGCGCGAGGAACGTGGAAAGGTCTGTGCCGGCTGTTGCGCTGCCACCCGTGGCATGAAGGCGGCTTCGATCCGGTGCGGTAAATCCGGTAACGGCAAAACGGAATTAAGAATGGCCCAGACTGCAAATAGCGATAACCAAGGTACGGCGCCGAAAGAAATGTCGATGGAAATCCGGCTGTTGCTGGCGTTCCTTCTGATGGGCGCTGTGATGTTTCTCAGCCCGTATTTCTTCAAGAGCCAACCGGCGCCGGCCAAGAAGACGGCCCCTGCGAGCGCGACTACGCCGCCGAAGACCGATACTCCCGCCGCGCCTGCGACTGCTCCCGCTGAGCCGTCCTCTCCAGCCGCTTCTCCGTCATCCGCGCCGGCGGCCAACGCCACCCAGCAGCAACCGCAACCGGCCTTTATTATCGATACCAACAACTTTCACGTCGTCTTGAACAATCAGGGTGCGACGGTGCGGAGTTGGCAGTTGAAGAATTACAAAGGCAACGACGGCAAGCCGCTCGAACTGGTCAACACCGCGGCCAAACTCGCCTATCCGTTTTCGCTGTCTTTCCCCGGCGAGAAGCCGGCGTCCGACGTCAACTGGAAATACTTCAAGCAAACTCCGGATCCCGACGGAATGGGTGTGGCGTTCGAGTACTCCGACGGCCATACGACGGTGCACAAAAGCTTCCAGTTCGAGAAGAACAGCTATCTCGCCAAGATCGCGGTCGACGTTACGCTGGATGGCCGCCCGATCCAGAACATGATCGAGTGGCGCGGTGGCTTCGGGGATCTCACCGTCGCCAATCCGTCGGGCAGCCAGCGCGCCCTGTACTTCAGCACCACCGACAACAAGCTCGTTGAGCTGCCCGCGAGCAAGGCCAAGAACGGCCCGGTCTCCTCGAGCGGAATATATTCGTTTGCAGGGATTGCCGACACCTATTTCGCCGCCGTGTTTCTGCCGGAACATGAAGGCAACGTGCAGCAGACCACGGTCAGTGACACGGTGCGCACGCCCGAGGTCGAGAAGCCGGAAGCTTTCCCCGGCACCGCCGTTTCGGCCGGCACGGCGAACCAGTTCTCGCTGTTCGTCGGGCCCAAGGACGTGGACCTGCTGAAACGCGTCAACCCGAAGCTGGAGACCCTGGTGGACTTCGGCTACTTATCGGTCATCGCCAAGCCGCTGTTTGTCATTACGAACTGGCTGAATGACGCATTCGTGCACAATTTCGGCTGGTCGATCGTGCTGGTCACGGTTCTGATTTACATCGTCCTATTCCCGATCCGGCTCTCGAGCATGAAGTCGA
This sequence comes from Bryobacteraceae bacterium, assembly GCA_036406715.1. Lineage (GTDB taxonomy): Bacteria > Acidobacteriota > Terriglobia > Bryobacterales > Bryobacteraceae > PSRJ01. The sequence continues at coordinate 9,112 of DASXAK010000017.1, read as the reverse complement.
TGCGGAAGATGCAGGCGCTCAAGCCGCAGATCGACACGATCAACGGGAAATACAAGAACCTCAAGTTCAACGACCCGCGCAAAACCGAGCAGCAGCAGGAAGTGATGGACTTGTACAAGAAGAACGGCGTCAACCCGATGGGCGGCTGTCTGCCGATGATGATCCAGCTTCTGCTGGTAATTCCGTTCTACAAGGTGTTCCAGGTGGCGGTGGAGATGCGGGGCGCGCACTGGCTTTGGGTCACGGACCTGTCGCAGCCGGAGCATCTGGCGATCCGGATCCTTCCCATCGTCATGATCGTCACGCAGTTCCTGAGCACGAAGATGACGCCGACGCCCACGACCGATCCCAGCCAGCAGCGCATGATGATGCTGATGCCGCTGATCTTCGGCTTCATGTTCTACAGTCTGCCGAGCGGCTTGGTGTTATACTACGTGACCGGCACGCTGGTGAGCATGGGACAGCAATGGTTCTTCAATCACACGGAGTTGGCGGAGGAGGCAGCCCGTTCGGTGACGCCACCGCCGAAGAAAAAGAACGGCAGGAAATAGCCTGTGACTGAACGAAAGTATTCCAGTGCTTCGATCGGCCCGCGAATCGACGGCCTGCTGCGCCCGGTCCTCCAGAACGGCGGGTTTCATCTCAAGTACGAGATTCAGGACGCCGAGCCCGCGGCGGATGACTTCGAAACCCCCGACGTCGTGGTGAAGTTCGGCGGGCCCGATGTCGATCAGTTACTCGCCAACCGCGCGGAACTGCTGCTGGCGCTCGAGCACGTCACGATGGAGATGCTGCGGATGCCCTCCGAAGATCACTCGCGCATTTCCTTCGATGCCAATGACTACCGGCTGCTGCGCATTGAAGAGCTGCGGCTGAGCGCGACCACGGCCGCCGATAAGGTGAAGCGCACGGGTGTTCCTTTCCGGTTCAATCCGATGAACAGCCGGGAACGGCGAGTCATCCACTTAACTCTGCGCAACGAGTCGGCAGTTCGCAGCGAGAGCATCGGGACCGGCCCCGCACGGCAGGTAATTGTGTATCCCGCGGGAATGGCCAGCCTTCCCGAGCCTCCTTATACGCCGGAGCCGCGCCGCGGAGGCGGTGGTGGCCCTAGGCGTGACGGCCCTCGCCGCGATGGTCCGCGCCGTGACGGCCCGCGTCGCGATGGCCCCCGCCCGCGCAGCGCACACCGGTAGGATTAGCCGCCGATAAACATCGATGAACGCAGATTAGAAAAAACTATCGGCGTCGATCTGCGTTCATCCGCGGCTATTTTTTCTGGCCTTGCCCGGCCGCTGTCGAAAGGTGGCGGTAGAAGCCCAGATCCGTCCCCGTCAGCATCTTGGTCGCGAAGATGATTTGGCCGGCGTGTAACGTGAAGTGTTCCACCACGTGATAAATCGCCTGGAGTACCGAGACGTCCTCGCCCTGAATCACTCTGCGGTCGAGCAGGCGTTGCGCTGTGACGCCATCGATCACGCCGACTGCTTCCGCGACTGTGCCGCGGAGGCGCTCGAGTAGATCCGCAGTGGACGCGCCGCCGCGGGCGCTGAATTCACTGTCGCGCTGGCGAAAATCGGGCTGCCCGCCGATATTGGAAATAATCCATTGGCGCACGTTGCCGCACAGGTGCAGCACCAGATTTCCGATCGCATTTTCGTTTTCGTTACCACGCGCCCAGATCTGCTCCTCGTTCAGCATGCCCAGACAGGTCTCGATGCGCGTTGCGAAAAGTTTCAACGTGTTGATCGAGTGATCCAGAAATTGGCGCTCCATGGAAGCGGCAGACAAATCTCAGCTCCTTTTGCGCGACGACGACCTCTTCCTGCTCGAGCTTTTGCGTTTCGACGGGACTTTGGCGCCCGAACGCCGCGCTTCGCTTAATCCTATCGCAATCGCCTGCTTGCGGCTCTTCACCTTCTTCCTGCCGCCGGACTTGAGCTGGCCGTGCTTGTACTCGTGCATCACCTTGCCGACTTTCCGTCTGCCCTTGGCGCTGCTCTTTCGTGAGGAACTCTTTTTCTTTGTGGCCATCGGATCCTCCACTCGAAGTATAGCCGCGCGCTGCAAAATCGCTTGTGGTGCATGGAATGAATGACACCTTCGAAATTCGTCGGTTATGCTGAAGAAACGGGGGTTCGTGCGGGAACCGATTCAGATCATCGGCGGAGGCCTGGCGGGAAGCGAGGCCGCCTTGCAGATCGCGCGCCGCGGGCTGCGAGTCGTGCTTCACGAAATGCGCCCGGCGCGGCGGACGCCGGCACACCAGACGGACCATCTAGCCGAACTGGTGTGCAGTAATTCACTCAAGACGGAGCAGGAATCGGCGGCCCCGTGGCTGCTCAAAGAGGAATTACGCCGGCTCGACTCGCTGCTTCTGCGCGCCGCTCAAGCAGCGCGTGTGCCGGGTGGACACGCCCTGACGGTGGACCGGCATATCTTCGCGCAACAGGTGACCGATGCCATCGCGGACGAGCCTCTGATTGAGCTGCAGCACGACGAAGTGACCTCGGTTCCGGAGGGCATCTGCATCGTTGCCACCGGTCCGCTGACCAGCGACGCGCTCGCCGAAGACATTGCCCGGCTGACCGGCTCCGAGCGGCTGTACTTCTACGACAGCATCAGCCCGATCGTCGAAGCCGACTCGGTGAATACGCAGATCGCCTTCTGGGCGTCGCGGTACGGCAAGTCGGCAGACGGCACCGATGACTACCTGAACTGCCCGTTCGACCGCGAGCAGTACGAGACGTTCGTCGACGCACTGCTGAACGGGGCGAGCGTTCCGGCACACATTTCCGAGGACGAGACGCCGTATTTCGAGGCGTGCCTCCCGATCGAGGAACTGGCTCGGCGGGGCCGAGAGACGCTGCGATTCGGTCCAATGAAGCCGATGGGGCTGACGGATCCGCGGACCGGGAAACGACCATACGCGGTTGTGCAGTTGCGGCAGGAAAACCTGCGCGTCTCGAGCTTCAACCTGGTCGGTTTTCAAAACCACTTGAAATTCGGCGAGCAGGAACGGATCCTGCGCCTGATTCCGGGGCTCGAGAACGCGGAATTCGTGAGGTTCGGCCAGATTCACCGGAACACCTACATCAACGCGCCGGCGCTGCTTACGGAGACTCTGCAGTTGCGGGCGCAGCCCCGCGTTTTTTTCGCCGGGCAAATTTCGGGAGTCGAGGGCTATGTCGAGGCGATTGCGACGGGCCTGATGGCAGGGATGCATGCGGCCGCGCTCGCTTCCGGCGAAACGCCGCGCGCGCTGCCGCGCGAGACGGCGCTGGGTTCGCTCTGCCGGTATATTTCCGGCGCCGATGCGGCGGATTACCAGCCCGACAACATCACCTTCGATCTGTTGACGCCGCTCGACGAGGCGACGCACCACCAGTTGCGGCGCGACAAAAAGGCGCGCCACGCCGAGGTGTGTCGGCGCGCGCTGGCCGCTTTGGAGGAATTCCTTCATGCCCACGTCTGAGCTCGAACGGCAGATCGGCCGATACCTGGAAGAGCTCAAGCGCATAGCGTCGTCGTCGCATACGGTCCACGCGTATGCGGCCGACTTGCGGCAATTTCTGGAATTTCTCTCTCCGCCCGAGCTGGAGCCGCCCCATCCGGCGGCGATCGACGTATTGATATTGCGCGAGTGGCTAGCCAGCCTCTATCGCGACGAGTTGACGGCCGTGACGATTCGCCGCAAGCTGGCGGCCGTGCGCGGCCTGTTTCGTTTTCTGTTGCGCGAGGGCATAGTTACGGTCAACGTGGCGCGGCTGATGCGCACTCCCAAAGCGCCGCAGAAGCTGCCGGAGGTCATGACGGCCGAGCAGGTGAACACGCTGATTGACGGCGTGGGTTCCGAGCGCATCGAGCGGCCGTTCCCCGCGCGCGACCGCGCTATTTTCGAGCTGCTATACGGCTGCGGGCTGCGGATCAGCGAACTGGCGGGGTTGGATCTCGACGACATCGACCGCTCGCAAGGCTGGCTGCGCGTCCGCGGTAAGGGCCGCAAAGAACGGCTGGTGCCGCTGCCGGGGAAAGCCAAGGAGGCGCTGGAACGTTATCTGGGGGAGCGGGCTGTGGTGCGCGGCGAGCGCGCCGTCTTCCTCAATCATCGGCGCGGGCGTTTGACCGACCGCGGGATGCGAGGCATCGTGAAGCTGTACGCGACGCTGCTGGCCGGCGATCCGTCAATCCATCCGCACAGTTTCCGCCACGCCTATGCGACGCACCTGCTGGCCGACGGAGCGGACTTGCGCGCCATCCAGGAACTGCTGGGACACGCGCGCCTGTCGACCACCCAGAAATATACGCAGGTTTCGCTTACCGACTTGATGGCCGTTTACGACAAGGCGCATCCGAAGGCGTAGTGGCGCAGGCGTCTCGCCTGCGAATTTGCCGGCGGCTTTGGCAGACAGGAAGCCTGCCCCACGTTCAGAAGGACCAGGAAACGCTCGTGTAGCCAGTGTGGGCGTGATAGTTCTGGTGGCGTCCCAGCAGACCAAAATTCTCGTGATAGTTATAAAACTGATAGCCTGCGTTCCATCTCAATTTTGCGCTCAACCGCAAGGAGAAGCGAGCGAGCGGCGATTGGAAGCTGAGTGGGAACGTTTCGACCGAGCTCAACAACGCCTGCACGGGATCGGTGATGCCGGGCAGGATCGCGGCGCCGCGGCCGTCTCCTGTATCGCGTGTGATGCTGTACCCCGTGTATAGGTCCGTGCGCTTGCTGATACCAAAGTGGGCGCCCAGGTTCGCAGCGTGAACGTTGCTGATATAAATGGTCGGGGTCTGCACCAACTGATTCGCGGCGAAAAAGGCCAGGCCCGAGACGGTATCCAGGTGCAGTTTCGTGTAGCTGGCATCGAGAGAGAACCAGTCGTTGGGCGACCAGGAGGCGTTGCCGGTGTAGTTGCGCGAATGCGAGCTGAATTCCGAGAGCGAGAGCGGCGCGTTCAGGTTGTACACTTCGCGGTACTGCGCGGAGAGCTGCAGCTTGCGGGTGCGATAGTCGGCGCGGCCGCCGATGGTGTGATAGTTGCGCTCGCTGATCGGGGTCAGCGGCTGATTATCGCGGCCGATTTCGCCTTCGAGGTTGAACGTCAGCGGCTTCACCGGCCGGATCCGCATGCCCAGTGTCCCGGTGTTCATGTGGTTGTTGCGGAGATAATCGAAATTCTGCAGGCCGGAATTCGGCGGCGAAGCGAAGCCCTCAATGTCGGTGATCAGGCGGTCGGAGTAGTGATATCCGGCATAGACGCCGAGCCAGTTGGTGAGCCGGTAATTCAGGTCGGTGGCGTTGGCGACGGTGCGCACGCCCAGGTAGCGGAAGTTCAAAGTAGTGCCGAGACCGGTCGCATTGTCGAACTCGGTGTAAGTGGAGTCGCCGACGGTGCGAGCGTTGTGCACCGAGGTGTTGTTCACGAGCGTGAGGCGGTCGGTCGGGAAGATGCTGATGCTGAAATCGCCGGCGAGGATCGGGCGATCGGCGTTGCCGCTGACGAGGATCTGACGGCTGGCTGCGCCCAGCAAACCCAGACCGAAGGCCGATTCATCCAGCGCGAAGTCTCGCCGGCCGCCGGTGTAAGTCATGCGCGCGTTCAGCGCCCAGTGCTTATGTGTGCTGACCAGGTCGCCCAGCCATCCGGGATTGGAGCCGTGGTAGGGTTCGGAGCGAGTGAACTGTTGTACCGTTGTGCCCGGACTCTGGGCCACAGCCGGAACGCCATTGTTCAGTGAATCATCCTTATAGAAATCCCAGCGGCGTAAGATCGTGAACTTGAACCCGGCCAGTTCAATATCGGCGCCGACTCGGTATTCGTTCCACTCGCGTCGCACATCCATGAACACCGGGACTTGATTGCCCAGGCTATTGAACTCCTGCACGCTGGAGAGCGCCGGACCGGTCTGATTGTTGCGGCTGTAGCCGGCGCGGAACTTGAACTTGGATTGCGGAAACAACGTGACGTCGTGATCCTGCAGACGGCGGCGCGTGTCCATCTGGTGCAGACCACCGGAGATCGCCAACCCCGGATTGTAGAATTCATCGAGCCGCCACATCATGTCGTAGCGATAAAGCTGATTCTTCTCGACGCGCAGCTTGGCCGACTGATACGGATCGTTGCCCAGCCCCTGAGTGTTCAGAAGAATCTCGTCGAACCAGTGGCCGTGGCCATCCTTTGAATTGACAGAAAGACTGCTGCCGAGCAGACGGACGCCGTTGCCGAAATTGACGTCGCTGCGATATTTGCCGAGATCGCCGCCGATTTCGGCGAAGCGATAGCCGGTCTCGAACGAGTTGGTGATGTTGTAATTGCCCACGTCCTCGCCGCCCGACGGGCCGGCCTGCTCCGGAGTCGGGGCCGCCACCTGCTGCGCGGAGAGCGCCGCGGCCATCGCGAGAATCAGGAAGAATCGTTTTCGCATGGCCGTCATCGCATGAAGAAACTATCGCTGTTGGATCCGTGCACTCGCACATGGCAGGTTGTGCAGTTCTGGTATTTCGGATCGAGCAGATTGTGGGTGCGCGAGAGCCGCGTCTCGCCGTTATTGCGGGTACCGAAGGTGCCGGCGCCGTTGTGGCACTGCAGACAGAGGGTGAACACCACCGGTCGACGCAACAGACGCGTGTTCGTCGAGCCGTGAGGGAAATGGCAGGTCTCGCATCCTTCGATACGCACCGGCGGGTGCTCGTAAACAAACGGCCCGCGCTTGTCCATATGGCATTTCAAGCAAGGCTCCTCGTTCCCGAGCGCCTGCTCGACCATGCGCGGACGGTCGGACATGCGCCAGGTCGCCGCAAAAGCTCCATGAGGATTGTGGCAATCGGTACACTGCATGAATCCCTCGTTCACGCGGTGCTTGGAAGGCATCTCAAATTGCGCGCGCACGCCGGCGTGGCAGCCGTAGCACAGCTCGCTCTGTTTCTTGGCGAGAAGATACTTGGAAGTGGCGGCATGGTGGATGGAGTGGCAACTCGTGCAAGCGACGTCATTGAGCGTGTGTTCGGATCGGCGGATGTTGGCTTTCGAAAAATCATTGGCGTGACACGTGAGGCAGTTTTCGAGTACCTGCTTGGGAGACATCAAAGAGAAGGCATTGGGGATTGTGTCGGCGCCGCCGCCGCCATTCACATGCGCCTGCGCGCCTCCGTGACAACCTTCACATCCGGTGCGCTGCGGAGGCTGATTGCCGGAGGCGACGCTCTTGTAGTGCGGATTTTTGTAGAAGGCTTCCCAGAGTTCGCCGTGGCAATCGCGGCACACTGTATTCCCGATGTAGCCGGGCGCGGTCCGCGGTGTCTGCGCAGCTGCCAGCGCAACGAACAGCAATGCGATAACTAAAGTTAATGCTGCGCGGCGCGAGCCTGCCATACTTGGAATGATACTGGACGGCGCCGCAATTCAGGCGATTTCGCGCGAGAATTTACGCGATTTGTACAACCCGTTTACGCCACGTTGCGGATGGCTGCCTGCACCTTTTCCTGCAATGCAGCGGAGGTGAAGGGCTTCTCGATGTATGCCACGTCACCCGCAAACACATCTTCGCCGGTGATGCTTGCGTCGGTATAACCGGACATGTACAGGACCGGGATTTCCGGCCGAAGGCCGCGCACCTCTTGTGCCAGGATGGGGCCGTTCATTCCCGGCATCACCACATCCGTAAGCAGCAGGTGGATCGGTTCGGTGAGGTCGCGCGCGATCTGCAGCGCTTCCGCTCCGGACGCGGCTGTGAGCACGCGATAGCCATGCCGCGACAGAATCGAGCTGGTGAGATTCCGTACCTGGTCCTCATCCTCCACCAGGAGAATCGTTCCCGTTCCGCGTTCGCGGTGGGCCGGCCTGATATCAGCGGATTGCTCGGACACCTGGTCCGCAGCCGGAAAATAGATTTTGAACACGGTGCCTTGGCCGGGTTCACTATAAACGAGAATTTCGCCGCCTGCCTGTTTCACGATGCCGTACACGATCGACAGCCCCAGGCCGGTGCCTTTGCCTTGGCCTTTGGTGGTGAAGAAAGGTTCGAAGATCCGGGCCTGAGTGGCTTGATCCATGCCACTCCCGGTATCGGAGACGGCGAGCATGACGTAGGGGCCCGGTTGTAAGTTCAGGTGCTTGCCGACATACTCCGCGCCGAGCGACACGTTGGCGGTTTCGAGAATCAGCTTGCCGCCGTCCGGCATGGCGTCGCGTGAGTTCACCGCGAGGTTCATGATCACCTGATCGAGATGCGATGGGTCGGCCACAATTGCGCCGAGCTCGGGCATCGTTTGAATGACCAGTTCAATGTCCTCTCCAATTACGCGCCGCAGCATTTTTTCCATTTGCTCGACCACCTGGTTTAGGTCCACCACGCGCGGGACAGCGTTTTGGCGGCGGCTGAAGGCGAGAAGCTGGCCGGTCAGGGCGGCAGCACGCTGGCCGGCGCGAAGGATTTCGTCGGCGGATTCGAGCGCTTCCGGGTTACCCTGCAGCTGCTCTCGCAGGATCTCTCCGTAGCCGAGAATCACCGTCAGAAGGTTGTTGAAATCGTGCGCCACGCCGCCGGCGAGGCGGCCCACGGCCTCCATTTTCTGCGAATGCACTAGCTCGCGTTCCACTTCCTCGCGGCGTGCGATCTCGCGCCGCAATTCGTCGACCGTCTGCGCCAGCTCGGCCGTGCGCGCCGCCACCCGGCGTTCGAGATCGTCATTGGCTTGCCGGACCTGTTCTTCGGCCGTCCGCCGCTCCCCGATTTCCAACTCCAGTTTCCGGTTGACAACCTGGAGTTGCGAAGGGCTCGGCAGCCGGATCAGCGCCGGCAAAAGAGGAATCAGCATAACGGTAGTCGCCATCGAGGCGACAGCCGTGATTGCCTTGACCACTCCGTCCAACCGATAGACCGGAACCCACACCGTGAGCGCGCCCAAGAGGTGGGTCGAGCCGCAGGCCAGGATGAACACGCCAAATGCCACGAATATGCCCTTGAACTCGATATCGCGGCGTCTGCGGGCGAAGGAAAACAACAGGACGGGAATGAAGTAATACGAAGCAGCAATCACGGAATCCGCCGTGACATTCAGCCACAGGACCGAGGGGTTCCAGAAATAGCACATGCCATGCGGCATGAAATCGGCGGA
>DASXAK010000016.1:0-21968 GCA_036406715.1 Bryobacteraceae bacterium | reverse complement strand
GGCACCTTCCCGGTGCCGACGGAATGTGGCTGGCTGGCTCGATCGCCCGCGAACGCCCCACCACACGAGTGGTCCTAATGACGGACGGAATCAAGGACGAGGTCCTGGCAGAGTGGCGCGGCCGTCTCCTCAAAAAACCTCTTCACGCGGCCGCACTGAAAATGCAGGTTGAACAGGCGTTGGATGCTATGCCCTGCGATCTGCTTCCGCCCAAAACCCAAGCCTCTGGAGTCGGACAGTAGATCCGCGCATTCGCCTGTAGGTCAAAATGGATGATGTCGGGTGGGGCAGGGTTACCGCCTCACCTATTCTCCAAACTGCAGCCCGCGTCGCTCGCGGCTGAAGTAGGTGACGACGGCAGCCAGAATGAAGACGGTCGCGGCCGTGGACGCCATTGCCACCGAATAGCTCGTGCGCCCGGCAAAGACCGCTTCGATGTAAGCCACCGATCCGGCGATGAGCACGCCGCACTGGTACCCGAAGCCCGGCAGAAAGCCGCGCACCGAATCGGGCGACAGTTCCGAAAGATGCGCCGGAATCACGCCCCACGCGCCTTGTACCATGAACTGCATCAGGAACGCGCCGGCGATTAGCAGACCCATCGAAGGCGCGAAGGCCCAGATCGGAATCACCACTAACGCCGCGAGCAGCGCCGTGATCATCGCGCGGCGCCGCCCCATGCGGTCGGAAAGCAGCCCAAACAGCGTTCCGCCGATAATCGCGCCGACCGCCGAGACGGCCGTCATCGCCGCGCGCGCCTTGGGAGCGAAATTCCACTGGCGTTGCAGGAACGTCGGGTACATATCCTGTGTCCCGTGCGAGACGAAATTGAACGCGGTCATCAGCACAACCATGAACGCCAGGATCTTCCAATGCGAAACGATGGCCCGGAACAGGTGACTCCAGCTTTCGCTGCGAGTCTTCTCCCAAACCTCCGATTCTTTCACGCGGTACCACACGAACACCGCCAGCAGCGCGGGCAGTCCACCGAGGAAAAAGAGCGGGCGCCAGCCGATGCGGTCGAACAGGAAGTAAAAGCAAATCCCCGCGAGCAAGTTGCCCGCGGCATACCCTTGCTGGAGCACGCCGGAGAGCAGCCCGCGAATTCGGGGGGGCACTTTCTCCATGGCGAGTGAGGCGCCTACGCCCCATTGGCCGCCCATGCCGATTCCAAACAGCGCGCGCAGCGCCATGAAGGTCGCATAGTTGGGCGCCAAACCCGAAAGCACTTCCACAATCGAATAGAAGATCAGGTTCAGCATCAGCGGCATGCGGCGCCCGTAGCGGTCCGCCAGCAACCCGAACAGGAACGCGCCCACGGGACGAAAAGCGAGAGTCAGCGTCAGGGAGAGCGCCATCGCCGCATCGGACACCTGAAAATCGTGCCCGATGGCGGTGAGACAATACACCACCAGGAAGTAGTCGAACGCGTCCAGGGTCCAGCCGAGGAAGGTCGCCACCACGGCGGCGCCATGGCCGGTGCCGGTCGCGGCTGGGATCGACGCAGATCGTGTCGCGCTCATGAATTGCCCCGCGGCGCGGGGTTGGTCTTACCTTCCGTAGGTCACGTGCCAGATCGACATGGACCCGTCATCGGTCACGTACATCGAGCCGTCCTTCGCAACGGCGATGCCTACCGGGCGGCCCCACGCTTGTCCATCCGGTGTCAGAAATCCCGTCAGAAAATCCTCGTAGACGCCGCTAGCCTTCCCATTCTCCAGTGGCACCCGAACCACTTCATGGCCCGACATCGTTGCCCGATTCCAGGAGCCGTGCTCGGCGGCAAACAGATCGCCCTGATATTCCTTCGGGAACTGGCTGCCTTCGTAGAAGGTCAACCCCAGCGACGCGCTGTGCGGCTGAACCATCACGTCGGGCACAATGCCCTTGCCCACCAGCTCCGGCGGGGCGCCGGTCTTGCGCGGATCCGGATTGTTTCCGCTGTAGAACCATGGCCACCCATAAAAGCCGCCTTCTTTGACCGACGAAATGTAATCGGGCACCAGGTTGTCGCCCAGTTCATCGCGCTCGTTGACCGAACACCATACCTCGCCCGTTGTCGGATTCACGCCCAGCCCTACAGGGTTGCGAATCCCCGAGGCATAAATCTTCACGAATTTTCCTTCCGGCGTGTATTCGAGAATGTTGGCGCGCATTTGGTTGTCGCCTTTGGCATCGATATTGTCATTCGAGCCGACGGCGACGAACATGCGTTTGCCATCCTTCGAGAACACCACGTCGCGCGTCCAGTGATTGCCGTTGGGCTTGAGATCGGAGACGAGTGTCTCGGCCGGCCCGCTCGCCTTCAAGTCACCGTTCTTGTACGGAAAGCGCACCACCGAGCCCGTATTGCCCACGTACACCCACTGCGGGTTCGGACCCGGCGGATAGAAGTTGACTCCGAACGGCCGCGTCAGCCCCGTGGCAAACACGGAAACCTGCTCGGGCTTGCCATCTTTATTGCCCCGGAAAATCTTGATGTCACCATTCGCGCCCACTGGTCCGCCGAACGGATTGGCCGATGCCGGGAAGCTTTCGACAACGAACAGGTCGCCATTCGGAGCTGTGCGGATCTGCCGCGGCGTACTGAGTCCTTCGGCGTACAGCGTCACTTTGAACCCCGCGGGCCCTTGCGGTACGGCGCCCTCCGGCCGTTTCGCCAGCCGGCCAAAATTCGCCGCCGATTTAGTCGCGAACGGTTTCGGTAGCTGATCGACCGTGATTTTATGAAACGTCCCGGGCTTAAGAGCTTGTGCGTCGGCGAACGTCTGCAGGTCGCGCGGATCCACTTTGACGCCGGCCGCCTCGACGATCCAGCCGGCAGTCAGACACAGCGCCGTCACGGCGGGGGCCATCCAGCGCAGGGTTTTCATGCGTCCTCCTGATCGGAATCAGGTGTGATTGTATCACGCCCGTCAGAACGTGATTCCGACGAGAACTTCCACCTGATTCTGCTCGCTCGAGTACCCGCTATTGGCCGAGAAAATACCGCTCGTGATGGTGCTCGCCGTAAAGTGCTGCGTCCCCCAGTGCGTGTACCGGACTTCCGGCGATACGTGCACAAACGGCACGTGGATGTCCAGGCCTCCTCCAATCACGAAGCCGGTTGTCGTGTTGTGCGCCGGTTGATTGTAGTTGCTGGGGGCCGCAACAGGGGACGGGCTGACCACCGTGATCGCCTGCTTGAATCCTTGTAGCGTGTCCCACGCCACCCCGGCGTCGAGAAACGGCCGCACGATCCTGCTGGGAAACCGGTACTTCGCCAATACGGGAAATTCCCAGGCTCCGGTGCTTCCTCCCGTCGTGATCGTGGTTCCCGGTGGGGCCAGTGTTCCTGCCGTCTGAAAGTTGTAATGCCGGTACAACCCGTCCACTTCCACGCCTAGACCGAAGGGCAGACGCAGTTCCGCCGTCCCACCCAGAATGTAGCGGTTGGTATAGCTGTGGAAATTGAAGTTCTGGGTTTGGACGGTGTTGAGAAAGTCATTCGCCGGCATCCCCAGCTTCACGCCGATCGTGAAGGGCTGGGCGAACGCGCAAGCCGATCCTAATGCAAAAAAGAGCCATGTTTTCATGAATTCCTGTACGGGCCGGACCCGGCCGCGGTTTCCACAGCCAGGCGGCGCTTCCCCTCTGGACGCACTGGGATTTTAACATTTCTTTACAGCGCGGCCGCCACCGCGGGCGGCGCACAAGCGTCTAGAACATCGTGGCGGTAGTCTGGAAATATACATGAGCAACCAAAGGAGCGCCTGGCTGCCGTGGGTATCGGTCGCGGTTCTGGCAGCTCTTTGCGGCGGTTTGGCGATTCTCCAATACCGGTGGATCGGCGAGATCAGCGGCGCCGAGCGGCAAAATCTCGAGGCGGCGCTTCACGACCGGATCGAAAACCTAAGGCGCGATTGTAACCAGGAGTTTGCGACCGCGGCGCGTGCGCTCCAGCCGTCCGGCTCTGACGTGGACCAACTCGGCCGGGAGGCCGCCTACACCGCCCAATATCGCCGCTGGAAAACGAAGTTTCCCCCATTCTTCCGCCGTATCGCGCTGGCGGTCCCCGATGCGGACCGTCTGAACCTGCTGGATCTGAATCTGCAGACCGGGCAGTTCTCGGCCGCGCTTTGGCCTGCCGAATGGAATGCGACCTATTCCCGGTTGATGCAGCAGTTGCAACGCCACCGCGTTGAACCTTTCCGTGCCGAGTCGGACCCGGTGCTTTTGGAAATGCCGCGATTCGGCGCCAATTCCGAGCCCCCGAGCGAGCAGGATTGGCTGATTCTGGAACCGGACTTCGGCTATGCGCGCGATCATTTGTTGCCTGATCTCCTTGCACGACATCTGGGAACCGACGGCAAGCCGGACTACGACGCAGAGTTGGTGTTGGCTCGTGATCCCACCGTGGTGATTTATCGATCGTCCGGCAATCCGATCGGGCAAGGTGCCGATGCGTCCGTGACATTGCTGGACGGACGGATCTTCGTTCCCCCGCAGCGATTTCCCGGCGGTCCGCCGCGGAAGATCGAACGGTTCACGGCCGGCCGGGGCCGTGGTTTTGGGCGTCCCGGCCCTCCGCCCGGAGTTCCCGGACCGGAACCCGGACTTTGGCTGCTGCGCGTCCGTCATCACGCCGGTTCCCTGGAAGCTCTCGTCGCTCAAGCGCGGCGGCGTAATCTGGCCGTGTCTGCCGGCATCCTCCTGCTCATTCTCGCGACCGTTTCCCTGCTTGTGCATTCTTCGCGGCGCGCTCAGCAATTGGCGGAGATGCAGATCAACTTCGTTGCCGGGGTTTCCCACGAGTTGCGCACCCCGCTGACGGTGATCCGCACCGCCGCCTACAATCTGCGCGGAAAGCTCGCGCAAAAGGCGGAGCAGGTCGAGCAGTACGGGGCGCTCATACAAGACGAGAGCGAGAAGCTCGGAGACCTCATCGAGCAGATTCTTCAGTTTGCCAGCGCGAAAGCCGGCCATATCATTCGGCGGCGCGAGCCGGTTTCCGTGGACAGTTTGGTCGAAGATAGCCTCGAATCCGGCAAAGCCGCTTTCGACGGCGTCGTCTTCGAAACTCGAGTAGAACCGGGACTGCCGCCGGTTTTTGCCGACGAGGCGGCTCTGAAACACGCGCTCCGAAACCTGGTCGATAACGCCGTCAAATACAGCTACGCAATCCGCCCGTGGGTTGGTATTTTCGTCTCCGCCGTGCCCGGCGACAACGGCCCCGCGGTGGAGATTTCGGTTGTGGATCACGGTCCCGGCATTCCGGCCGACGAACAGAAGCAGATCTTTGATCCGTTTTTCCGCGGCCGGCGCGCCCTCGCCGATCAGGTGCACGGCACCGGCCTCGGACTCGATCTGGTCAAACGGATTGTCGAAGCACACGCCGGCACGATTCGCGTCGAGAGCGAACCCGGCAAAGGAAGCGCGTTCATCGTGCGGCTTCCGGCGATGACCATTGAGAGGCAGGACGAGCTTGCGCATTCTCTTGGTTGAAGATGAGCCCGGCCTGCGCGTTACCGTCTCCGACCTGCTCGCGGCCGAAGGCTATGAGACCGAAACCGCGGCCGATGGAGACGAAGGCCTCGCGAAAGCCGCTGGCGGCCATTTCGATCTCATCGTGCTCGATGTCATGCTGCCGAAGCGAACCGGCTTCGAGGTTTGCCGCGAGCTGCGGCAGCGCGGCATCGACACCGCTATCCTCATCCTCACCGCCAAGACCCAGGTGGTCGATCGGGTGGTGGGCCTGAAACTCGGCGCGGACGACTATCTCACCAAACCGTTTGATCCTTCCGAACTGCTGGCGCGCGTCGAGGCGCTGTTGCGGCGGGTTCACAAGAACGGACACGCGCCCGTTCGAACGTTTTGCTTCGACGAAGTCGAAGTCGATTTTGAGCGCGCCGAGGTGCGCAAGCGAGGAGAGCCGGTCAACCTCGCCGGCAAAGAGCTGCAGCTCTTGCGCTATCTGGTCGACCACCGCGGCACGATCGTGCCGCGCGAAGAATTGCTGCGCCAGGTGTGGGAATACAGCAGCGACGTCACCTCCCGGACTATCGACGTCCATGTCGCCTGGCTGCGGCAGAAGCTTGAAGATAACCCGCAGAACCCCGTCCACATCCAAACCATTCGCGGCAAGGGATACCGGTTTACGCCCTGAGTCATCGCTCGCGTTAAGCCCACGCTAAATCTCCGTTAAGAACGTAAAGCCTGGCGGCCGGCCGCAAACGAAGGCCGCCACACGCGCGTCGTTCTCTCATGAGAGGTGTCATGAGGCGATTTTGGAATTCCGATCATCCCTGGCTGTTTGGATTTCTCGCGGGCTTGGTGGTGGCGCTCCTGATGTTCCATTTCCGGCCGGCGGAACGGCGCGTTCAGGCGCATCCAGCATCGGCGCCGCGCTGGATCCAGACACCGAAAGCGTCGCGTTCCGCGGTACCCATTCTGTTCGCTTCGCAATTCCGCAGTGTCCACTCTTCGAATAAGGAGAATCTTTGAGCTTTATGAAAACGCTGATAAAACTGACCGCCTGCACTTCGGTGCTGGCAACCGCGCTGTTGGCGCAACGGCCCTTTGGGGTCCTCACCGCCGGCTCTCCACCCGACCCGGCCACGGTTGTGGCGAATCAGGTGGCCCGGCTGACGACCCAGCTCAGTCTCACGGCTGCCCAGCAGACTCAGGCAACCACGATCTTCACCAACGCGATGAACGCCGTCACGCCTTTACAAAGCAGTGAAGCGACGGCCCGGCAGGCGCTGACCGATGCCGTGAAGACCAACGCAACCTCGACCATCGATCAACTGTCGGCGACGCTCGGCTCGTTGATGGGCCAGATCCTCGCCATACAGAACAGGGCCGATGCCGCCTTCTACGCCATTCTGACTGCTGATCAACAGAGCAAGCTGAGTCAAACCCGCTTCCCTGGCGAACCCGGCTTTGGGCGCGGGCCGGGATTCGGTCCGCCACCCGGACGATAGGGTTCGGACCGCATTGGGGCTCCGCCTTCCTCCGGCGGCACCAGGCGGAGCCTTCATGTAAGATTGATTCGTGATGAAACATTCCGTGTTTGTCGCCCTCTTGGCCGCCCTTAGCTTCGCCCAGCAGCAGGTCCCGTTCGAGAACGGAATTCCGGTAGCGCCCAAAGGGCTCGCCAACCGGCCGCTTCCGAAATTACCGATGGAATTCGATACGGGGGAGGGCCAGCGGATCCGCGTCGTCGCGGTGACGAATGAGCTCGAGTATCCCTTCAGCGCCGCGTTTCTTCCCGACGGCGCGATGCTCGTCACCGAGCGCACCGGCCATCTCCGGATTATCCGCAACGGCGTGCTCGATCCGAAGCCGGTCGCCGGCGGGCCGGAGTGTTTCTACGCGGGACAGTCCGGCTTGCCGGGCGCAGTCCACGGCTACATGGATGTGGCCCTGCATCCACGCTTCGCCGAGAACCATTTCATCTACCTGACCTACACCAAGCCGATCGACGCGAAGCGCCGCGTGGCGGCACTGGCGCGCGCGGTTTGGGACGGCCACGCACTCACCGGCACGCGCGACATCTTTGTCGCCGGCGGCGGCGGCCCTGCGCGAATCGCCTTCGGCCGCGACGACACTATTTATATGACGGTGAGCGGCACCCGGCCCGACGACGCCCAGAACCCCGACACCGACGGCGGCAAGGTGCTGCGGCTGCGCGACGATGGCACCGTCCCGAAGGACAACCCGTTTGCCGGACAGGCCGGCCACAAGCCTGAGGTATTTACGCTCGGCCATCGCAACTCGCTCGGCCTGGCGATGCATCCCGGAACCGGTGAGATTTGGCAGAACGAAAACGGCCCCAACGGCGGCGACGAAATCAACGTGCTGAAGCCCGGCGCCAACTACGGTTGGCCGATCGTCAGCTACGGCCGCACGTACCAGGGTCCCTGGCAAGCCGAGCGCCCGCGGCACGAGGGCTACGAGCCGCCCGTGGTTTTTTGGATGCCGGCAATTGCCGTCTCCGGCATGACGTTCTACACCGGTGACAAGCTGCCGAAGTGGAAAGGCGATGTCTTGGTTGGCTCGCTCCGCACCGGCGAGATTCCAGGCACCGGACACATCGAGCGCATCTTGTTCAACGAAAAAATGCAGGAGCTGCGCCGCGAGTCTCTGCTGACGGAATTGCGGCAGCGCATCCGCGACGTCCGCCAAGGCCCCGACGGCCTGCTCTATGTGCTGACCGACGCGAGCCCCGGCGCCGTCTTGCGCATCGAACCAGCCCAGTAGCTACCGCTTCACCGGCCAGTACACTTCGGTCTTCCAATCCTTCTGATCCGGGTATTGGCCAGGATCGGTGACATAGGATTCCCACGGGGCACCGTCCGGCGTGAGACCTTGCGCTTCGATCCACTCCTCGATCGCGGCATGCGTATCCCTCAGCGTGTCGTAGGAGCCCACGTGGACCGTCATGGCGGCGAGGCCGCCTGGCAGCGTGTCGACTACGAGATCTTCCGGAGCCGCAGCCGGCGCCGCCACCAGCGGCAAACCCGCTTGTACGGTCATCAGACCCGGTCCCATCACGACGTACCGCGCGAAGGGAGCGCCGGCCAGCGCCAACCCGTTCTGCTGCGCGAACTGGAATACGCGCCCGAACATTTCGCCCAGATTCAGGGCGATCTCGGATTGCTTCATACGCCGCTTCATGGTCAGGACCGGCTGGGGTTGGAGTTGTTTCGTAGCAATCGAATAAGCCATTTCGCTCCTCGGTGAACTCATCTCGTGAAATTGATACAGACCGATGCAGGGGCCGACGCTCTCGACCAGCGACGCGTGTCCGGCGACCTGCTCGCCCGTTAGACGTTCCGCGAATCCACGGTCGCGGTACTCGCGCGGCGCGATTCCGAAACGCCGCCGGAAGGCGCGGCAGAACACTTCATGGCTCTGGAAGCCGCAGTCAAGAGCCACGTCGAGCACCGAATCGTCGCTGGTCAGAAGCAGCACCGCGGCGCGCGCCAGCCGCAACCGGAGAGTAAGCTGCTTGGGAGTTTCGCGCGTGGCGGCGGAAACCACGCGATGCAGGTAGAAACTGGATAACCCGGCATGACGCGCCAGGGCGGAAAGAGAGACGTCCTCGTCCAGATGGGCGGCCGCATACGCGACTACACGTTGGAGGTGTTTGAAGCGCATGGACCTCTTCATGAATGCCGTAGTTTACCGGAAAAATACGGCACGGGTCTTGATGTTTCTTGCGTTTCAGGCGAGCGGCCCGAATTCCAGTTCCAGCCGCTCGAAGCGTTCGCGTGCCGGTTCCGTTTTCTGACATCGTTTCGTCGGTCATGATTTCCGTTCCGGACACGATGTCCGGAATCCGAAAAACACCACAAGAAACGAAAGAAGTTCCGAGACGCTTCCGGACATCGTGTCCCCTTTCGCCCCGGCGTGACTGAAGCGCTAAGATAGATCGCGTATGACGCGCAGAGTTCTCATGCTGTTGTTCGCCGCGGCGGGGCTTGGCCTGGCCCAGAAATATGACGGGCCCCGGCCTG
Organism: Bryobacteraceae bacterium; assembly: GCA_036406715.1. Classification (GTDB taxonomy): domain Bacteria; phylum Acidobacteriota; class Terriglobia; order Bryobacterales; family Bryobacteraceae; genus PSRJ01. The sequence goes on along the minus strand of DASXAK010000016.1, from coordinate 12,468 downwards.
CCAAGCCGGATCTTCCCTATCTCAAGCACGCCGACAGCCTGCTGGCCACCGAAGTCGCGGAGGCCAGCGAACAGAATCGCAAGGACGATGTCTTGTATGTCGTGCCGGGCGCATCTTCAACGGTGAAGACCCCGCTGTCCTCGCCCATCCTTCTGTTTCAAGCGGACAAAATCACCCCCGACAAGCTCCAGTTGTTCAAGCTCGACTCCAGGAACGGTCAGCGGGAGATTTTGTTCTCGCACAAGAAAAAGCAGACGGCCAAACCGATCCGCATCGATGTCATGAAGCTGAGTTCCGACAATATCTACCAGATCGAAGTCAACGACAGCCTGGAGAAGGGCGAGTACTCGCTCAGTCCCGACGGGTCCAACCAGGTGTTTTGCTTCCAGGTCTATTGAGGACCCGGCGCGGCGGCACAACCCGTCCGCGTCACCTCGAAAGAACGGCGCCGAGCCCCAACCGGCGCGCGGGATGCCATCCTGCCGCAACTTGGCTTGTGGTATCCTATCTAAGTACCAAAACGAGATTCAGAGAAGACAAGGAGCATAATCCTTTAGAATGGCACTGGCGACAGAGACCAAGCGGCAGGTTCTTTCCAAGAATCAACGCCACAAGACCGATACGGGGTCGCCAGAAGTACAGATTGCCCTGCTCAGCCAGCGCCTGACGCTGCTGCAGACGCACTTCGAGACGCACAAGAAAGACAACGGTTCCCGCAAGGGGCTGCTGACCCTGGTTGCCAAGCGTCGCCGGCTTCTGACGTATCTGCGCGATACGGATCCTGAGCGTTACAAAGTAGTTCTCCAACGGCTCGGTATCCGGCGTTAGTCCATTCTCCGGAAACCGATGTTTCCGAATTCAGTCCAATCCGGCCCTGGCGGCCGGAGCGCATGGCCTTGGTTTTCGCAGGCCTGTTTTTCCTGTCAACTCCAGTCTCAAACGGCTCCTAGGATGGCGCCGATCCCTAACTGGCCGGGAGCCCGAACGGCTGCCAGGCCGAGGTTGGAGGTTTAGAAAGAATGTCTCACACAGTAGAAGTAGACCTGGACGGGCGCAAAATCACGCTCGAGACAGGCAGGATTGCCAAACAGGCGAACGGCGCGATCGTCGTTCGCTCGGGGGACTCGGTTGTCCTCGTCACCGCCTGCATGGCCGATGAGCCCAAACCGGGCGCGGGATTCTTCCCGCTTACCGTCGACTATCGGGAATATACGTATGCCGCCGGAAAGATCCCGGGCGGCTTCATTAAGCGCGAGGGACGCCCCTCGGAAAAGGAAATTCTCACCAGCCGGCTGATCGACCGTCCGATCCGCCCGCTGTTTCCCGAAGGTTTTTTAAACGAGACGCAGGTGATTGCGATGGTGCTGTCGGCGGATCCGGAACAGGATCCGAATTCGCTGGCGATCGCCGGAGCGGGGGCCGCACTGGCCATATCCGACCTGCCCTTTCCGTACGTGCTGGGCGGAGTCCGCGTCGGAATGAAGGATGGCAAGTACATCGCCAACCCGACTTACACCGAGGGCCGCGAATCGAAATTGAACATCGTCGTGGCGGGCACCGAAGAAGGCATTGTGATGGTGGAAGCCGGGGCGCAGCAAGTTTCGGAAGCCGAGGTGCTCGGCGCCATCGAGTTCGGACACGAATGCTGTAAGAAGATTGCCGCCGGCATCCGCGACCTGGTCAAGCAGGTGGGCAAAAAGAAACGCGAATTCGCGAAGCCGGCGCTCGACCAGGCGCTGTACGGCGATATTTCGCGGCAAGCGCGAATCGAGCTGACCGACGCCCTGAACACTCAAAAGTACAGCAAGATCGATAGCTATGCGCGGGTAGACGCGCTGAGAAAGAAGGTTGTCGAGGCGCAGCCGGAAGAGAAGCAGGACGAAGCCGGCGACTGCTACGACTCGCTCAAGGAACGCATCTTCCGCGACGAAATGCTCAAGAACCACCGGCGTCCGGATGGCCGCGCGTTCGACGAGATCCGCCAGATCACGATCGAAACCGGAGTGCTGCCGCGAGTCCACGGATCGGCGCTGTTCACCCGCGGCGAGACGCAGGCGCTGGTGACGGTGACGCTCGGCACCAAGGAAGACGAGCAGCGCATCGAGCTGCTCGAACCGGGCGAGGCCACCAAGCGCTTCATGCTGCATTACAATTTCCCGCCGTTCAGCGTGGGCGAAGTCGGATTCATGCGCGGCCCCGGCCGCCGCGAAATCGGCCACGGCGCACTGGCCGAACGGTCGCTTACTGCGCTGATTCCGGGCGAAGACGTCTTTCCGTACACCATGCGCGTGGTCAGCGACATTCTGGAATCCAACGGTTCGAGCTCGCAGGCCACGGTCTGCGGCGCTTCGCTGGCCTTGATGGATGCGGGCGCGCCGCTGGCCGCGCATGTGGGTGGCATCGCCATGGGCCTGGTGATGGAAGGCAAGGATTACGCCATCCTCACCGATATCGCGGGCGCTGAAGATCATTACGGCGACATGGATTTCAAAGTCGCCGGCACGCGCGACGGCATCACCGGCCTGCAGATGGATATCAAGGTTCCGAGCGTGACCACGTCTATTTTGAAAGAGGCGTTGGAGCAAGCGAGGCGCGGGCGGCTCTTCATCATCGGCAAGATGGAAGAGGCGCTGCCCAAGCCCAAGACCAACATCTCGCAGTACGCGCCACGCATTTACACTCTGCACATTCCGACCGATAAAATCCGCGACGTCATCGGACCGGGCGGCAAGGTGATCCGCGGGATCATCGAGCAGACCGGTGTGAAGATCGACGTCGAAGACGACGGCACCGTGCACGTGGCTTCGGCAGACGAAGCGTCGGCCAACAAGGCGATCCAGATCATCACCGACATCACGGCCACGGCCGAGGTCGGCAAGACCTATCTGGGCAAAGTGGTGCGGCTGGTGGATTTCGGAGCGTTTGTTGAGATCTTCCCGGGCACCGACGGCCTGCTACACATCAGCGAAATTGCCGAGAACCGCATCCGCGACGTGCGCGATGAGTTGAAAGAGGGCGATCAGATCCTGGTGAAGGTGCTGGCGCTCGAAGGCAACAAAATCAAGCTCAGCCGCAAAGCGGTGCTCAAAGAGCAGCGCGAAAAACTGAAACAGACGCAAACACACTAGTAGCGTGGGGCAGCCGGAGCGGCCCGCAAGCGGGTCTCCGACCTGCCCTATTGGATGTTGCGAATTATTGCATCTGTGAATTCCGCGGTTGAGGCTTTGCCTCCGACGTCGCCCGTCAGGTGGCGGCCCTCCGCGTAGACCCGCTCGATCGCGTTCTGCAGCCGCACGGACGCGTCTCGCTCTCCCATGTGCGCCAGCATCAGGACTGCCGATTGCATCAACGCAGTCGGATTAGCCAGGCCCTTTCCCGCGATGTCGGGAGCCGTGCCATGAACGGCCTCGAAGATGGCATGCGTATCGCCGAGGTTAGCTCCGGGGACGATCCCGAGGCCGCCCACCAGGCCCGCGGTCAGGTCGGAAATGATGTCGCCATAGAGATTCGGCAGTACCAGCAAATCGAAGCTCTCGGGACGCATCACGAGCTGCATGCAGGCGTTGTCCACGATCAGCTCGGTGTATTCGATCGACGGATACCCGGCCGCTACCTGCCGGCAGCATTTGAGGAACAGGCCGTCGCTCATCTTCATGATGTTGGCCTTGTGGATCGATGTCACCTTGCAGCGGCCTTCACGCTTGGCGTATTCGAATGCGGCGCGCGCAATGCGCAGCGAGGCGTGCTCGGTTATGATTTTCAGGCTTTCGACGACACCCGGAATCACTTCGTGCTCCAGCCCGGAGTACAAATCTTCGGTGTTCTCGCGGAAAATCGCCAGGTTCACCGGCACGTCGTGAAATCGCGTCTTCAGGCCCGGCAGCATGCGCACGGGACGGAAGTTTGTATACAAACTCAGCTTCTTGCGAAGCTGCACGTTAATGCTCTGATGGCCGCCCGCGATGGGCGTGGCGGTGGGGCCCTTCAGGCCGATGCGCGTGACTTCCAAAGAGGCCAACACTTCTTCCGGCAACAGTGCGCCGTATTCGTGAAGCGCGCTCAGGCCGGCCTCCACGCGATCCCAGTCAATCTCAACCCCGGTGGCGTTCACCGCGCGAACGGTGGCATCAGCCACTTCGGGCCCGATACCGTCGCCTGGAATGAGCGTTACCTGATGAGTCACACAGCTATTATAAAGGTGAGGAAGAGATGGTCCCGGATTGGGAGTTGGAGCGGCGCGAAATGGTGGAGATGCAGTTGCGCCGGCGCGGCATCCAAGATGAGCGCGTGCTGCGCGCCATCGAGGAGATTCCGCGCGAGGAGTTCGTCGCTGCGGATTCGCGCCTGCTGGCCTATCGCGATGACCCGATTCATATCGGCTATTCGCAGACTATCTCGCAGCCGTACATGACGGCGCTCATGACGGAACTTCTGGAGCTGACTGGTACCGAAGATGTTCTGGAGGTCGGATCCGGCTCGGGCTACCACGCGGCCGTGCTGGGCGCTCTCGCCGCCACCGTCGTCACCATCGAACTGGTTCCGGCACTCGCGAAGCTGGCGCGTGAGAACATGGCGCGCACGGGGCGCGACGCGAACGTTCTGGTCATCGCCGGCGATGGGTCCATCGGCTACCCTCAGTTCGCCCCCTACGACGCCATTTCGGTCGCGGCGGCGGCGCCCGAGATCCCGCAGGCGTTGCTCGACCAATTGAAAGATCCCGGGCGCCTGGTGATTCCGGTAGGCGAACGCAACGACCAGGACCTGCAAGTGGTCTGGAAGCGCGGCGGCCGGCTCGAAACCCGCACGGCTACAGCCTGCCGCTTCGTCCCGCTGCGCGGCGAAGAGGGCTGGCAATAAGATGCGGCTGCGGACCGCCAAGGACCGCCTCAAGATCGAACACAGCATTATCGACGGCTTGCGCGATGTGCTCGAAGCGCTGCTCGCCTCTCATCCCGAGATCCGGTCGGTGATTCCGGGCGTGATCCGGCCGGTGCGCGACGCCAAAGGCAAAGTGAGGATCCGTATCACCGTCCCCACTCAGAATGGCTGGAAAGCGATCGGGCTGAGCGCGGGGGCGCGGCAGGAACTGTTCATCAGCACGCAATTGGGTAAGGCCGAATTGGAAGCGGCGTTCGGAGAGGCCGGCGCGCTCGTCGGCGGCGATTAAGCACCCAGGTGCAGGGCCACAATTCCACCCGTCAGGAATTCGTAGCTCACCTGGCTGAAACCCGCGCGCCGCATCTCGTCGGCAAGCTCGCGCGCATCGGGAAATTTGCGTACCGATTCCGGTAAGTACGAATACGCGTCGCGGTTGCCGGAAATCGCGCCGCCGAGAATCGGCAAAATACGGCGCGAGTAGAGATTGTAGAGTGCCGCAAACACCCGGTTGGGAGGCTGCGAGAATTCCAGGATGGCCGCGGTTCCTCCGGGCTTCAACACCCGCCGCATCTCGCGCAGGCCGGCTGCATAATTCGCCAGGTTACGGAACCCGAACGCGACCGTGATCAGGTCGAGGCTTGCGTCGGCGAGCGGTAGAGCGAGCGCATCGCTCTCAAACACAGAGGATTGTTTCGCAGCGCGTTCGACTTTCGACCGGGCCGCCACCAGCATCGGATGGCAAAAGTCAGACCCGAATACAGGAGCGCGCCGCGCCTGTTCGAGCGCCAGCATCAAATCGCCCGTGCCGCAGCAGATGTCCAGCACGCGTGCGGCTGGGTTCGCCAGAATGCCGCGCACGCGGCGCACCGTATGGGCCCGCCAATAACGATCGATATTCAACGAGAGCAGGTGATTGGCGAGATCGTAGCGCGGTGCTACGCGCGCGAACATTCCGCGCACCCAGGCGGCCGCCTCCTGCTCGCTGCGCGCGCCGGCGGGCGTCGTCCCTTTCATGCGAGCGCCGACTGGATGGCCTCCAGCACGGTTCTTTCCGGAATCCCGGAGACGATTTTCACCTCGCCGATCCGGACCGGCAGGACAAAATGCACCGCACCGAAAACCGCTTTTTTGTCGTGCGCCAGGCGCGCGAGCAAATTGCTCGCGGCAATTCCGGTGACGGGCGGGACGGGGCCGTACCGGTTGATCACGTCGAGCATGTCGATCGAGTCCTCGGCAGACACGTGTCCGGTGCGCTCGCCGAGATAAATCGCGGCGCGCATTCCCCACGCGACGGCTTCTCCGTGGAGGAAACGGCGGTATTCGGTTTCGGCCTCGAGCGCGTGGCCAAAGGTGTGGCCGAAGTTAAGAATTCGGCGGAGATCGCTTTCTTTTTCATCGGCCGAAACCACTTCCGCTTTGATGCGCACCGAGTCGGCGATGATGCGGTCTACAGTCTCCGGTTTCCGCGCGAGCACGTCGTCGCAATGCTCCGCCAAATAGGTAAAAAGCGCCGCGTCACGGATGATACCGGCCTTAATGATTTCCCAAAGGCCGGCGCGATACTCGCGCTCGGGCAGCGTTTCGAGCAGAGCGGGGTCGGTCAGAACGGCGATCGGCTGGTGGAAGCTTCCGATGAGATTCTTTCCGCTCACCAGGTTGACGCCGGTCTTGCCGCCGACCGCCGCATCCACCTGCGCCAGCAGCGTGGTGGGAACTTGAAGCACGCGGATTCCGCGCATGAAGATAGCCGCGAGGAATCCAGCCATGTCGTTGACAATGCCGCCGCCGAAACCGATGACGAGGCTGGAGCGGTCCGCTCCTCGCCGGACCATCTCTTCGGCGAGTGTCTCGAGGGGCGCCAGACGTTTCTGGTCTTCGCCTCCAGGCAGGTAGAGGACATCGTGCGGCCGTCCGGCCAACCCCCGCTCCAGCGTTGCGCCCTGGTGACGCCAGACGTCTTCGGTGGTGACCACGAAGACGCGCGCCCGATCGGGAAGAAACGTCGCGGTACGGCTTGTCACGCCGCGTTCGACCACCGCGGAATACGAACACTGCGGCGTGTCCACCCGGTACGAAGGCATAAGCCTTTTGTACCACGCTGGGAGCCGGAAACAGCCCTGATCCAGGCGTTGACTACGCGCGCCCGGGTTCTACGAAGCCTGACTGCTGGCCGCCGCCAATTGGCTGTTGCTGACGGACCAGATGCCGCTGATACTGCCGCCCGCGCCGATAAAAAGGGCTGCGGAAGCGAGGGCGACGAAAGCCATCAGCAGTGTGTACTCGATGAGGTCCTGCCCCTGGTCGTCGTTCCAGAGGCCGTTCAGAAGCGATTTCACTGGAATACCCTCCAGCCCCGAGATTACGTTTCTTCGGGGCTGGAGCCAATCTTACCTGGGGTAGGTAACCAAAACCCGCGTACTACCACTCGGTGTCGAACTCTTGAAGACAGGTCCAGCAATGATACTTGCCATTCACCGGGTGTGAAATGGAATTATGGATCAACCGGCAGCGAAGTCTCGCGAAATTCTTTGAAAACGCGGCCCAGAAACCCTTAACCGAAACTCCGGGCCGAACTCCCTCCAGACAAACTTCCGCGGCGACCATCTCTGACATAGTTGCGAAATCCTCCAGATCCAGCATTCAGACTGTGGGAGCCATTTACTGAGCGGCTCCCTACTGCAGTGATTATTTCCTGGTTGCCTCACCATTGGTAGTACCGCGGGTAACGGGAAAGGTACCGGTTCGGGGAAATCCTGCAAAAGTGCTGCAAAGTTAATGTTGGATATCACCTGTTAACTAACCCATGCCAACTTACGGTCATCGCGGTTTATCAGTTATATTTCAACAAGTTTGCAGTTCACTAAATAAGGTGGTAGACCAATGAACGCGCGGTCGCTCTTCAGTATGCTGTCTTCGGATTTGGCCATTGACCTCGGTACCGCGAATACCCTGGTTTTCGAACGCAGCCGGGGCATTGTGGTGAATGAGCCATCGATTGTGGCGCTTCGCAAGGACTCGGGCGCAGTCGAAGCTGTAGGTAGCGACGCGAAAGAAATGCTGGGCCGGACTCCGGAACAGATCACGGCCGTGCGGCCGATGCGCAACGGCGTAATCGCCGACTTCACGGCGACCTCCCACATGCTGCAGCATTTTGTGCAAAAGGCACACGCCCGGAAGCGGCTCGTACACCCCCGCATTGTGATCGGTGTCCCTTCGGAGACCACGCCCGTCGAGCGCCGCGCTGTGATGGATGCCGCTTATGGCGCCAAGGCGAGTGAAGTGCACCTGGTGCAGCAGCCCATGATGGCTGCGGTCGGCGCGGGCCTTCCCGTGGCTGAGCCTCTGGGGAATATGGTGGTGGATATCGGAGGCGGCACAACAGACGTCGCCATCATCTCGCTGGCCGGCATCGTCTATTCCCATTCGGTAAAGATCGCGGGCAACGCCATGGACGAAATGATCATCGAGCATTGCCGCCGCAAGTACAGCGTGTTGATCGGAGAACGAACGGCCGAATCAGTGAAGATCGAAATCGGCTCCGCGTTCCCGCTCGCCAATCCGATGACCATGGAAGTCAAAGGCCGCGACCTGGTGGCCGGAATTCCGAAGACGGTCACGTTGAACGATGTCGAGATTCGCGAAGCGCTGAGCGGCTGCGTGAATGGAATTGTGGAAGCGATCCGGGTTGCCCTGGAGCGCACGCCCGCGGAACTCAGCGGTGATATCGCCGACCGCGGCATCGTGCTCACAGGCGGCGGCGCCCTGCTCAAGAATCTGGACGCGCGCATCAAGAAAGACATCGGGCTCTGCGTCGCGGTAGCGGAAGATCCGCTCACCTGCGTCGCGCTCGGCGCCGGAAAAGTGCTGGGCGATTTCGGCCTGCTGCGCCGCGTCGCGATGAACTAAGCAAAACCAGCCCTCAGCACGGCCCTAACACGCACCGCACCGGTGATTTCCGGTGGCTGTGATATCATCACGCATTGCAGTCACATCCCAAGTGATCCGAAGGGAATCCTCAGCAATGCAAACCAGCACGGACCGCATTCTTACCACGCACGTGGGCAGTCTGCCCCGGCCTCAGGATGTGGTCGATCTGATCCGCGCGCAGGATGCCGGCCAAATCTACTACCGCGAGAAATGGGACGAAGTGATGAGCCGCGCGGTCGTGGATGCGGTCAACAATCAGTCGGAAGCCGGACTGGACATCATCAACGACGGAGAGATGGCCAAGGTCGGCTATGCGACGTATATGCGGCACCGGCTGACCGGGTTTGAGCTGGGCGATGTGCCGCGTGCGACGCCACAGGATCTCGATGATTACCCCGAATACCGCGATAAGATCGCGGCCGCCGGAGACACACCGAAATACAAACGTCCCATCTGCCGGGGCCCCATCAAGGTAAAAGATCTCAGCCCGCTGCATGCGGACATTCAGCGCCTAAAGGCCGCTCTCGCGCGGGGCAAGGCGCGCGAAGGATTCATGACCGCGGCCTCGCCGGGCACCATCGCCGTTTTTCAGCCGAACGAATACTACCCGTCTCACGAGGCGTACCTGGAAGCGTTGGCTGAAGCGATGCGCGAAGAATACGAGACGATCGCGAATGCCGGGCTGATCCTGCAGATCGATTGTCCCGACCTGGCAATGGGCCGCCACATCCGGTTCCGCGGCGTGGACGACGCCGAGTTCGTGCGCAACGCCGCGCTCCAGGTGGAAGCGATGAATCACGCGCTGGCCAAGGTGCCGGCCGATCGTGTACGCTTTCACGTCTGCTGGGGCAATTACGAAGGTCCGCATCACCGCGACATTCCGTTCGCCAAAATCGCGCGTGTGGTTCTCAAGGCCAAGCCGATGGGGATTTTGCTCGAGGCCGCCAATCCGTGCCACGAGCACGAATGGGAAATCTGGCAAACGCTGAAACTGCCGGACAACAAGGTTCTGATCCCCGGCGTCATCGACTCGACGTGCAATTACATCGAGCATCCCGAGCTGGTCTCGCAGCGCATTGTGCGGTTCGCCAATCTGCTGGGCCGCGAGCGCGTGATGGCCGGCACCGACTGCGGCTTCGGCACATTCGCCGGCTTCGGCAAAGTTCACCCCACGATCTGCTGGCAGAAGATGCGCTCTCTCGCCGAAGGCGCGCGCCGCGCCTCGAAGAAGCTCTGGACGCGTCCCGCGAAAAAGAAACGCCCCGCGGCCAAGGCTAAGAAAGAAGCGGTTGCGAAGAAGAAGCGCGCCGTGCGTTAGGGCTCGACTCCTTTTTCGTGGCACACTAGAGTGCTATGAGCGCTCAAACCGAATACGTCACGTTGTCTGTGAGCGACGGCACGTCGATGCGTGCTTATGTCGCACGTCCGGCGGGGAATGCCCGCGCCGGACTGATCGTTTTCCAGGAAGCTTTCGGCGTCAACCCGCATATCCGCGATGTGACCGAACGCTTCGCCGGGCAGGGCTATCTCGCGATCGCGCCCGAGCTGTTTCATCGGACCGCTCCCGGATTCGAAGGCAGCTACACGGATTTTCCGGCAGTCATGCCGCACATGCAGAAGCTGACCGACGCTGGTCTCACCGCCGATACGCAGGCGGCGTTCGAGTGGATGAAGAAAGAAGCGAAGGGGCAGGCCATCGGCGCGATCGGCTACTGCATGGGTGGGCGCACGGCGTGCCTGGCCGCTATAACAACCCCGCTGGCGTGCGCCGTGTCTTATTACGGCGGCGGCATCGCGCCGGGCGGCATGTTCCCCAGCCTTACGGATCGGTTCAACGAATTGAAAGCGCCGGTGATGTATTTCTGGGGCGGCAAGGATGGCCACATCGGACACGACGCCGTCGTCGCGGTTGAGAACGCGGCGATTGCAGCGGGCAAGCCGTATGTGAACGTGGTGTTCTCCGAAGCCGATCACGGCTTCTTTTGCGATGCGCGGGCCAGCTACAACCCGGCCGCGGCATCGCAGGCGTGGCCGCTGACGTTGGCGTTTCTCGATACGTATCTTGCCGGCGCGTCGCGCAAAGCCGGCGCGTAACTCTTGCCGATCCGCGTTCGCAACCAGACTCGCAACACGGTGTTGGCCACGCGCGCCGAGGTGGCCGACACCAGCGCCAAGCGGCGTACCGGGCTGCTCAAGCACCAGCGTCTCGAACCGGGCGAAGGCCTGTGGATCATTCCATGCGAGTCGGTTCACACCTTCTTCATGAAGTTCGCCATCGACCTGGTGTACCTCGACAAAAACAAGAAAGTGCGGAAAGTGAGGCATGCGGTGCCGCCGTGGCGGATCTCGGCTTGCTTCACCGCGGACTCGATTCTCGAACTGCCTGCCGGAAGCGTTAAGGAGACTGGGACGCAGCCGGGCGACCAACTGTCGATGGAGCCTGTGTAGGCTCCGGCGCGCGCACCCTTTCAAAATAGAACCGCGGCGCCGGACGGCCGGCGCGGTTCAGGTAGGTCCAGTCGAGATAGAGCTTGCCGCCCCGCCGCGCGCAAAGGGCCGCCGCTTCGGCGACGCGAGCCGGGTCGGGCTGCCCGATCGAAATCCAAGAAACCTGCGGGTTGAAATAGACGATGGTCCACAGGTCGGGGACGATCTCGCTGAAGACAACGCCGGTGCCGGCAGGCCACTCCTGCCGATGCTCCAGCGCGATCCGCAACTGCGGATTCCGGTCTGCCCGCGAATTCGGATAGATGTAGGCGGCGAAGTTCCAGGTCAACAGGGCGGCTGCGACGAGAGCCAGGGGCCGCGCGTTGACGGCTCGCGTCGCAACCGCGAGCAGCCCGACCAGCGGCGTCAGATAGAACAAGCGGTAGAACGTGTTATACGGTTCCCACGTCAACAGAAACACTATGTAAACGCTCGCCCAAACGAGTAGCGGCCAAGCCGGCAGGACGGGCAGAAAGCGGCCGCGGTTTCTCGCGAGCTGCAACGCCGCCCAGACCAGTAGTGCCAGAGAAATCGGCGCGGCGCCATACGCGACCGGCTCGAATTTGCCGCCGGCGAACAAACGCGCGGTTCCCAAGGCGAGCCAGCCGGCGGCAGCGCTTGCGTTGAAGCTGAACGGCACCTGGGCGTGGAACGTGAGCCAGCCCGTAAACGTGACCGGTGGTTTCTGAGTGGCAAGCGAATAGGCGACGCGGTAAAGCGCGAGCGTGAGGCCGGCCGAGATCACCGTGTATGCGAGCGCCGCTCTCCAGAAGCGCTCGCGGTAGTGCCTCCAAAGCAACGCCAGGGCCACCGGATAAAACAACGCCGCGAGCTGGTGCATCATCATGGCGGAGACGTGCAGCAGGGCTCCACGCGCCGGCGCGCGTGGAAGAACGAGGTAGGCCGCCACGAGGAAAACGTTTGCCAGGACATACGAATCGGCGTCGGTCGAAAATTTCCAAAAAGTCGCGGCCGTCGCAATAATGGCGGCGCACGCGGCGCTGTTGGCGGCTGGAACGTCGAGCGATCGCAGCAGCCGGTAAGTGAGCCAGATCAGCGCGCCCCCGGCCAGGCAGTTGGTCCACTGCATCAGGTAGAGCGCGCGCACGGTCCGGCCGAGAGCAAGATATTCTCCGTACCCGATCAGGTTGTAAAGCAGGTGGTGGACATTGAGTA
>DASXAK010000015.1:0-14958 GCA_036406715.1 Bryobacteraceae bacterium | reverse complement strand
CGTCAGGTTCAGCGTGACCGTCGCGACGCCGGCCGCGTTAATCGAGGCCGCCGCGATGAGCGTTGAAAGCGTGTAGTCGTAGAAATTGACCGCCCCGGACAGAAAGCCTGTTGCCGGAGCCTTCAGCGTCACGTGCGCCGTGAGATTGATGGGAGCGCCGGCGATCCCCGCGGGGGGCGCGTCGAGCGACGTGGTGGTATCGGCTTTAGCGATTGCAAGATTCCCCGCTGAGGGCGAGTTTCCGCCGGCGTAACTGGCGCTGCCCAGGTACTGCGCGTAGAAAATGTGTGTGCCGACCGCCAGCGTGGAGACGGTAACTTGCGCCGAACCGCTCGCGTTCAGCGGCACAGGGTTTCCGAGCGGCGAGCCGGGACCCACGGCTCCGTCCCAAAACTGCACGTTGCCGGTGGGGACGGGGGCGCCGGCGTTTGCCGGCGACACCACAGCCGTCAGGACCACCGGCGTGCTGTACACCTGCGAGCCGGCCGACGGCGCGACCACTCCCACGTTGACGGCGCCCTGGTTCACCGTCAAGAGTACTGACTTCGTCGAGGGCGCCGGAGTCTGCGCCGAATCGGTAAACGCGAAGTTTCCGTCGCCTCCATATTGTGCCGTGATCGTGTGAGGGCCCACGGCGAGCGGTGAAACCACGTCGCTGCCCGCCCCCGCGCCGATCGTCAGCGCGGCGCTCCCGCGATTGAGCGGTTTGGCGGCGCCGATGGCCGCACCGTTGTCGAAGAAAGTGACGATTCCTGTGGGGCTACCGCTCCCGGTATGCGGAGCCACTGTGACACCGAGCGTGATCGCCTGTCCAAATGTCGATGGATTGGCCGAGGCGCTGAACGAAAAATCGACCGGGGACAAGTTTACCTGGACGTTGACGGAGATCGCACCGCTACTGCTTCCGGAGATCTGAGGGTGGCCCGCGCCGATCGACGGGTCGCCGGTGTAGGCCGCCGTGATGTTGTGCGTGCCGCCGTTCAACGGGAAAACGCCGTTATACGTGACCGTGCAGGAAAACGTGCTCACACCCTGGACGCCACCCGTCAGCGCCTGGCTGGAACATGCGGCGGACAGCGGTGTGGGTCCGCTGCTGTCATATATAGTGACGCTTCCGGGCGGATTATCCGAGTAGGCCGATGAGGGAGTGACGTTGACTGTAACCTTATAAGTGACAGCCGAGCCTAAGGACACCGCCGCCACATCGCTTGAAATCGTAGTCGTCGAGGTTGCCGGGTTGACGTGGATGAGGTAGACAGGGCTGTCCGACGGCGAGTAGTTCGCGTCGCCGTTGTAGTGCAGCGAAATCTGGTGGTCGCCCGGCGGGAACGGGACGGCGGGAATTCCAGCGGCGGCCTGTACGGCGCCACCTGGGCCGACGCCGAGGTCGCGTGCTCCGGATATCGGCGCGCCGTTGTCTCGGAATTCTGCCGTCCCGCCGATCATGGTGGGAGAACCAAAGCTCGCCGGGGAAATACTCACATGGCCTGTCAATTGGATGGCTTGGCCGTAGGCGATCGACGGAGACACACTGCTGTCGACCGCACCGGCCGTGTTCGCCTTCCCGACATTTACATTAAGGACACTCGAGGAGGCGCCCGAGTAGGTCGAATCGCCCGAGTAAATCGCGGTGATCGGATGGATCGCGGCATTCGGGAATACGTACGCGAAGTCCGCCACCTGCCCATTGATCAAAGCGATGGGACCCGAAATCGTGGTGAGGCCATCTTGAAACGTCACGCTTCCCGTCGGCAGTGCCGTCCCCGTCTGTTGCACGGAGGCGGAGAGGTGCGCGGAACCGCCGACCAGGGGCGAGACCGGCAGGACGGTCACGTTGACCGTGGCCGCGGCAGCGCTAACCACGTACGTGTAGTCGACCGTAGGATAGCTGCTGCTGGCCTGATACCCTGACGTCGTGATAGGCGTGTAATCGGCCCGCAAATGATTGTTTCCGACGGGCAGCGTGTTCGCCGTGAACCGGGCGGATCCCGTACCGTCGACGGCGACTGCGGCGGAGAGAGGGGCGTTCGTGAGCCGGTCGTAAAACGTCACGGCGCCGGTAGCGACCGCGGGCGCGCCGAGTCCGGGGAGCACCTGAGCGGTGAACGTCTGCCCGGTTCCATACGCCCCGCCGGAGCCGTTGATCGGGTTTGTGAACGAAATCGTGGTCGGCGCGAAGACAGTGTAGCTTGCGGGCGACGACGAACTGGGCTCGCGGCCCTCCCCAGAGTAGCTCGCCACAATCTGGTGGTTGACTCCAGGCGGAATCGTCGACGCCGGCACGACGAGTTGATAATTGGCGGCGCTATCCATCGGGACCGTGCCCAAGGTCACGAGCGCGTCCAGGCGTATGGTCACGCTGCCGACGACCACAGGATTGCCGGCGATGGTCGTGGTGTCCTGAACGTGCCCTGTAATCGTGAGCGGCTGATTGAAGTTCTGCACCGATGACGGGCTCAGCGAAATCGTCGTGCTCGTGGTATCGCCATCCGAAAACCTGCTTTGCGCGATGGACTCCATCCCGGCGGCCGTGACGATGAAATTGACCCCGAGATGACTCACGTCGATATGAAAGCCGGAGAGCCGGATTTCACCGCTCCCGTCCGCGATCGCCGTTCCGGTGAACTCGATGCGGTGCTGATCCAGCGGCAGGGCGGTGACCTCCACATACACCTGTTCCCCCTGCCTCCAGCCGGAGCCGGTGAAGGTGACAATATTGCCAGGTTGATAATCGTCCTTGTCGGTCTCTATCGTCGCGAAGCTGTAGAGTTCGGCGCGGCCGAGCGTACCGGAATCGGTGAGTCCGCCCGCGAGAATTAAACCGCCCCGCCGGGTCAGAGCGGCCGCCATGCCCGATTGACTGGCAAGCAGCGCTGCCGCCGGCGCAAAGCGCCCGATCCACGGGACGTACCTCTCGGTCGATTGAAGCACTCCCTGCGCGTCGGCTCCACCAACCAGCAGAACCTGACCGTTGTGGGGGAGGGTGAATGCCTGGTGGCCCGCACGGGGGCCGGACAGGCCCGGCGCGGGGGTTGAGGTTCCCGTGCGCGGATCGAATATTTCGGCCGTCGACAGCGGATTCCCGTCCGCGCCGTATCCCCCGGTGAATAACACGGTCCCGTCCTGAAGGGCGGCGGCCGCGAATGCGCGCCTCGGCATCAGCATCCTGCCGGAGAAGGTGATCGCGTCGCTGTCCACGTCGTAGAGCCAGATGCCGTCGGTGGGACCGTCGGAATCACTTCCTCCGGCTATGACGATTTTTCGGTTCGATAGAGCGAGTACGGCCGCCCCGCGCGCCGCCGGCGGAAGGGTCCCCACGGTCCTTCCGCCGCTAAGGCCGATCAGCTCGACGACTCCGTCGGCGTCACCGCCCGAGATCAGTACAGCTCCCCAGGGAGTCAGGGTTGCCGTATGGCCTGCACGCGGCGCCGCCATCACCGGACCAGGAGACCAGGAGTCCGTTGCCGGATCGTACATCTCGGTCGTGCGGAGGGACGAGGCGGCATCATTCCCGCCACTCACCAGAACATGACCATCGGTCAAAGTAACGCAGGCGGTGTTTTCGCGCGGTTGAAGCATGGAACCGGCAACTGTGAAGCGTCCCGACCCGTCGTACATATCCGTGACTGCGGTAGGCGCTCCGCCACTTACGCCGCCAGCGACCAGGATCCGGCCGTCGGACAGAAGTGCGGCGCAGGCGTTCGCGCGGGGAAGCGATAACTCGCCCGACCATCTCCACTGCTCGATGCTTCCGGAGGCATTCTGTGCATTAGCACGTCCCGCGACAACCAGTAACAATAGTACTTTTAGTTGACATCCGATATTTTGATGTCTAGAGACAATCACGGCGCGCACCAGTAACTAAGCGTTAGCTCAATAAGAGCGCCAACGATACTCTATGTCAACAGTTTTTTAAGCAACAGAAACGCAGACTATTCGTTAACGTACGGCATCGATACGAGTCGCAAAAGAAGTGGAATTAAAGCTAAAAAAGCGGAAAGTTTTAGGATGCTTAGCTCTGTCTCGCTGCGGGCGCATAGGAGCGAAGCCAGACTAGCATCAGGTTCAGGCGATCGTCAGTGGCACCGCGAACACAAAAACTCCGGTCCCAGTGATCAGCCCGAAACCGAGTTGTTAACCGCTTCTTCGCCAGTAATGAAGTCGTACAAAGTCCGGACGCGCGCCACAAAGCGCTCTCGAGCAGCTTGGCGGTCCTGGTCGGTTTTGGCGCTGTCGTAGGCGAGATGCGCCAATACCACCTCCAGCAGGAGATCTGATTCCCGCCTCGACCCTGGTCGCAAACCCTTAGCAGTTGCCATAGATTGTCGGACCGTTGGGACAATACTGTCTCTGAGTACCATATGACGCCAGGGCAGCAGCTTACAACTCTCACAGTTGCTTAGTCCGGGAGAATAGCCTCGCTGGTGAGGCAAAACGGGCGAACCCATAGCGGCGTTTCTTGCTTCAGGTGGAGGGGAATCCCGGGTTGCCGGGCTTGGCGGCCCAGCAGTCTTGGAGGACTCCCAGATGCAGTGCATCCAGAAAGCTGACCCCGGGCCGCTTTTCCATTATATCCTTTAGGGCATCGAACTGCGCGCTAGCGCACAGTCAGCGGCCAGCCCCATTACTGGATGCACGCCCGTTCTGTTCGAGCAGCTTGCCGACAATCCCGGCGCGTGTAGCAACCCCCATTTTCAACATGATAAGGCGCAGGAAGGCCTTTACGGTGTTCGGGCTGATGTTCATCCGCTCGGCCAATTCCTTGCTGGTGAGGCCCATAGAAATCCCGATCAGCGCTTCCTGTTCGCGGTCGGTGAGGTGATAATCGACGCCCACCTGATGGACCGCCTCCATGACGGATATCTCCCTCTTCACGTAAATCGCGATGATGGGCATCCCGCCTTCGCTGCGAGGCGTAAGAGGGAACACACGGCAGCCGTATTCGACCTTTCCGGATCCGAGCCGCACTTGCAGTAACTGGGGCTCGGGATCGAATCGGCCGTTCATGGTCTTCCGGACCTCCGACTGAAGCCGCGCTGCGCCGTCCTGGCCGTTCGACTGGCCGTCGAGGTCGCGGAGAATCGCCTCAGCTCCGCCGTCGATCGCGACTAGCTGGAATCCCGCGTCCATCAGGATGACACCCTCGCCCGCCAGTTGCCGCGACGGAGTAGCCCTGTCCGATGCGGTCCGCGGTGATAGTCGACGCTTCATCTGTGTTCCGGCCGTTGCCGCGCGAGGCCATTCGCGTCCGTAAAGCTCTCCCATATGCACGCTCTTCGATTAGGGCAGCCTGCGGATCACATATGTGTTCCAGTTCGCTGCGTCTGTCCTGGGAAAATCTCCGATATACTCCACCACCATCCAAATCGCTCCGTCGGTGGAAACGGTCGCGCCATTATAGTCTCCCCAACGTGCTACTCCGGTAAATCCGCCGCCGGGATAGCCGGTAAAGCCGTCTTCGGGAGAAGTCCCCAGCGCGGCGATCGCGAGAGTAGAAGGAATCGAAACGGTATCGAAGGGAATGAAAGCCGCACTCGGATACCAATCCGGTCCGGCCAACGTAACGGTAATCGCTCCCTTGCCCTGCGGATTCACCGCAATGGCGGGCCGCAGAAGGTGATTGTTGTTCAGGAACAGATATCCCTGATTCAGGACGGTGGCGGCCAGATTCCCGCTTCGCAACGTCGGAGATAAGACAACGTATGCGCCGCCAACTACGAATCGGCCATTCTGATCCATGACTGCCGTCTGCAAGGTCATGTACAGACGGCCGCCCGCGTACGACAAAGACAGAACCCGGGCATCGCCGCCGTCCAGGAATGCCGGCGGCTCCGGTGGGATGAACGTGGAGCCGTACGGCAGCGGGCCGGGACGCTGGTTGGCCACATCGGGGAACGTATAGTTCAGGGTGGTGATGGGCGCGGCAATTCGCAACAGGGTGGGGGCCGGCTGCGTTGTTGCGAGTGAACTCGTGTTGGTGACGGCCCAGAGCATCACATGATTTCCACCCGACGACACGACCGTGCTGACGAAGTATTCGAGCCCTCCGTTGCCGAGGAAGTTGCTGGCTCCGGGCGGCGTAAAAGCCGGCTGAAGCGCGAATTCGTAGCCCGTGGTGAAGGGAATCGTGAACTGGAAGGCGGCCGGAGCGGATGCCGCCGCTACGAGCGCAGCTTTGGAGACGGACAGGATCGCCGCGTCGATGAACAACGGGGTTCCACTTGCGACGTTGAATTCGTTCCAGGAGATGTGGAACCCGAACTCGTCCGCGCCGATCTGGGGGAAATCGGCCACGCATGGACACCCGGCGTGATTTGGATTGGTTGTGTCCATTTCATATACGGCATAATCCCCTGTCGGATCGTTGGTTTTGCTGACGGCCAGGTACAGGTGCGAGCTGGTCAGCGAGTTTCCAAAAGCATCCGTATCCTGGGAACGCTGCAGCACGAACCATCTGTCCTTGAACTGGCTCTCCTTCGACGGCTCGAAGAAAACTTTCATATCGGTCAGGTAAACGCCGAACGCAGTCGGGATTGTGTTCCGATTGATCGCGGGCGCAAGCCCGAACAACTGATTCGTCGACACAGGCGCGTTCAGAACGGGCGAGCCCGACGCGGTGTAGACGTTGACGGCATCGTTGACGCCCTCCAGGATGTAGCCGTCTCCCACGGCGATGCTCGGCGAAGGTGGTTCGATGCTAAATTGATTGCCGCCGTTCGCCGTCCGCTGGTCCAGATGAGATAACGCGTTGAAACCGGCGCCCGGGGCGGCTGTCACGGTCAAGCTTGTAGCAGAGGGGGTGGATGCAGCAGTGATCGGGTTAGCCAGGTCCCTCATCAGGCCGAGGGCGTGTGGGGCGGGTCCTGGGACCAGCGGCGGCAGCAGCCGGCGGCTGCGAACGTAGGGCAGATCTTCGGGCGTCTTCAGTCCCGAGTTCAGTGCATTCAAGGCAGTTCGCGCACTGGCTAGCGCGTGCGGCGTTGCTGGAGCCTGTTGACTCAAGTTGACGACGCGCTTCAAGGCCAGTTGGCCGGTAACGTCCACTCCCGAGTAAAAGACCGGGGCCTGGGCGCGTAGCAGCGGAACCAAAGCCGCAATCAGAGCGAGATGGGCACAGCATCGCAAGCGGCTTTGAATCTGGCGCTGCTGCCGTGCCCGGATCCCCGCAACCATCGCCGCCAAACCGAGGACGGTCAATGCAAAGGCGCCGGGTTCAGGAACGTCCACCGGAGCGCTGAAGTTGGTTATCGTCAAGACGCCAGGTTCCCCCAGATTGTCCTCTGTAGCCAGACGGAACCCGATCAGGTCTCCCAGAGAGACGTTTACCGCGATGGAGCCGCTTTCCCCGGAAGTGTCCGCAAGTTGAAAGAAGTCCGGGCCCATGATATAGCCGGCGAAGTCGAAGCCGGGAATGTCGTCGGAAGTATACAAGTAATCGAACTGAAACAACCCTGTCCCGAGCGAGGCAATGGTCAAGTCCGTCATTCCCGCTATGTCGCTGCCGTCGTTTGGCCCTGTGATCACGATGGTTCCGGCATCCGGATTGGATACGGTCCCGTCGGCAAACTGGCTGTTGGTGAGAGTAAAATTCCCGATATCATATAAGCCGATAAATCCGGCGGTCGCGGATCGAGTAAAGATTGCGATCAAGATGAGCGCCCCGCACACCCGCAACAGCGTCGAGAAACTGTGCATCCTCCGGTGCGGCTCCCGCAGTCCATCTGGAAGAATTGTCGGCTCCGCTCCATCAGTACCGGTACCTTTGTTCCGCATGATCAGTCCTCTTCGCCGCTCTCGCCAGGGCCCGCGCCCGCTGAAGCGGCTTCGGTACTCACCGGGCCTAAGACACCATGAATGCGCCTGCGCATGTCCACCAGGACGGCATCGAGGTCCCGCAACCCCTTGCTGAGGCTTGTGAGATCGCCGCTCAGGGTGCCCTGAGGCGCATTCATCGTGATCACTCTCTGCAGCGCCGCCATTCGTGCGAACTCAGCGATGCTGCGGGCTCCGCACTCCATACAGGCCTTCGTCAACGCCTGATGTTCATCGGCGGAAACCCGAAAAGTTACTAGCCTGGACCGGTGTTTTAGAACTACCATCTCCGCTCGCTCTATGCTTGGCGCAGCTCCGAAGTACAGAGCATCCGACGTTTTTCGGACGCAAAACTCCAGCGCGGCGTCTTTTAGACTAAGTTGCACTTACGTATCAGATACTAAGTAAGTGGAGGCCAACTAGAAACTTTCCAGTACTTTCGAATGTACCCGGCAAGTGTAGGGCAGCGCCCGTGGCGCTGTCAACATGTTTGAACGGTGTAAAGCATCGCGAAGCCAAATTGTGTATTTTTTTTAGCTCATCTGCTGCACCGAAGCAATCGCTGTGCTGCGCGGGAATCGCTCACGCGGTGCCAGCCAAGAATAGCCCCTAAGCAAAACGCTGAGAGCAAAACCAAAATAATTACTTCGATTGGGTAGTGCCGCCGCACGCCAGCGGATTATCGTTCGATACGAGGCATCACGACATCGCCGGCGGCGCTTGAGCACGATGCGGCCGCGGGTGACCTTTTGAAGGAGGCACCGGCGCCGCGCACTCACAGTGGACGGGCCTTCCGCGGGCGGATCTACTGGATCAAACGGCCGCTTCGACGGCCTTCGCAGACGTTTGTGTGCGCAAAATGACATTGGGCGAGTACCGATTTCGGGCCAAGATAAGTCACGCGCAACGTCATGGAAGCTGACGGATCTGCTTGAGTGGAAACGGAGAACGAGCGGTCGCGCAGCTTTCGTTTACACCGTTTTGGTTAGACACTTTTGGGACTTGTTCGGACCTTGCACGAGTGTTAGTGTTCTTCAACGGAGGACTAACCCACATGCAGCTGCGGAACGTGATTCTGGCGATCCTCGTTGTAGCGACGGTCGCCTTGGCTCAACCCTCAACCCTCGACTCGCCCTTTCAGATTCGCTATGCGGCGAATTTGAACGTGGGCGAATCATGGATCAACATCAGCAACTCCGGCGCCAACGGCGCCCCCCTGCTCGGACCCGGGTTTGGCGGCGCAGTAGGAAACATCTGCGTAAACGTGTATGCGTTTTCGCCGGATGAGCAGTTGATCTCGTGTTGCTCGTGTCTGGTGACCCCGAACGGACTGGTGAATCTCGGGGTGAACCGGGACCTTACTTCCCGGACCCTGACGGGCGTGATCCCGACGTCCGCAGTGGTTAAGCTGTACTCCACGCTGGCTGGGACGGGCGGCACAGGTACGAGCTGCTCCAACAGTGCGGCTACAGTCGGCACCGCTACGGCGGCCAACGGTCTGTTAGCTTGGGGCACGACCATTCACAACGCCCCCCCTGGAGTCGCAGCGTATAACGTAACCGAGACGGCGTTTACGCCCTCGACCCTGAGCGCGGGTGAACTGGCCAGCATCGGCGGCCGGTGCGCCGCCATTCTGGGCAACGGCAGCGGGTTCGGCGTTTGCTTCTCTTGCCGGGCCGGCGCGCTGGGAGCCGGACGCCAGTAATAGCGCCTGCTCGTTCATCAATCCGGGTAGCTGGCGCAATCCAGTTACCCGGAGATTTTTCGTGACCGCCGGCAACTGCCGTCAGTTGCCACCCCCTTTGTGCTGAGAGGAAAATATGAACTGCATTAAAGCCAGTAGTACGTCTGTCGGTGTATTATCGCTTTTCCTTCTTTCTGTGGGCGTTTCGGCCGCTCCACCCGCGAGCGACGGCGACCCAAACGCCGTTGTTGTCGAAATCAACGGCGCCCGGTTAACCATGGCCGATCTTGAGCGGAAGCAGGCCAAAGCCCTCTTCCAGGCGCGAACCGCGTATTACGACGCGGAGCGCCGGGCCATCGAGGAACTCGTCGATTCGTACCTGCTCGAGCAGCAGGCCCGAAAAGAAGGAGTCTCGGTCGATGAACTGCTCGACCGACACGTCAATAAGACCCTCCCCAAAGATCCGACCGAAGAGGCTCTGAAAGTTTATTACGAAGGCGTGGACACGACTGAGCCCTATGAGGCCGTGCGAGAGAAGATAGTCACCTCGCTCCGCCAGCGTCGCGCAGCCAAGGCGAAGGCCGCTTACGTGGCTTCCCTGCGGCGCGAGATGCCAATCGTCCTGCGGCTTCCGCCGCCTCGGGCCCCTCTATCGATGCAGGGCGCCCGCGTCCGGGGACCGGCGAACGCGCGCGTCACCCTGCTCGAGTACGCCGATTTCGAGTGTCCATACTGCCAGCAGATCGAACCCATCGTGGAGAAGCTCGCAAAAGAATACGATGGGGTTCTGGCGTTCGCCTTTAAAGACTATCCCCTCCCGATGCACGCCAGCGCGCAAAAGGCCGCGGAGGCGTCGCGGTGCGCGGACGCGCAGGGGAAGTTCTGGGAATACCACGACCTTTTATTCAAAAACAAGCAACTCGACATCGCCGCGCTGAAGGCCGATGCCCGCAATCTGAACCTCGATGGCGCCGCGTTCGATAAGTGCCTCGATACAGGCGCGATGCAGGGCGCGGTCGAAACCGACCTTTCCGAGGCGCAGGCGCTCTCACTGCAAGGCACGCCGTCATTCTTTGTCAACGGCCGGGCCATCAACGGCGCGCTGAGCTACGAGAAGATGCGCACGGTCATTGCGGAAGAGCTGAGCGCGGTTGAAAACCAGTCGGCGGCGAGGGTCGCAGACTCGACAGGCACAGGATCCGGCCGGTCCAAACCGCATTAGCGGCTCAGGCCTCCGACGGGGAGGCGATCGCGGGGCCGGATTGGCCGACGTCGTATTTGAGGACCTCCGACCTCACTCACGCGCCTCCGCCGATCCGGCTCCCGCGGCCGGGAGAGGCCTTCCCCGCTCCTCGATGGCTGCCGGCGTCATCGCGCGATCCGCTGACCCCGGCAACCGACGACCAATTCGACCAGCCTTGAAGCCGCCAAGCCTCCGCCGCAGGAGCGCCGCGCGGTTCTGATGAGTCCGAGAGTGCGTGGCCGCCGCCGGATAATGCGGCGAGTCCGATAACGGGGGGTGTTTTCCGCCCTGGCGACGTGGCGGAGCGGAATCCATCCTGAAAAACCAGCGGGAACCGTTTAGACGGGAACTCAACGAGGTCGTTATGCGAGGCTTCACTTACGCTGCGGTGATTACAGCGGCGCTGTGCGTGACAAACTCCGCCCCGGCACAGTCCGGAAGCGGCCCATATGTCGGTAACTACCAACTGGTCAGCGAGCAAAGAATCTCACGAACGATATTCGATTACACTTACAAGGCTGACCTCATAAATCCAGGGGCCGCCCGCTCCGCCACCACCGCAACCGTAACCACCGCCGCATCCGGAGCTTCCATCGTTCCGGGGCAGAATACGCTGCACTTCCCTGCCGTTGCGGCGAATGGCCGGGTTACCAGCACCGACACATTCACGATTCAGGTGGACCGCACGATCCCGTTCGATTTCGCAAGCCTCGTCTGGTCGTTCATGAATCCGGTCGCCAATGCCGGTCCAAATATCACCGCCGCGGTGGGCAGTACGGTCCAACTGAACGCCAGCCTCTCGACCAATCCGAGCGGAGCCGGAGTCCTCACGTACGATTGGGTCTGCCGCACCTTCCCCGCCGGGACGCGGATTGCGCTTTCCGATGAAAACGCCGTGATGCCCACGTTCGTTGTGCCAGCACGAGGCGTGTATGTGTTTCAACTGACCGTAAGCAACGGCGTCGCGACCGATTCGGCAAGCGTCACCGTAAGTACGATCAACTCTCCGCCGGTCGCGAACGCGGGCCGGAACCAGACCGTAAATGTAGGCGCCACCGTTTTGCTGGACGGCAGCAGGTCATCCGATGTTGACGGCGATCCGCTGACCTACAGATGGACCTTCGTCAGCCTGCCGGCCGGTAGCTCCGCGATCCTGGCCGGAGCCAACTCCGTTTCGGCGAGCTTTGTCGTAGATAAGGCGGGCTCTTATATCGTCCAACTCATTGTCAACGACGGAACAGTCGATAGCTTATCCTCGACAGCCACGATCACGACAAACAATACTCCGCCCGTCGCGAATGCTGGGAATAATCAGACTGTCGCCGTCGGGTCGCTGGTGCAACTCAATGGAGCAAACTCGAGCGATGCTGACGGGGACCCGCTCACCTACCATTGGGTTTTGATTACGTTCCCTGCCAATACCAGTGCGCGGCTCAGCAGCCTAACCGTTGTCAACCCGACGTTTACAGTTGATCTTCCCGGCACCTACGTGGCACAACTCACCGTCAATGACGGCAAGATCGATAGCACTCCTGCGACTGTTTCGATCACCACGAGCAATATCCAGGCGCCCACTGCCAACGCCGGGCCGCCGCAGACCGTGGTGCATGGCTCCACTGTGAACCTCAGCGGGTCAGGGCCGGATCCTCAAAACCTGCCCTTGACGTTCTCCTGGTCTCTGACCACGAAGCCCCAGGGCAGCCAAGCCCAGCTTTCGGCCACCAACATCGCCCAGCCGACATTCGTCGCCGACAAGCCGGGTCCCTACGTGGCGCAGTTGGTCGTCAACAATGGATTTGTCAACAGCCAGCCCTCGACGGTCACAGTGACGACGACGAACAGTGTGCCAGTGGCCGATGCAGGACAGAACCGGAATGTGTCGGTGGGGACAATGGTGGCTTTGGACGGCAGCAAATCGTCCGACGCTGACCACGATCCTCTGACTTACTCCTGGTCGCTGACCCGGCCGGCCGGCAGTTCGGCCACGCTCCAGTCGCCGAACAGCGTCAGTCCCACACTCCTCCCGGATGTTGCGGGGACGTACGTGGCTCAGTTGATTGTGAGCGATCCGTTTACGAGCAGCAATCCTGTCACCGTGAGCATCACTGCGGCCTCGATGACGATCACGCTGACGCCGAATCCCCTCGTGCTTTCGTCTTCGTCCGGAACGCTGACCGTCAACCTGGACGCGCCCGCCGGTCCCTCCGGCCTGACGGTCAATTTCAGCGGCTTTGATTCCAGCGTAATTTCGGTTCCTTCGAGCGTAAATGTATCGCCGAATGCGACCGGAGCCAATGTTCAAGTGACGCGGGTTTCGATCGGCAGCACGAACATCTCGGCTTCGGCCGCGGGATATCAAACTGGGAGCGCACAGGTGAAAGTAACCGGCGTTCTCAGTTTCTCGACTCAGGCCGTCTCGGTGGGCGTGGGCGGGGTAATCAACATTGACTTACTCCTCTCAGCACCTGCGCCCGCCAGCGGCCTGACCATCTCATTGAATTCCGCCACCCCGACGGCTGCGACCGTCCCGGCAACGGTTACGATCGCGGCAAACCAAACGCACGTTACCACTCAGATTACCGGGGTGGGGCCGGGCTCCTCCTTGATCACTGCGAGCACGACCAACCCTCTGGTCGATTCCAGCAATGCGTCTGTTACGGCCACGGTAAGCGGCGGCGTCACGATTTTGGCGCCCGCCAGCCTCACAGTCTCCCCCGGCGATTCCGTTCCTTACCCCGTCAGCATCGACAAGACCCTGCCAACGTCGGTCTCCATCGATCTGACGAGCGTCGATACGAACACGGCCTCGGTCTCTCCCGCCACCATCACGATTCAAGCGGGCCAGACCCAGCCGCAAACGACTCCGAGGATAACGGGAGTCGCGGCGGGGACGACAAGCGTTACTGCCAAATCCTCCAATCCGAACCTCTCACAGGCTTCGACCTCGGTCACGGTGGCCTATACCCTTACTTTGTCACCGTCCAGCCAGACCTTGACTCAGAACGGCCTTCCCGGCAACGTCACGCTGCAGTTGTCCGGACCCGCGCCCGCGGCCGGCATCAACTTCGAGCTCAGCTCGGACGACCCGACAATCGCGTCCGTTCCCGCAGGCATTTTCCTGAGTGGAACGTCCTCGAGCATCAGCGCGCGCGTCCTGCCCTTGAACCCTGGCCATACAAAGATTCGGGCAAAGGCGCCAGGGATTGCAGAGGCTACCGCCGACGTGACGGTCCAGGCGCCCGGCTCGATCACACTTTCGGCGCCCGCGACAATCCTGCTGGACAGCACGGGAACCCTTACCGTAACCCTTTCCCGGCCCGCGCCGCCGGGAGGCGTGACTGTAAACCTATCGTCGACGAACCCCGACGTGCTCACCGTCTCGCCCGGAACTCTTATGATTCCGGCCGATGCCACCGTTCCCGCCGTGCAGCCTACCCTTTCGACCGTGAACACCGGCGCCGCGAGCATTCAGGCGTCTGCCACGGGCTATACCGCTGCCACCCCAGTCACCGTCAACGTGAACGCTACGATCACGTGGATTACGACCGATGTCACCATCGTGGGAATCGGGCAACAGGCCACGGTTCAACTCCGGCTGAACATGACCGCGCCGATGTCTCCGGGCCTTTTCGTTAATCTCACTTCGGACAACCCGAACGTTGTCAGCATCCAACCTACCGGTGTCTTTATCTGGGACGGCAGCAACGCCCCGACCATCGCGCTGCCGATCACGTCAACGGGCGCGGGAAGCACCAAACTCCGCGCGAGCGGCACAAACGTTCCGGAGGTAATCGCGAACGTCACCGTCACCGCGCCGCTTTTGATCTCTACGTCCTCGTTGCCCGGCGGCACGGTGGGATTGGCTTATCTGGCGCAGGCCGCTGCCACCGGCGGTGTTCAGCCTTACCACTGGTCGGCGACGGGACTGCCAGGCGGCGTAAATATCGACGCCAATACCGGCGTCATTAGCGGCTCTCCGAATGCCGCCGGCGCCTTCAATAACGTAGTGGTCACTGTCACGGACTCCACTGCCGGAACGCACCTCACGGCAAGTAAGACGTTTTCGATTACGATCAGTCAGGGTCTGTCAATCACGACCGCCACGCCACTCGCCAGCGGCACCGTGGGCGTAGCCTATAACGCGCAAGTCAACGCCGCCGGCGGCGTGAGCCCCTACTCCTGGTCCGCTACGGGCCTGCCAGGCGGGCTAAGCATCGAT
>DASXAK010000014.1:0-17953 GCA_036406715.1 Bryobacteraceae bacterium | reverse complement strand
ATCAGAAGACACTCGCGTCGCTGCACAACCGGATGAAACCGCTCATCACCGACAAATGCCCCTTCGCCGAGCGGCCAAAGCCCGATCGTGGGATGACGTGGATACGCCCGGAGCTGATCGCTCAGGTGAAATACGCCAACTGGACGCAGGACGACCGGCTGCGCGCGCCCGTTTATCTCGGGCTGCGCAACGATCTCGACGCGCGCGAGGTGACTCGCGCCGAAGGCGAGTTGTTCAACCCCAGCCAGAAAGAAGCGACGAGCCAGATCGACGGCCACACGCTGAAGTTTACAAATCTGAACAAAGTCTTTTATCCCGACGAAGGCTATACCAAGCGCGATGTGCTGAACTACTACGCCGGAATCGCGGAGTTGATTGCGCCGCACTTGAAGGACCGGCCGCTCTCTCTCAAACGGTATCCGAACGGCATCAAGGAGGAATATTTCTTTCAGAAAAACGTGCCGGAGGCGTTCGCCCCGTGGCTGCGCACCGAGATGATCGACTCGGAGCACAACGGTAGGCCGATCAATTACGTTTTCTCCGAAGATCGCGCGAGCCTGCTCTATCTTGTCAATCTCGGTTGCATTGATCACAACCCGTGGATGAGCCGTTCGCCGAATCTCGACAATCCCGATTTCGTGCTCATCGATCTCGACCCCCAGGAATGCCCGTTCGACATGATCGTCGATGCGGCGCTGCTGGTGAAGCGCGTGCTCGACCGCATCGGCCTGGCGGGCTATCCGAAGACGACGGGAGGCGACGGACTCCATGTCTACATCCCGGTCGAGCCGATATATACGTATGAGGAGACCCGCACGTTCGCTGAGCTGATCGCCCGGTTGGTGTTTCAGGACAATCCGGACCTGTTCACGACCCCGCGCGCCGTAGAAAAACGCAAAAAGAACCGCGTGTATTTCGACTACCTGCAGAACGCGAAATCCAAAACCATTTCCGCTCCCTATGTGCTGCGGGCCTATCCCGGGGCGCCGGTCGCGACGCCGCTCGAGTGGGCCGAAGTGAAGCACGGTCTCCACCCAAACCAGTTCCACATTCGCAACGCGCGCGAGCGCTTTCGCGAGAAGGGCGAGCTGTTCGCAGGCGTGCTCGAGAAACCGCAGAGCATTGAACACGCCCTCGAAAAACTCGAGCGCCTGTTCCGCTAAAGTGGGGCAGGTCTCCGACCTGCCAAGCGATCAATCCCCTAACCCTCCGGACGCGATATGATCTTGAGTCACAGAGGAGGAGTTTCCCGTATGAGAATTTTCCCGGGAATTTGCGTCACGGTTCTCGCCGCGGGCGCGGCGCTGTGCCAATCGGTGCCGAAGCTGTCCAACGGCAAGCCCGATCTAAGCGGTGTCTGGGACCATCCGCGCGTCGGCGATATGAGCAAGGATGTCAGCGGGCGCTGCGTGGGCGGCACACCCGGATGCAGCAGTATCGGTTTCAAGGATCTCGACTCGCTGCTCACTCCGTATGGACGGGCCGAAAACGCTAAGCCGAAATTCGATTACGGGGTCCACTGCCTGCCGTGGGGATACGTTCGTTCGTGGGGAACGCCGTATCCGCTCGAGTTCGTCCAGAACCCGAACCGGCTGGCCATTCTTTTCGAGCAGAACAATATGTTTCATGTCGTGCCGACCGATGGCCGCAGCCATCCCAAAGATCTCGATGCCACGTGGATGGGCAATTCGATCGGGAAGTGGGAGGGGGACACGCTCGTGATCGATACCATCGGCTTCAACGGCCGGACCTGGCTCGATACCGAGCCCGAACGCCTCACTACCGACGCCTTGCATGTGATCGAGCGGATCGACCGGCCCGATTTCCAGCATCTGAAGTACGAAATCACGGTCGACGATTCGAAGATGTACACGAAGCCCTGGAAGAACACTCGAACCTTCGTATTGATGAAGCCAGGCCAGGAGATCATGGAATACTCCTGCGACGAGAACAACAAGGAAATCAACGAAGGCCACGTCAAGGACGAGTGGACCAAGAAGTAGTCTGACTCCTGCCCTGGCTGTCTTGCTGGCTGCGGCGCAGGCAATCAGCGGAAAAAGAGAACGTCGGTGTAGATCGCCTTACCGTCGGTGAGGCAGGGACCGCACTTCAGCTGATAGGCCGGTTGAATCTTTTGCGCCAGCGCGGCGATGGCGGGTGCATTGTCGGCTACTTCCTCGGTCGATAGCGCCAGGCGAGGCCGGTCCCGCTGAATCACCGCAGAGCCGCCGCGCAGCAGCCGTTCGGTTGCACCCTTCACATCGGCCTTGATGAAATCGATTCGCGTCAGGCCCAGTTCGACGGCCAGTTTGTCGATGGTCGTCACCGGAATGCCGCCGACTTTTTCGGTGGTCTCGTTCTCTTCGATAAAACTGTTGCCGACGCCGCTCTTGCTGTTGGCGAACAGAGTCAACGAGCCCTCGGAATCCCAGATGCCTTTCGGATAGATGACGACTTTGCCCGCCGCCACCTCCGCCGCCAGATTCCGTTTCAGGCACTCTAGGGATGACGGCGTCGGCTCAATAGCAATGACGCGCTTCGCGCCCCGCGCCAACGCCTGCTTGGTCCAGGTACCGATATACGCTCCCACATCCAGCACCACGTCGTCTGGCTGCACGGCCCATTCACCGGTTCCATAGATTTCGCGGTCTTCCTGCGCCAGCAACAGAGCCACAATCTGGTTGTCTCCTTGAGGAACCCAGAACTCTCCCCGCGGCGTGCTCCACAGCGCCAGATCTCCGTCGCGCCGGACCAGCCGGCTGGATCTGGCAATCTCATCGGTCAGCGCCTGCTGCCGCAATTTAATGCGGCCATCGAGGCTGGCTTTCCAGACCGAGCAAAACGGGCTCCGCACCTGGACATCCCGGGCGGCAAGAATAATCAATGAGGGATTGAGACGCACGGCGACAGCCAGTGCCAGGATAAGCAGCGCGAGCGTCAACGGGACAATCCGGCCAATCTTCATTTCTTGCATTTTGCCGGATGCCGGCCGGAACCATCTCGTCCTCTTTGGTCTGCGAACGGGAGATAACCAAAGTAGAGGAACGCAGAGGCGCAGTCATTCGGCGCGCAATGCCGCAGCGGGATCGACGGCCGCGGCCCGTCTGGCCGGCAGCCAGGCCGACAACGAAGCTAGGACGAACAGCAGAACAGCGGCAGCGGTGAGCGATATGGGATCGGCCGGCGAGAGCGCATAGATCAGACTTTTCATAAAGCGCGACAGCGCCAGCGAGAGCGCCAGTCCGGCGATGAGGCCCGGTATCGCCAGCAGGAAGGCTTCGCGCAGAATCATCGATACCAGCTCGCGCGGCATCGCGCCCACCGCGGCGCGCAGACCAAACTCGCGCAGACGCGTGCTCACCGAGTACGCCAGCAAGCTATACAATCCCGCGACTGTCAGGAGAGCGGCGAGTCCGGCGAAAACGGTCATCAGCGTGAGCGCGAACCGGCGGCGTGCCAGCGCGTCGTCGACATTCTGGCGCAGGTTGCGCGCCGGCCGAATGACGCTGTCGCCGTTGATCGCGTGGATGGCCTGGCGAATCTCGCGGTCGAGCGGGCCGGCGTCGCGCCCGGTCTTCAGCAGGACGGTGCCCGAGCCGCCATCGACCGTGTAGAACGTCGGTGCCGGTTCCTCATCGAGATTAAACTCCCGCACGTCCCCGACGACGCCGGCAATCTCGACCGCGCCCTGCCGCGCATCCATGACGCCGAGGATGAGATGACGGCCGACTGGGTCCTTTCCCGGAAAAAACGTTCGCGCGAGAGTCTCATTGATGACACATCGGGGCTTGCCTTCGTCGGAACCATCGAGCCGGCGGCCGCGCTTCAGCGGAATCCCCAGCAGGCCGAAGTATTCGGGTGTGACAAATCGAATCTGAGCCACCGGATATTGCCCGGAGGCGAAGGTACGGCCTTCGATTCCGAAACGAGTGGCCCAGCGGCTGTGCTCGGTCGGCAGCAGACTCATGGGCGCGGTATTCGCCGCGGCAACCTGTTCGACGCCGGGGAGAGCCCGGAGGGCGGGCAAGACCTGTGCGCGAAAGACCGGCGCTGGTTGATTGGGGGCACGCGGAAGAGAGACATCCACCGCCACTACGCCGCGCGCGTCAAAGCCCGGGTTTTGAGCCAGCAGCCCTGCAAAACTGCGCAAGAGCAGCGAGGCCGCCACGAGGGTGACGAAGGCCAACGCCACCTCCGCCGTCATCAAGGCCCGCATAAAACGCGAACGAGACCGGATCACCGAGCGGCCGGCCGCGCGCCGGTCCCGAAGAAGGCGACCACAGGCGGGCAAGCCGAACAGCATGGCGCAGAGTAGTGAGATTGCCAGCGCAAACAGCCAGACGGGCATTGGAAACCCAATCCCTTCCATGCGCGGAATCTGATCTTGCGCGAGCGTGCGCAGAAGCCGGCTCGTCCAGAAGGAAACCACCAGTCCCGCGGCTCCGCCCAAGCCGGCCAGCAGCAGACTCTCGCTCAGAATGTGCGCGATCAAATGTCGGGCACTCGCGCCCAGCGCGGCGCGGATAGCCAGTTCGTCCCGTCTCTCCATGATTCGCGCGAGCAGCAGGTGCGCTACATTGGCGCACGCGATCAGCAAGACCAGCCCGACGGCTGCCCACACCAGCAGCAGCGAGGGCCGTACGTCACCGGTCACTTCCGTGGCGAGCGGAATCACCTCCGCGCTCTCCCGGCCGTTGGTGTCGGGATATTTTTCCGCGAGGCGCTGGGCGAGGGCCTGCATCTCCTGCTGAGCCCGGGCCGCACTGACGTCGGGCTTGAGGCGCGCGATCACTTCGAGCGGATGATACTTGCGAAGCGTCTGCAGTTGGTCTTCGAGAAGGGAAAACGGGATCCACAGATCCGCCCATTGCGGAAAAGACTGCTGCGCGGAGACGACGCCGATGACGGTGAAGGAGAACGGCTCGAGCCGGATCTGCCGGCCGACGATGTTTGAGTCGGATCCAAACTTCCGCCGCCACAGTCTTTCGCTGATCACCGTCACGCGCGCGTGGCGGCGGTCCTCATCAGCCGTGAACGCCCGGCCAAAGATCGGCTGAATGCCCATGGTCGAGAAGAGGTCGTAGGTAGCGTGCGTGCCGTGGACCGCCTCGGGCTCCCCGGCGCCGAGAAGCGTCATCTGGTCCATCGCCGCGAGAGTGTGCGCTCCGATCTGCTCGAAGCTCTGCGTCTGTGCCTGCCAGTCGTGAAAATCAGGCACAGTGACCTGCAGCCGCGGAAAGGCCGGGTGCGTTTCCCAGATCTGCACCAGGCGGCCCGGATCGCGAAACGGGAGAGGCTGCAGCAGAACGCCGTAGATTACGCTGAACACGGCGACGTTGGCGCCGATGCCGAGCGCCATGGTGAGAATCGCAGCGGCCGCGAATGTGGGCCGGCGAAGCAGGGAACGCGCGGCGAAACGCATGCCGCTAGTATACAGTGAGCCAGGCTTCCGGCCTGCCGAGCCTGCTACGCCCCGGCCGATGCGCCGCGATTCACCGCGTTACGGAACTGTGCGGTATCGGTGTACTGCTGAAACTTGGCGAGTTTGCCGTCGCGTAATGTGAAGACGTGCACGAACTGTGCATTCACTGCTGCGCCGGTCGCCTTGTACGTGCCGTTGTAACGGCCGAAAGCCACAACAGTGTCGCCGGCATCCAGCATCTGCTCGGGAGTTGCGCCAAACCGCTCCCATTCGGCCGCAAACCGTCCGAAGACCCCACTTAAGACCGCTTGCGGTCCGATGAACGGCTTGAAGTCCGAGTAGATGAAGTTCTCCGCTTCGTTCCATTCGATCTGCGCATCAAACACGCCGAGCACGAAAGCAATATCCCCGCGCCCCATCGCTTCGTAGAAGCCCCGGACCGTCTCCAAATTCTGCGACATGCTCACCTCGATGGACGATTATGGCACGAACGCTTCCCCGAACGGCGGGTAGCAGTCGTACTGGCGCTGCGAAACGATTTTGCCGTCGCGAAACGTGAGAAACATGCCCACATAGGCCTTCATCTCGGCGCCCGCCGGTAGGTCGCCGTACGACATGGCGAGCGTGCCTGTCCACTCCACTTCCGCCGCGACTTCGTCGCCGCATTCCACGAGGCGGCGTACTTCGAACGTCTGCGAACGGAGCAACTGTTGGCCCTTGCCGTACGCCGCGCGCATCTCCTCTGCCCGGCGGATGCGGCCGCGCGGGGCGATGCGATTGGGGAACTCCTGCAGCACCACGTCCGGCGCGTAGAACGCGGCGACATCTTCAGCTGCCTTCAGGGAAGCAACCGCTTCCAGATAGCGGCGCGCCCGGTCTCCGTTTGTTTCGGTCATGCTGCCTATCTCCTTGCTGGTATAATACACAACCATGGTTGTGCAATCAAGCGGGAAAAAGCCCGCCAGTGTGCTGGACCAACTCGACCTGGGTTATCTGGCGTTGTTCCTTGGATTTCGCGTCAACGAGCTCGTCATCGAGCACGCCGCGGCTGCGGGATTTGCCGACGTCCGGGAGAGTCACGGGTTCCTCATTCAGCACCTGATCGAATCAGAACGGACAATCACCGAACTGGCCGAGCGCATGGAGGTGACGCAGCAGGCCGCGTCGAAGGCGGTCGCCGAACTGGCTGCGCTCGGAGCGGTGGAGGTGGTACAGGCCGAGGACCGGCGCGCCAAACGAGTGCGTCTCTCCGCGCGCGGCTGGCAGATCGTACACTTCGGCCGCAAGACACGGCGGCGGATCGATCGGCGACTTCGCGTCACGGCCGGTGCCGGCCACTACGAGACGGCGCGCTCGATTCTCCAGACCTGCTTGAAAGCTCTCGGCGGAATCGAGCGAATCGAGTCGCGACGCATCCGTCAGCCGCGCTGACGTACGATGTCCCTGTGAGGAAAAACGCCAAAACGCTTCCGGCGCGATACTACGCGGATCCCTCCCTGTTTCGCGAGGAGATCGAGCGATTTTTCGGCGAGCGCTGGTTCTGCGCCGGGCGGGCTGATTCCATCCCCCACCCGGGTGACTATTTTCTGCGCGAGGCCGCCGGTGAAAGCCTCATCGTCACGCGCGCCGACGACGGCGCACTCCGCGCGTTCCACAACATCTGCCGGCACCGGGGCACACGCCTGTGCTCGGAGTCCGAAGGCACCTTCGGCGGACGCATCCTGTGCCCATATCACGGCTGGAGCTACGCCCTCGACGGTCGGCTTCTCGGCGCTCCGCACATGGAAGGTGTGGCATTTGCGCGGGAGGATTATCCGCTGCAGGCGATTCGCACGGCTCTCTGGGACGGGCACATTTTTCTGCACCTGGGCGCCCGGCCCAAACCGCTCGAACGGCAACTGGGCGAGCTTTCGCGGAAATTCTTCGCGTGGCGAATGGAAGAACTCCGTATGCATCGCCGCATCGTCTATGACGTAAAGGCAAATTGGAAGCTGGTGGTGCTGAATTACAACGAATGCCTGCACTGCCCGTTTGTGCACCCGGGTCTTAACCGCCTCACCGATTATCTCGGCGCGGACAATGAACCGCCCCAGGCGAACTACATTGGAGGCGCGATGGGATTCTCCGGCGCCGCCGCGACGATGAGCACCGACGGCCGGCTGCGCCGCGCCTACCTGCCGGGGCTGAGTGAAACGCAGCGCCGTCAAGTTCACTACTACGCCATCTATCCGAACCTGCTGCTCGCCTTACACCCCGATTACATGCTGATTCACACGCTCTGGCCGAAGGCGGTGGACCGCACGGAAATCGTGTGCGAATGGTATTTTCATCCGGCCGAACTGGCGAAGCCCGATTTCGATGGCAGCGACGCGGTCGAGTTTTGGGACCGCACCAATCGCGAAGACTGGCACATCGTCGAGCAGTCGCAGCTAGGAATTCAGTCGCGCGCCTATACTCCCGGCCCCTACTCGCGGCGCGAGAATCTGCTGGCGGGGTTTGACGCGGTGGTCAAGGCCGAGGCGCGCAAGCGGCGCCCTAACGGGCGAGCACGATCAGGTTATACCCGATGAACAGGCGCGCGGCGAGATCGGGATTGATCTTGAATACCAGCGCGCTAAGCCCCTTCTTCACGCGTGCGGCGAAATTGGACGGCCCGCAGTGCCAGGGCGCGTAATAATAGTCGACCACTTCGTATCCCGTGCGCCGCAGCAGGTCCATCACAATAGGCTGGTTGAATTGATGGATGTGGCTGATGAATTCGCGCCAACGCAATAACACGCCGGGCCGGAGCGAACTTTCCGTGGAAAAATCGAGCGAGAAACTGAAGATCTTCCACTCGGCGCGTTGGCGAAGCGCTCTCAGGAAGCGGAAGCAGTCCTCGACGTGGTCAACCACCTCCGTCATGACGAGCAAATCGAAGCGGGGAGTCTCGATCGCGGTGAGATCGGCCAGCTCGAATTTCATCCGCTCGTTTTCCCGCGTCTTGGCCGGGCGGATAGCGTCACGGGCGACGTCGTAGCCCCAAAGCCGGCATTCCGGGTTCATGTTGAGTTGCAATTGCCGGAGCACCTCTCCGACGCCGCAGCCGACATCACAGACGGAGCCGGGGTTGAGATTGTGTTTGTGCAGCATCCGCAATACGTTTCCCGCTTTCCAGGATGAGTGCTCCACGTGCCACGTCGGGTTCTTTCGCAAGTACTCGCCATTGACGTGCGCGTCCGATTCTGGATCGCCGACGCTGGCGAAGGCGCCCTGCGGTTGAAGCTGAATTGTCTGATCCGATATCATTTGAATGAGCCGGCCTCCCGGGCCAAACGCTTTTGCACTTGTAATTCCAGATACTTCGGACACCACGGCTGGGAGTGCGAAAACTCACGAAACGCTGACAACTGGCGGGAATTCCGAAGTGTAACGAATCCCGGGCCAATTCGGAAAGAGGCGAAGGCGCTGTGCTGGTGGAGCCCTCGTTCACTCGGGCGTCCAGCCGGATTCCACTTCCTTCCCCGTCGAGTGCTGCAGGGCTGAGGCACAATATCCCGTATGGACGTGATCGCCGATGTCTGCATCATCCCGCTGGGCGTGGGAGTTTCGGTTTCGAAGGAGATCGCGGTGTGCGAGCGCATTTTCGCGGAGGCGGGGCTAAGCACGACCCTGCACGCCTACGGGACGAACGTCGAAGGAGAATGGGAACGAGTCTTTGCGGCCGTGAAACGCTGCCACGAGGCGCTGCACACGGCCGGCGTGCCGCGGATTTCGACCACCATGAAATTCGGGACGCGCACCGATCGCAAGCAGACGATGGCCGATAAGGTCCGCAGCGTAGAAGAGAAGTTGACGAAGACGAAGTGATGGACTTCAACCCGGCCGGACCACTTCGATATCGGTTCGGGTGAAATCCAAGCCCTTAAACAGCAGCGGCTCGTCCAACGATTTTGCGAGAGCGTACGACAGACAGTCGCCGAAATTCAAGCCTGCCCCGTGCCTTCCCTTCCCGAAATCACGATAGGCCTGCCGTGCGATCTGGACCTGTTCGAAAGTGACCGGTTCGATTGCGATGCCCGATCTCCGGAAGAACAGGTCGAACTCGCGGCTGGCCACAGGGTCTCCGCGATTATCGAAAATCAATGCCGCTTCGAGGTAGTTCGCCGCCGACATTCGCCACGTACCGGCCTTCTCGATCATCCGGGCGAAGGCCGCCGCGTCTCTCTCCGCCAGCAGAATGGCGAGAACGGCAGAAGTGTCAAGACCATCCCGCTACGCCAGCTTCACCCGCAGCATCGTATACGAGTGCGGCGGGAACCGGTATTGCAGTCTCCTCCCCTGCGCGGCCATCGAATGCTGAGCCGGTTTCACGTTCACGGCGTCGAAGTTGTTTTCGGATTTGACATCGGGGCCGTTGACTTCGGTGATCTCGACCGGACCGCTGAACTGCTTGTCCTCGAGATCGAACTCGGTGTCGACCGGCTGGTCGAGGTGGCGGTTGACGATGTTGAGCACCATAGTGCCGCTATCGAAGCCGGCGGAGGCATCTAGATAAGGAATGTCATCGAACCGGCGGCTCTTGTACGTAGGAGAATCGACGAATAACTCGAGCGCCTTGCCTTTAGTATTGGCGGCGAACAACTGCAGCGGGTAATAAATCGTCTGTAAGTAGAGGCCCTGTTCGTTAGTGAAGATGGGCGCAATCACGTTCACCAACTGCGCCATGTTGGCGATCTTCACGACGTTCGCGTGGTTGACGAAGGCGTTGAGGAACGTGGCCACCACTAGCGCGTCTTCGAGATTGTAGTGTTCTTCGAGAATGCGGCGGCCGCGCTCCTGCGCGCCGCGGGCGCGATACCAGACATTCCACTCGTCCCAGGCGATGGAGATTTTTCGGTTGCGCACGCCGGACAGCGCCGCATCGATAATCCCCTCGGCCGTCTTGATGCGCGAGCTGAGTTCAACCGAGCTGGCCAGAAAATCGCCGTAGTCGTTTTGTGGATTGCCGACATACGTGTGCAGCGAAAGATAGTCGGCGTGGTTCTTGAGATACTCGAGGACAGTGCGGTTCCAGCCGGTCCAGTCGGAGCCCGCGCCAAAATTGGAAGAGCCGGCGGCGATCAGCTTGACGGCCGGGTCGGTGAGCTTCATCAGCTTGGCGGCTTCGAGCGCGAATTTGCCGTAATCGTCGGCGCTGCGATGGCCCATCTGCCAGGGGCCGTCGATTTCGTTACCAAGCCCCCAGTAGACGACTTTCCACGGATCGCGCCGGCCGTTCTGTTTGCGCAGGCGAGTCATCGCTGTGTCTTCGCCGGAGTTGCAGTATTCCACCCATTGCTGCGCCTCTTCCCAGGTTCCGGTCCCAAGATTCACGCAGATGTACGGCTCGGCCCCCACCCTCTCGCTGTAATCGAGAAACTCGTGCGTGCCGAAGCGGTTGCTTTCAACCGTGCCCCACGCCATTTCCAAGCGCGGCGGCCGCTGGTCGCGCGGGCCTATGCCGTCGCGCCAATGGTAGTTAGACGAAAAGTTTCCGCCCGGCCAGCGCAGGATGCTGACGTGGAGCTTCTTGGCGGCATCGAGCACGTCGCGCCGGTAGCCGTTCGCATCGGCCAGCGGTGATTTCTCTTCGAATACGCCGCCGTCGACGCAGCGTCCGAGGTGCTCGATGAAGTTGCCGTAGAGCTTCGGGTCGATCTCGCCGATGGTTCGTTCGGTGTCGATTTTGACGCGCGCCCGAAGCGCGCCGGGTTGCGCGCGCAGGACAGCCGGAGCGGCCGCAAGTCCCTTCGAAAAAGTGCGTCGCGAAAGCATTATTGCTGAAAGTGGATGTTGAACGGGCCGGTTTCGTCGACCACCTGATAATCCGCCGGTGGCTGGAAGAGCTGCGCATCCGGATCATTGCGGCTGACGTTGGTCAGGCGCGTGACGTTGTCGCCGGAACGCGGATCGGACATCTTGTGGTAGACCGCCATTTTCAAATCGACAGACATCCACGTCTCGGTGATGACGTGGATGTCGCGATCGTTGCCTTGGGAGCCGGCGGGAATCGTCATGGTTTGCCGTTGTCCTTCGGCCAGCACGCCTTCGATGACCTGGGTCCCGAGCTTTTCGATCGTGGGTCGGATCGGAGGGCCGACGGTCCTGCCTCCGATCGTCAGCGCGTCTCCAAGCACACCCGTGACCGGAGGCGGTGGAGGCGCGGGAACGGAGTTGATCGCGGCGACAGTCGGTCCGGCCACGGCGGTCGCCGTAGCAACTAAAGGCGGGACAGGCATGGCCGCGCCGAGCCTTCCACCCCGACCACCCCCCGAAGGGAACGGCTGCAGTGCGACGCGATGCGCCACTTTATTTTGCGTGTCGAGCGTGTATTGCACGCCCGCAACGGGATCGGTGATCTCAACGATCACCGGCCCTGCCTGCCCATCCAGCCGCATCATCATCGGCCGTTCCGTGCGCGTGCGGCCTTGCGCATCGCGGTACATCTTCCGGTTCGACATCGTCTGCTGGATATGTGTGCCGTCGCTGAGCGTTTGCTGGCGTTCCTGGATTTCTTCGGCGGAATAGGGCATGCCCTGGACGGCCGGCGGCGCGAACCGGCCGGGGCCGGGAAAACCGGCCGAAAACTGGCCGCCTGCTGTGCGCGTCTGCACGGCGCCGGAGACTGCTGTGGACGTCTGCGCTTGCCCGAAAGCCGCGGCGGCAGCCAACAGGAGGAGACCCGCGATTCTTGCCATAGGAAGAAGCCCTCCTTTGCGGAGTGTAGCGGCCGACTCTTCCGAACGCAATCCGCGACCGCTTGACATATAATTTTACGTCAGCGCGGAAGGCAGTTCGCGCGGGAGGACGGAATGCGGCGAAGATTCTGCGGGTGGACGATCGCATGGATGCTGGCGGCCGGCGTTTTATGGGCGCAGACGGGCGCGAAAAGTGGCGAGTGGCGTAGCTACGGGGGAGACCTTGGGAACACACACTACTCGCCCCTCGACCAGATCGGCGCCGCGAACTTCAATCAACTGCAAGTCGCCTGGCGATTCAAGACCGAGAATCTCGGGCCGACGCCGGAATATAACCTCGAAGGCACGCCGCTGATGGTCAACGGCGTCATGTATTCGACCGCCGGCACACGCCGCGCGGTGGTGGCGCTGAATGCCGCGAGCGGCGAATTGCTGTGGGTCCATGGCGAACAGGAAGGCAAGCGCGGCGATGTCGCGCCCCGCAAGCTCTCCGGCCGCGGCCTGGCGTATTGGACCGACGGCCGCGAAGAACGGATCCTCTATGTGACGCCTGGCTATCGCCTCATCGCGCTGAATGCGAAAAACGGCAATTCCATTCCGGGCTTCGGCGAGAACGGCGCGGTCGATTTGAAGATGAATGACGACCAGCAGATCGATCTCGAAAGCAGCGAGATCGGCCTGCATGCGGCTCCGGTGGTAGCCGGCGATACCGTGATTGTCGGCGCCGCGCACAAACCGGGCGGCGTGCCGACCAGCAAGACCAACGTCAAGGGCTTCGTGCGCGCGTTCGACGTGAAGACGGGCAAACGCCTTTGGATCTTCCACACCATCCCAAAGCCTGGAGAATTCGGCTACGACACCTGGCTGAATGACTCGTCAGACTACACCGGCAACGCCGGCTCTTGGGGCCAGATCAGCGTGGACGAGCAGTTGGGAATGGCGTTCATTCCGGTCGAGCTGCCGACCGGCGACTACTACGGCGGCCACCGGCCGGGCAACGGCCTCTTCGGCGAAAGCGTGGTCGCAGTCGATCTGAAAACCGGACAGCGGAAGTGGCACTACCAGCTTGTGCACCACGGCATCTGGGACATGGATATCCCCGATGCGCCGATGCTCGTCGACATCACCCAAAACGGCCAGACAGTCAAAGCTGTGGCGCAGCCGACCAAGCAGGCGTTCCTTTATGTGTTCAACCGCGTGACCGGCCAGCCGATTTTTGGCATGCAAGAGCGGCCGGTGGAAAAGGGCGACGTGCCGGGCGAATGGTATTCGCCGACCGAGCCGTTCCCGGTCAAGCCGCCCGCCTACGACCACCAGGGATTCACGGTCGATGACGTGATTGACTTCACGCCCGAGCTCCACGCGGAAGGACTTCAGGTGGCTTCGAAATACAAGCTAGGACCCATCTTCACTCCGCCTGTGGTGAGCAAGCCGGAAGGCCCGTACGCGACCCTCGCACTGGCGTCGGCGGCGGGCGGAACGAATTGGGCAGGAGGCGCTTTCGATCCCGAGACCCACATCGCCTACCTTCCCTCCCAACGATCGCTGAGCTCGCTGGGGCTGCTGCCGCCGGAGAACAACCGGTCCGACATGCGTTACATTGCGGGCAACGCGGCGCCGCGTCCGGCCAGTCGCGGTGGCCGCGGCGGAGCAGCAGGCGGAGAAGGCGCGGGCCCCGGCCTCACGGTGCAAGGCCTGCCGCTGGTGAAGCCCCCGTACGCCAGCATCACGGCGATCGATCTCAACAAGGGAGACATCATCTGGCAGATCGCGCATGGCGAAACGCCGGATAACATTCGCAATCATCCGGCGCTGAAGGGGGTGAACATTCCACGCACGGGCCGCCCGGGCGTGTTCAGCGTGCTCGTCACCAAGACGCTGGTGATTGCCGGCGAGCGCGGCACCTTCACGACGCCGTCCGGCCAGGTGGGTGCGATGTTGCGGGCTTACGACAAAGCAACCGGCAAAGAGTTGGGTGCCGTCTACATGCCGGCGGGACAGACCGGCACGCCCATGACCTACGAACTGAACGGAAAGCAGTACATCGTAGTGGCGATCGGCGGCCCCGGCTTCCCGGCCGAACTGATCGCCTACAAGCTTCCGAGCTAAGTGCCGCAGGCCTCCAGCCTGCCAAGCCGTTCAGCCGCGGCCGTGCTATCGTCTCTTGTGAGAGTCATTGTCTTTTATAGATGACGAAATCCACCCGGCCGGCTGATCCGTACAGGCTCGTATTTGCAATCGCCCTGTGTGTATGCTTGGCGAGTGCCGCCTGTGGATCCCGCCCGGGGCCGCAATCGCTGTCGGTGGCCGCCGCGTCCGATCTCCGATTCGCCCTCGACACATTGACACAAGAATTCCGGGCGGCGCATTCGAATATCGACGTGCGGGTCGCGTACGGCTCGTCCGGGAATTTTTTTGCGCAGATCCGGAACCAGGCGCCCTTTGATGTTTTTCTGTCGGCGGACGTCGATTATCCGCGGCAGTTGCTCGGCGGGGGCATCGGTGCCCCCGATTCCTTGTTTGTTTATGCCGTTGGACGGATTGTGGTCTGGGTTCCATCTTCGTCGTCGCTCGATCCCGCCACCCTGCTTCAGTCCGGCAGCCTGCGGCATCTTGCGATCGCCAATCCCCAACATGCGCCCTATGGACGCGCAGCCGAAGCCGCGTTGCACAGCGTCGGCGTATATGATCGGCTGAAAGAGAAGCTCGTGTTGGGAGAAAATATCACGCAAACCCTCGAGTTCGTCGAGAGTGGCGCGGCCGATGCCGGCATCGTCGCGCTTTCGCTGGCGGTGGCGCCGCCCGTCCGGGCGCAGGGACGTTACTGGGAATTGCCGGCCGGAAGCTATCCGAAAATCGAGCAAGGCGGCCTGATCGTCAAAGACTCTCCGGCCGCGCGCGCGTTCGCCGCCTGGATCCGCTCGGCGGAAGGCGTCCGCCTGCTGCAGCAATACGGTTTTGAACGCCCCGCGAACTGATATGGATTGGCAGGCAATCTGGCTGAGTCTCCGGCTGGCCGCGCTCACCAGCGCGGTTCTGTTGATTGTTGGAATGCCGCTGGCATACTGGCTCACGTATTCGCCGCGGCGTTGGAAATTTCTGGTGGAAGCGGTGGTGGCGCTTCCCCTGGTTCTGCCCCCGACGGTGCTTGGCTTTTACGTGCTGCTCGCAATTGGGCCTCGCAGCCCGCTCGGCGCGCTCTATGGCAAGCTGAGCGGCGGCGGCATCCTGCCATTTTCTTTTGGCGGTTTGCTGGTGGCCTCCATCTTGTATAGCCTTCCTTTCACGGTGCAGCCGATGACCGCCGCCTTCGGCTCGGTGGATCGCAAGCTGGTGGAAGCCGCCTGGTGTCTCGGCGTGTCGCGCGTTTCGGCGTTCCGGCGCATCGTTGTGCCGCTGGCCATGCCGGGAATCGCGACTGGAGCGATCCTTAGCTTCGCCCACACGATCGGCGAATTCGGCGTCGTGCTGATGGTGGGAGGCAACATCGCCGGGGTCACGCGCACGGTTTCGATTTCGATCTACGACCAGGTGCAGGCACTCGACTATCGCGCCGCGACCGAAACTTCGCTGCTGCTTCTCGGCGTCTCGTTCACTGTGCTGGCGGCCACCTATGCACTGCAACGGCGTATCTGGGCGGTATGGCCAACGAACTAAGGTGCGCGTGCCGCAAACGCCTGGCTTCCGGTTTCACGCTAGAGGTGAACCTTCGGGTTCCACTCGACCAGGCGCGTGTGACCGTGCTGTTCGGCCCCTCGGGTTCGGGCAAGACCACGCTCCTCCGCCTGCTGGCGGGATTGGAACAGCCGGATGAAGGCATCATCGAGTTCGGCGATGCGGCATGGTTTGATTCGGCGCGCGGCATCGCACTGGCTCCTCAACAACGGCGGGCTGGATTCGTGTTCCAGGATTATGCTCTGTTTCCGCATTTGACCGTCGAGCGCAACGTAGCATTCGCGGCGCGCCATCCCGAGAAAGCATCGGACTGGCTGGCGCGGTTCGGCCTCGCGGGTCTCGCGCCCCGGCTGCCGCGAAACATTTCCGGCGGCGAGCAGCAGCGCGTCGCTCTGGCGCGCGCGCTCGCGGCCGAGCCGGCCTTGCTGCTGCTGGATGAGCCGTTGTCGGCGCTCGACGCCGCGACGCGCACGCGCTTACGTCATGAGCTGCGGCGCACGCTTGTGGAAGGCGGCGTTCCCAGCATCATCGTCACTCACGACCGCATCGAAGCCCAGGCCTTGGGAGATTGGATGGCCGTTCTGATCGACGGCGAGACGCGCCACGCGGGCCCCGTCTCGGAGGTCTTCCGTCAACCGGCGGATGTCCGGGTCGCCGAATCGGTCGGAGTAGAAAATGTTCTGCCGGGAGAGGTGATCGCGCGCCAATCGGGTCTGTGCACGCTCCAGGTCGGTTCAGCGCACCTGGAGTGCCTCGATACGGGCGAGAACGGCGCAGTGTTTGCGTGTATACGCGCGGAAGAAGTGACGCTGGCCCCTGGATCGCCGGCCGCGTCGAGCGCCCGCAACCGCCTGGCTGGCCGCATCCGCGCTGTGTTCGTGGAGGGCGCGGTGGCGCGAGTCGAACTCGATTGCGGTTTCCCGCTGGTGGCCTTGGTCACCACGCAATCAGTGACCGATCTTCAACTCCACCCCGGAGATTCCGTTGCGGCGGTGATCAAAGCCACCTCGGTTCACCTCCTCTCGCGGTAACATTGCGTCCCGTGCAGCCGCGGTCACGCTCTGCGAGGGTTAGTTCGTTTTATCGATCAGATAGCCGGTTATGGTGACGAACG
The DNA here is from genome assembly GCA_036406715.1 of Bryobacteraceae bacterium. GTDB lineage: Bacteria > Acidobacteriota > Terriglobia > Bryobacterales > Bryobacteraceae > PSRJ01. Next base: position 1,023 of record DASXAK010000014.1, on the reverse strand, counting down.
GTGAAAAAAAGCCGCCTTGCGCGAAGTTAGAAATTAAGACTCCAACCGCCGGCTGAGCCCCCTCTTCGACATATGCGAGCAAGTTCGCGGATACGCCCCACTCATCGGACTCTATCGTGTATATGGGTAGGACGAAAGTGGGCCGGTTCGCGACGCGGAACGGATCAGGACAGCCACTGAGAGGGCGACAATCAGTAAGGAGTACCGGAAGGACCCCGTTGCCTGCATTTTGATCAGCGCGCACAAAAATGCCATTTACATGTTCAACTACAAGCCGCTTGCCCGCTGGGATTGACGGGAAGAGCAGGGTGCAAACGGCCACCACGTTATTCGAGCATGTTTCTACTTCGGCCTGATACGGCACTCTCCCGCGCTCGTCCACATTCTTCACCAGCGCCGCTCGGATCGTGGTTTGCGCCAGGGCTCGGACGCTCGAAAAGACACCCGCCACGGCGGCCAGGAACAAGATCCCGAGGGCCACCAGGCCATAAGTCGCGAAACGTTTCATCTGAATTTTCTCCTGTTGTCTGGTCCGCGCTGTCAGTCTAATTCGTGGCGTCAATCAGATAACCTGTCAAAACGAAAGATTGACTTAAACCGTTTGGCGGCATGTCAAAAACGTTGAGCCTCGGGGTTGTTCCTGACTCATAGTACGTTCGCACATCCCTATTGAGTGTCAAGAAATTTAGATTGTCCGAGCGAACGCTTACGGAGAAATTCCCTTGCACGACGGCTCTGATGAAATTAGAGCTCGAAGCGGTGTTTTCATCGAGCCACAAAAAGGGTATTGGTGGCGTCCCGGGATTCATCACAATTAACGCAGACACATGTTCAACGACCAGGCGCTTTCCTGCCGGTACGGCAGGGAAATCTGCCTGGCATTGGAAGTTGCAGGGAAAAACATCTACTTGATGAACATACGGCAGTCGGCCCGGCTCATCGACGTTCTTGATCAGCGCAGCTCTGATCTGCGCCACGGCCTTCCCGGCCACCAGGGAAAATACCGCTGCCATCACTATCAGC
>DASXAK010000013.1:0-3985 GCA_036406715.1 Bryobacteraceae bacterium | reverse complement strand
CGGGCTATACCGGACGAGCTCGGGCGGTCCTCAGACGATCACCAGCGATGATGCGCGCATGTTCGCCCGATTCTTCGAACAGCCGGGCTCCGTGTTCCTGTTCGTTTGGGGCTCGGGTCACAACCTCTCGGGCCGATTTTTCACCACCGCAGAGGGCCGCCTGACCGCCGCGCGCAAAGCCGCATTCCCGTTCAGCCGGCGGGAACTCGTAGAGGGCACGAACGGCGACAGCGTGGCCTCCGGGGTTCAGAAGAACGGGGCGCGCCTTCAGGCGTTCCCCGCGGTTGAAGAGCGCGATGCGAGCCGCCTGCCTGGCATGGATGAGCGGCCCATTATCGGCAAGAAAGCGGCCTGGGCTCTCGGCGGCGCCATCGCAGCGGGGCTCGTGGCATTGGGAGCGATCCAGTACCGCGCGCTGCCAGCCCCCGAAACGAGAGAGGCAACTCAGAAGGTCGCGCAAGACGCTGCCTGGCTGGATCTGCGCGCCGAAAGAATCGGCGCGGAATGGCATTTGCGATGGAACCGAGAGGCAGTGATTGTGCAATCGGCATCCAACGGCCATCTTCAAATTGTGGATGGCGACTATCACAAAGACCTCGCGCTCGATGCGAACGACCTGCGCAACGGATCGTTGGTTTATGCGCCTATGACGGACGAAGTCAGCTTCCGGCTCGAGGTTTTCGACACCGCGCACCAACGGACGCTCGCCGAATCGGTCCGCGCGGCTGCCGGAGTTCTGCCTGGCGCGGCGGCGCGTCGTCCGCAGACCAGTGACGAGTCTTCCGCTACGAGGGACGGTCTTTTTAGCGCCATCCGAGAGCTGATGCGGGCGCAGAACCCCGCGGCTGAATCGGCCCCGGCATCGCGGGATACCGCAGATCAGGACGTCGCCACGAACAAAGAAAAATCCTTCGGGTCTCGACCGGCCATGAAGGTCCCCCCGCTTTTGACGAAGCAGGCATTCACCCCCCCGCCGGCCAGCGACGAAGTGATTGCGACCAAGCAGGGGGTAGAGAGCGTTCCGTTGCCGGCGCCGCCTGCCCTAACGGAACGAAACGCGACCGGCGGCCTGCCCGCGGAACCCGCCCTGGTGATGGGCGGGGCGCCGCCCGCGCCACCCGCGCCGACCGCTCCGAAGCCTCAGGGCGTTCCGACACCTCAGCGCGTTCCTACATCCCAGGGCGCGACTACCGCTGCGATTGTACGAACTGTCCCGCCGGTATACCCGCCCGCCGCCCGGGCTACGCGGGTTTCCGGAGTTGTCGAGGTCTTGTCGACGGTCGACGTAAATGGCCGGACGAAAGATGTCCGGGCTGAAAGCGGACCTGAGCTTTTGCGGGGAGCGGCGGTCGAAGCGGTGCGGCATTACGTCTACAAGCCCGCGATGTTGAACGGCCAGCCTGTCGAGTCCCAGGCCAGAGTCCAGCTCCGCTTTAGTATGGATCAGTGAAATTCGGTCACAAATGGAAATCACACAAGCGTTACCTGCACGCCTGTGGTCTCGGGCGCTGGGAGCCGGCGTTGGCGCCACGAAACACGTGGTCGCCGCGCACCGGACGGCGATTATCGTCTTTTGGCAGATCATCACGGTTGTAGTCTCGCTGGCATTCGCGTTTCTGCTGCGCTTCGATTTCACGGTTCCGCCTTCGGAGATCAACCTCCTGCCGGCGGCGCTGGGGATCGCGCTCGCCAGCAAGGTGGCCGTATTCCAGTGGCTGCGGATCGGACATGGGTTGTGGCGGTTCGCGAGCGTCGCCGATCTCCGCCGCATCGTCTGGGCGAATATCATCGGATCGGCGCTATTCACGGGCGCCACGATCGGGTTGGTCGGGTGGCGTTTCCCGCGTTCGGTTTACGTCATTGACTTCGTTTTGTGCTTCCTGGCGGCTTCGGGCGGCCGGCTGTGCGTGCGCCTCTATCACGAAGCCGTTCTGAGCGGCATGTCGCGGGAACACACGAGAGGAGTCCTGATTTACGGAGCGGGAGCGGCCGGGATGGCGCTCGTCCGCGAGATACGCGCCAATCCGATGCTTCAGACTCACGTCCTCGGTTTCCTCGATGACGATCGCGGGAAGAGGAACGCCGTCCTTTTCGGAGTTCCGGTATTAGGGAGGGGAAGGGAAGCGGCGCGAATCGTGGAACGGCTGAGCCTGCGCAGCGCGAAAGTGAGCGAAATCGTGATCGCCATGCCCTCGGCCACGGGGCGGCAGATCTCGGATGCCTTAGCGAACTGCCGCGCGGCAGGCGTGCCGTGCAAGATCGTTCCGGGCATGAGCGAACTGCTTTCCGGAAAAGTGCTCGTCAAGCAGATCCGCGAGGTGTCGGTCGAAGACCTGCTTGGCCGCGAGCCGGTGCAGTTGGATGAGGAACGCATCCGCGAAGCCATTACCGGGCGGACGGTAATGATCACAGGCGCCGGCGGATCGATTGGATCGGAGTTATGCAGGCAGGTGTCGCGCTTCGATCCCGCGAAGCTGGTGGCCTTCGAACAGTCCGAAACGGACCTGTTTCGGATCGAGATGGAACTGAGCCAGAAATTTCCGTCACTCCGGCTGCAGGCCGAAATCGGCGATATCCGGGATTACACGCGCGTCGAGGAAGTCATCCAGAGGCACTCGGTGCAGGCGATCTTTCACGCGGCGGCGTACAAGCACGTTCCCCTTATGGAGCGGCACACCATCGAGGCTGTACGGAATAACGTCATCGGCACCCACAATCTGGTGATGGCCGCTTACCGCAACCGGGTGAGCTCTTTCCTGATGATCTCGTCCGATAAGGCCGTCCGTCCCGCTAACATCATGGGACTCACCAAGCGGATCGCGGAGCTGGTAGTGTCCTCGATGCCGGCATTGAGAGGCGGAGCCGCGACGCGATTCGTGTGCGTGAGGTTCGGAAACGTGCTGGGAAGCAATGGCAGCGTAGTGCCGATCTTCAAAGCGCAGATCGCGGCCGGCGGGCCGGTGACGGTTACACACCCGGACATGCGGCGCTACTTCATGACCATCCCTGAGGCGGTCGAACTGGTGCTGCAAGCTTCCACTATGGGCAACGGCTCGGAAATTTTCGCGCTCGACATGGGCGCGCCGGTTCGAATTCTCGATCTCGCCAGGAACATGATCCGGCTGTCCGGCCACGAACCGGACGAGGACATACCCATACGATTCACCGGGCTTCGGCCCGGCGAAAAACTGTTCGAGGAACTGCGCACCGACGGCGACGACCTGCGACCGACGTATCACGAGAAGATCATGATCTTCACCGGGCGAAGGCTCGCGTATTCCGAGATGCAGCGCTGGATCACGGAGTTAAAGGGAGCACTGAACGACCGGAATGTAAGTGCCGTGTTGGCCAAAATGAAGGAACTTGCGCCCGAGTACCAGCCGGAAGTGCGCCTTCATTCGGGCGCGGCTACGAAAGCAAGTTGACGCGGAGCATCCATGGCTACGTTTGACGTGAAAGTTCCGGCGGCCACGCCCATTCCGGTCGAAGGCGTTGAAGGCCCGGTCCTACGGATCGAACCGTCGCGGGGTTGGGTCGCGCTGAAACTGCGCGAGCTTTGGACTTACCGCGAGCTGCTGTATTTCCTGGCGTGGCGGGATGTGAAAGTGCGGTACAAGCAAACCGCATTGGGGGCATCGTGGGCGCTGTTGCAGCCGTTGCTCACGATGCTGGTCTTCAGCCTGATCTTCGGCCGCCTCGCAAAGATGCCGTCCGACGGCATCCCGTATCCAATATTCACGCTGGCGGGCCTGGCGCCGTGGACGTTTTTCGCCCAGGGGCTGACACAGTCCGCTACCAGCCTGGTCGGCAACTCGCAGTTGATCGGGAAGGTGTATTTTCCGCGTCTCGCCGTGCCGCTGGCAACGGTGCTTGCCACGCTGGTGGATTTCGCGCTTACGTTTTTGCTGCTGGTCGGCATGATGCTGATCTACGGCATCCGGCCCAACTCTCACATCGTGTACGTGCCGGTTTTCGCTCTAATGGC
>DASXAK010000012.1:0-3774 GCA_036406715.1 Bryobacteraceae bacterium | reverse complement strand
CGAGCGCGATGTGCTTCGAGTCTTCGAAACAATTGACGGCAAACGGGGCCGCCTGGCGGGCCTGGTCAACAATGCCGCGACGCTCGAAACTCAGATGCGCCTCGACCAGATGGACGCAGCGCGTCTGCATCGAATCTTCTCAGTCAACGTGATCGGCAACTTTCTGTGCGCGCGGGAAGCCGTGCGCCGGATGTCGTCGCGGCACGGCGGAAGCGGTGGTGCGATCGTGAATGTCTCATCCGGCGCGGCGCGACTCGGCTCGCCCGGCGAGTACATCGACTATGCCGCGAGCAAAGGAGCCGTCGAAACGCTGACCATCGGGCTCGCCCGCGAAGTAGCGGAAGAAGGCATTCGCGTGAACGCCGTTCGGCCCGGCTTTATTCACACCGACCTGCACGCGAAAGGCGGCGAACCGGGCCGGGTGGATCGCGTGAAATCGCAAGTGCCGATGAAGCGCGGCGGCCAGCCCGAGGAAGTCGCCGCAGCCATCCTCTGGCTGTTGTCGGCGGAAGCGTCGTACGTCACGGGAGCGATCCTGGATGTGTCGGGGGGGAAATAGAGCCAACCGCTCACGGCGATTCGCTTTCGAGGACCCGGAGGTTCTCGGCAACAGTCCTCGTGTTGGGATGATCCGGACCATAGGTGGATTCGAGAATCGAGAGGGCGCGGCGGGTGTATTGGAGAGCGCCGGCCAAGTCGCCCTGCTCTTTGAGGATCGTGCCCAGGCTGTTGGCATCCCTGGCTACGCTGTGGTGGTCGGGGCCATAGATCTTCTCGTCGATTTCCAGGGCTTGGCGGGTGTATCGAAGGGCGCCGTCCAGATCGCCCCGGGCGTGGAGGATGCGGCCCAAATTGTTAGCCCAGATCGCCACATCAGGGTGGTCGGGGCCATAGAACTTCTGGCCGATTTCCAGGGCGCGGAGGGTGTGTTGGAGGGCGCCGTCCAAGTCGCCTTGTTCTTGGAGGATCGAGCCCAGGTTGTTGGTGAGGATGGCGACGGTGGGGTGATCAGGGCCGTAGACCTCTTCGTCGATCTTCAGGGCACGGCGAGCGTATTGGAGGGCGCCAGCCAGATCGCCTTGCTGTCTGAGGATCTGCCCCAGGTTGCTGGCATCTGTGGCGACATCCGGATGGTCCGGGCCATAGACCTTCTCGTCGATTTCGAGCGCGCGGCGGGTGTGGTGGAGAGCGCCGCCCAGATCGCCTTGGGCCTGGAGGATCTGGCCCAGGTTGTTGGCGCGGATCGCCACCTTGGTGTGGTTGGGACCGTAGACCTTTTCGGAGATTTCGAGCGCGCTGCGCATGAGCTGCTCCGCACTTCGCAGTTGCGCCTGTTGTTTCTCGTACAACCCGGCTTTGTTCAGCAAGTGTCCCGTTGCTTCCTGACCAGCAGTAAGCTCTTCGGCGTGTCGTGCGGCATCGAGAGCGTGCGCCAGCAACTTGGCACAGGCAGGCCAATTCCGGTAGTCCAGCGGATCTTCAAAATTCTCGTTGACGAGTTTCAGCGCCGCTTCTACCCAGCGGCGCTGCTCCTCGCCGGAGAGCCGGCCGCGGGTCACCTGCTGCACCAGGCGATGGACGTTGATCGACTCGGTGCCGGCCTCGATCAAGGAATACCGACGGAGAGCCTCGATAGACTTGTTTAAGGCGAGCGGATTCGCCGCGGTGGACTTCAAGAGGTCGCGAGGGATGTTATCGGGGGCGAGATACGCGATCAGGTTCAGCAAATCGCTCGCCGACTCGTCGACCTTCTCGAATGCTAAGACCCAGGTCTTCTCCACCGGTTCGAGCAAATCCTTCGAATAGTTTCCGAGCAGCTCGACGTAATTCTGGATCGAGATCTCGTTGGCATCGATGTACGCGGCAGCGTGCGCGAGCGCCAGTGGCAAATCGCCCACCGTCTTGCTCAAAGCCTCGGCGGCGGACGGCTCGTCCTTGCCGGTGCGCTTGATTAGGAACGCCACCGACTCGGTCCGCGCCAGTTGCTGAACTCGTATTCGTTCGCCAATCCCGCGCCAAGCCGGATTCCGCGAGGTAATCAGAATGTGGCCGTTTCCGCCGTGTGGGAGGTAATCGGCACACGACTCCGGCCCGGTCGCATTATCGAAGATAAGGAGCCATCCGGGATGACGCTCCAGCCAGGCGCGCACCCCGGCGACAATTTCCGATTGGTTCGCCAGGTCCTTTTCGGGCAGGTTCAGCTTTACCGCCAGCCGCGCATAGTCGGAAGCGAGAGAGGTGGGCTCCTCGGCGCGCATCCACCAGACCACGCTGTATTCTGCGGCGTACCGGTAGCAGTATTCGAGCGCGAGCTGCGTCTTGCCCACACCGCCCAAGCCCGCAATGGCTTGCGTCAGGGCGGCGGACCGGCCGGAGACGAGCGCGGCGCGGAGGTCCTTCAGCATCTGGTCGCGGCCGGTGAAGTTCGGATTGCGCGGAAGCGGCACTTCCCAAACTTCGGGCAGGCCGCCGGGGAATCTCTTGCGCTTCTCGGCATCGGGCGGAAACTGCGGGCGCTCGCGCGGCGAGATGCCGTCTCTGCGGAGTCCGGCCAGCAACGCGGCTCGAGCGGCCTCCTCGGCCAGATTCACGAGGTCGATATACACACGCGGCCGAAGGAGCTTCGGAATGTCGCACTCGCGCACTCGCACCGGAAGCAGCGAACGGTCCGCAAACGCGGCCGTCCATTCATCCTCGCTAAACCCGGAATTGAAATAGTTCGGCGAGTAGACGGCGATCGTCCGTTCGCTGCCTTCGAGCGCCTTCTTCATTTCTGAAACGAAGTTCGCTCCGGGCCGGAAATCCCACGCCTGGTGAATGGTGGTGTAGCCCCCGTCACGCAACTCCCAGGCAATCCAGTTCGCCCAGGAGACGTCGGCGCTGGTGTAACTGATGAAGAAATCCTTGTTTTCGGGCACCGCGAATTCTTAGAATCACGCAGGAATGAAATAATTTCAAGTTCTGTGGTACCGCTCGGTTACGACGGTTTCGCTGCGCCGGCGAAGCGGGTTTTTGGAGTCGCTCGGGCATGCTGAAAACAGAGAAGCCGGACACGATGTCCGGGATCGCCGCGCAAACCCCTTCTTTTCAGCTGGCGTTTTGACGATTCCGGACATCGTGTCCGGGATTGAAATCAGATGTTGGAAAATTCGGAAACGCAAACGGACGGCGGAGATCTCTATCTCGGCACGCTCCTCGGACGCCGGCAGGCGTTCACCACAATCGCGGCGCGATGTACGGCGGCTGACGCGGCTGCGCTGCGCGAGATTCGCGACACGCGCGCCTATCACTCGCTGAGCGCGAGCTTCGAGGAGTTTTGTTCGAAACACCTCGGCGTCAGCGAGCGCCACGCCAACCGGCTCATCCATTACCTCAACGAATTCGGGCCCGCCTATTTCGAGCTGGCGCAGTTGACGGGGATTTCGCCAAGCGAGTATCGCGCCATCGCACCGGCGGTGAAAGACGAGGCGGTGCATTGCGGCGACGAGGTCATCGCGTTGCTGCCGGAGAACGCGGAGAAACTCGCGGCGGCGGTGGCGCAATTGCGGGCGTCGGCGCCGATACCGGCGCGCAAGCCGCTTTCGATCGAACAGCGGCTCCGGCATCTCGAGCGGCAGGCCGGGAGACTCACAGGAGCCCTGCGTGCGCTCATCCCGGCCGCGGACTCGATCGCGCAGCGCGCGCGGCTCGCTTCCATCCTGGGCGCTACGCATCAGAGCCTGGAGCAATTGGAGCGGGAACTGGGCCGGGTCGGGTGATCGCGGGAACCGGGCC
>DASXAK010000011.1:0-46841 GCA_036406715.1 Bryobacteraceae bacterium | reverse complement strand
AACTCGTCCTCGGTGAAGCCGAACGCGCGGGCGCCGAGCCTGTATTCTTCCACGAGCGAGCACCGGAACATCGCGGGGTCATCGGTGTTCAGCACGATCGGAACGCCGGCGTCGTAGAGCCGGCGTACCGGATGGTGTTCAAGCCGCTTGATCACTCCCGTTACCAGGTTGCTGGTGATACAGATCTCGAGCGGAATGTCGTGATCGCGCAAATGCGCGACCAGAACCGGGTCTTCGATGGCCCGGATACCGTGCCCGATACGCTCGGCGCCGATTTCGAGGGCCGACCAGATCGACTCCGGCCCCATGCTCTCACCGGCGTGGGCGGTGAGGTGGAGGCCGGCGCGTTTAGCGAACGCGAAGATGTCTTTGAACCAGGCAGCCGGGCCGCGCTCCTCGCTGCCTCCGATGCCGTACGCGACCACTCCGCGGTCCACACGCGCCGCGGCCAACTCGGCCACCCGCATCGCGGGTTCGACACCGAACTGGCGGACGGCGTCAATGATCCAGCGAACTTCGACCTGAGAGCCTTGGGCTGCCTCGCAGACCGCGTCGAAGATCGGCGCGAAATCCTCCCCTTTCCAGAGGACGACGCCTGCAGCCACGATGATCTCGGCGTAGCGGACGTTCTGCGCCGCGAGGCACTCGAGCAATCGCCGGGTCACGAGCGCATAGTCATCCGGCGTGCGGAGCCGCTTGCCGACGGCCCCGAATGCTTTCAGGAATGCGTCAAAGTCCGGATATTCATAGAGCGTACGAAAGTTTTCCAGCGGGGTGTCCGGGTCTAGTTCGTGCAGGGTTTGGGGCTCAACTGAACCTTCCAGGTGCACGTGGAGCTCGGCTTTCGGCAAGTCCCGCAGAAAATCGGCCATACTTGATCTAGCGTCTCATGACGGCGGAAGAGATCGAGGCAATAGTCGGAGGGTATCACGGGGATGCTTTCCGGATTTTGGGCCCGCACGAGGTCCGCAAGAAGGGGCAGCAAGAGCGCTGGGAAGTACGCGCTTTCCTTCCACAGGCCGAATCCGCAGAAGTGGTGTGCGGGACGCAGCGCGTCCCCATGGCGAAAAAGCATCAGACAGGCTTCTTCGTGGGCTGCCTGGAGGGGGCGCTCTGCCGGTATCGCCTCGCCACGCGGCTGTGGGATGGGCGCGAGGTGGAAGTCGAAGATCCGTACAGTTTCTGGCCCCAGCTTTCAGACCAGGATCTCTACCTGCATAGCGAGGGTACTCTGTACGAAGCCTACCGAACATTCGGCGCGCACCTCACCTGCGCGGAGAACGTGGCGGGGGTTCGGTTCGCTGTCTGGGCGCCTAACGCGCTCAACGTTACCCTGACGGGCGAGTTCAATGATTGGGACATCCGGCGCCATCCCATGCGGCGGCGGAGTGGAGGCGTTTGGGAAATCTTCATGCCCGGCCTGGCGGAAGGCGCGGCGTACAAATATCACATCCGCTCCCGCTTTGCTGGCTATCAGCAACTCAAGGCGGATCCGTATTCGTTCTATTGCGAGACACCTCCGAAATCGGCATCGGTGGTTTGGAACACGGCAAAATACCAGTGGAACGATGCTGCCTGGATGGATTCCCGGGCGCGCACCGATTGGCTGAAATCCCCGATTTCCATCTACGAAGTGCACTTGGAATCGTGGATGCGCGGACCGCACGGAGAACCGCTCACGTATCGCGAGATGGCCGTGAAGCTGGTGGAATACGTGAAGCGAATGGGGTATACGCATATCGAACTGCTCCCGATCATGGAGCACCCGTTTTCGGGATCCTGGGGCTACCAGGTGATCGGGTACTTCACGCCGACTTCGCGCTTCGGCACGCCCGACGATTTCCGCTATTTCACTGACACCTGCCACCAAGCCGGAATTGGCGTGATTGTCGATTGGGTTCCGGCCCACTTTCCAAAGGATGCCCACGGCCTGGCGTTTTTCGACGGCACCGCTCTCTACGAGCACGCCGACTGGCGCAAGGGCGAGCATCGAGACTGGGGCACGCTCATCTTCAACTATGGACGCAACGAAGTGCGGTGCTTCCTCATCTCGAACGCACTGTTCTGGCTGAAGGAATATCACATCGACGGCCTGCGCGTGGACGCGGTCGCATCAATGCTCTACCTGGACTATTCGCGCAAGCCCGGTGAATGGATTCCCAACCAGTTTGGCGGCAACGAGAACCTGGAGGCGGTCGATTTTCTCCGCCGCTTCAACGAGCTAGCCCACCAGGTGCCGGGCGCGTTTACGGTGGCCGAGGAGTCGACTGCTTTCCCCAACGTCTCCCGGCCGGTATACCTCAACGGCCTCGGCTTTACCATGAAGTGGAACATGGGCTGGATGCACGACATGCTCCAGTACTTCAGCAAAGAGTCGATCTATCGCAAGTATCATCAGCACCACCTGACGTTCAGCCTGGTTTATGCATTTCAAGAGAACTTCGTGCTGCCGATCTCGCATGACGAGGTGGTCCACGGCAAGGGTTCGCTTATAAATAAGATGCCCGGCGACGAGTGGCAGCAGTTCGCCAGTGTGCGGGCGTTCCTGGCTTACATGTGGGGACATCCCGGCAAGAAGCTGCTGTTCATGGGCCAGGAGATCGGGCAGCGCGAGGAGTGGAGCTATCGGTTGGGTATCCGCTGGGACCTGCTGCAGTTCGATTATCACCGCAAGCTGCAGGCGCTGGTCCGCGAGCTGAACCGACTGTACCGGTCCAGCCCCGCTCTCTACCAGGTGGATTTTCACCATTCCGGTTTCGAATGGATCGATTTCCATGACGCGGACAATTCGATCATCGTGTTCCTGCGCCGCGGCGAGGACCCGCACGATTTTCTTTTGTTCTGCTGCAACTTCACGCCCATGCCGCGCGAGGATTATACCGTCGGAGTTCCCGAGCCGGGTTTGTACGAAGAGATTTTGAATACCGATTCCGACTTCTTCGGCGGATCAAACCTGGGCAATGCGGGCGTGGTCAAATCGGTTGCAGTTGCGAAACACAACCAGCCGCAGAGCATCCCGGTGATGCTGCCGCCGCTCGCGGTCGTCGTGTTCCGGAAGCGATAAACCATGGCCGCGCGGTACGACGCGATTATCATCGGCGGCGGTCACAATGGCCTGGTCACGGCTGCGTACCTGGCACGCGCCGGCCGCACGGTGCTCGTGCTCGAGCGCCGCGAGCTGGTGGGAGGCTGTGCAGTCACCGAGGAGATTTGGCCGGGCTATCGTGTTTCCACCGGTGCTTATCTTGCCAGTCTGCTGCAGGAGCGCATCGTTCGCGAGCTGGAACTCGAGCGCTTCGGCTATCACGTCGACGCCAAAGACCCTGCGTTCTTTTCGGCCTTTCCGGACGGGCGCCATTTTTTCATGTGGCAGGACCGCGCGAAGACTATCGCGGAGATCGCCAAATACTCCCGCCACGATGCCGATGCCTACCCCGCATATGAGGACCAGCTCGAGCGCATCGCGCGCGTGGTGGAGGACCTGCTGCTCGTTACTCCTCCGCCGTTTCCGCCGCGCGGCGTGCTCGATTTTGTCGAGTACCTGAAGCTGGCGGGGCGGATGCGCGGGCTCGTCCGGAAAGACATGGTCGCGTTGGTCAAAGTGTTCACGCAGAGCGCGGCGGAACTTCTCGATGAGTGGTTCGAGTCGGAACAAGTCAAGGTGACGCTTGCGACCGACGGAGTCATAGGCGCCAACGGCGGGCCGCGCTCGCCCGGGACGGCCTACATCCTGCTGCACCATTGCATGGGAGGCGTGGGCGGGCACCGGGGGCTGTGGGGGTTCGTGCGCGGCGGGATGGGTGCGGTTTCCGAGGCGATTGCCGCTTCGGCCCGAGCGAAAGGCGCGGCCATTCGCACCAACGTGGCAGTGGAGCGGATTGTCGTCCGGAATGGGCGCGCGTGCGCTGTCGTGCTGGCGGGCGGCGAGGAGATCGAAGCTACGGTGATTGCGTCCAACCTCGATCCGAAGGTCACGTTTCTTCGGCTGCTCGAGGCGAAACTGCTGGAGCCGGAGTTCCTCGGCGCAATCAGGAATTTTCGCAGCGAGGGGACCAGCGCCAAGATCAACCTGGCGCTTTCGGGGTTGCCTGAATTCTCCGCGTACCCCGGTGCGCCCGGCCCGCATCACCGGGCAACGATGCACATCTGCCCCAGCATCGAATACGTCGAACGCGCCTGGGACGACGCCAAGTACGGTCGTCCTTCGGAACGGCCTCTATTGGAGCTGACCATTCCGACCATGTACGATTCGTCGTTGGCGCCGCCCGGCCGTCACATCATGGGCATCTTCCTCCAATACGCTCCCTACTCGCTTCGCGAAGGCACTTGGGACGAATTGCGCGAGCCGTTCGGTGACCGCGTCATCAGTCTCATCGAGGAGTACGTGCCGAATATCCGGTCGATCATCGAGCATCGTCAGGTACTCAGCCCGCTCGATCTCGAGCGCCGCTTCGGGATCACCGGCGGCAACATCTTCCACGGCGAGATGAGCCTCGACCAGATGTTTGTGATGCGGCCGGTGGCGGGGTGGGCGCGGTACCGTACGCCGATCGCGGGGCTGTATCTTTGCGGGTCGGGAGCGCATCCGGGCGGTGGGGTGATGGGTGCGCCGGGGTATAACTGCGCGCGGGAAATGCTGAAAGACAGAGGCACCGCGTGAGAGGCGGCGGGCAGGTCGGAGACCTGCCCCACAAACTATCGAAGGCCGCGCTGCTTCAGATGCGCGATCAGTGCCGCGGGGTCGTCGGAGATAATCGCGTCGACCTTGGCTTCGATCAGCCGGTCCCAATCCGCGGGATTATTCACCGTCCAAGGCACCACCTGAATGCCGGCGGTGTGCGCTTCGGCGACTTTTTCCGGTGTGACGAGCTTGTAGTACGGCGAAACGATCTCCGCGTGGCCGGCTTCCTTCGTAATCGCGGTGAAGGAACGCGTGTCAGTCTCGGTGAGAGCGGATAAGCGGATCTCGGGCGCGAGCTTTCGCATGGCAACGAGCGTCCGGAAATCGAATGATTGCAAAATTACGCGCTTCTCCAGCTTGTACTCGCGGATTTTGTCGAGCACCATGCGGGAAAATTCTTCGGGCGACGGTGTGTACTCGGGGTGCTCCGGAAAACTCTTGGTCTCGATGTTGTAATCGAAGGAGCCTCGATAGGCGAGCCGGAACACGTCATCCAGCGTGGGCATATGCGTCCCGGGTATCGGCTTCTGAGTCGCAAAGTTCGGGTTCTGCACCGCTCCGCAGTCCCACTGCCGCACTTCCGCGAGGGTCAGCGTATGGATCACCGCGCCATTGCGCGGGCCGGTGCAGACAGGAGTCTCGAGAATCGGATCATGCGAGATGACAATGACGTTGTCCTTCGTCACCGCCATGTCCATCTCCAGAGCATCGACGCCCTGCTGGAGCGCATACTCAAAAGCGGGCAATGTATTCTCGGGAAAGCGCGCGCGCGCGCCGCGATGGCCGTGCACCAGGATCCGCTGCGTGCTTCCGGCCTGCGAAAGAAGTGAAAATAGAATTGCGCCCATCACGACTATGCGGAACATCGCCCCTCAGTATAAGCGATTGCGAAGCAGCAAGCGTAGTAAACAAAACCGCCGTCACACAAGAGTAACGTGGCTGTCACGTCGATGACACATCTGGTTGGCATCATCTCCCTAAAGAGGAAACAATGAACTTTTTATCCAGGATCACAGCGGTGGCGTGTGTCTTCATGGCCACCTCTCTTTTCGCGCAGTTCGAAACATCCGAGGTTGTGGGAACGGTACATGATGCGTCGCAGCGCGTAGTGGCCAACGCCGCCGTCACGCTGACCAGCCAGGACACGGGAATCGCGGCGAAAACCAGTACCGACGAGGCGGGAAATTACAATTTTTTCAACGTCAAGGTGGGGCGCTACACGATCACAGTCGAGGCGACCGGGTTTTCCAAGTTTTCATCAGCCGATATCGCGGTGGCAGTGAATGCGCGGCAGCGCGTGGACGCGACGTTGCAGGTTGGGTCCGTATCGGAAACCGTGACCGTCAACGATCAGGCGAGCGTGGTGGAAACCGATACGAGCGCTCACAGCCAAGTGATCAACGGCGAGGCGATCGTGGAATTGCCGCTGAATGGGCGCCAGTATTCAAGCCTGGCGCTGCTCGCCACGAACGTACACATTTCTCCGATCGGGGCGGCGTTCTCTCCCTCCGCTACGCCGCGTGAGGGCGCGTTCAACGTAAACGGGATGCGGAGCACCTACAACAATTTCCTCATGGATGGTCTGGACAACAACTCTTACGGAACCAGCAACCAGAACTATTCCAGCCAGGTAGTGCAGCCATCGCCGGATGCGGTCGCCGAGTTCCGGGTTATCACGAGCAACTTCAGCGCCGAGTACGGACGCGCCGGCGGGGGAATCATCAACGCGGTGATGCGCTCCGGCACCAACGAATTTCATGCCAGCGTATGGGAGTTCCTGCGCAACACGGATCTGAATGCAGTCGGGTTCTTCAAACCGGCAACCGGAAAGCCCACCCTGCACCGGAATCAGTTCGGCGCGGCGATCGGCGGACCGATGATCAAGAACAAACTCTTCTTTTTCGGCGATTATGAAGGCTTCCGCCAGACTCAGGGCTATGTCAATTTCTATTCCGTGCCGAGCGTGAATGATCGCCAGGGAATCCTGCCGGTGCCGGTTGTCAATCCGCTGACCGGCACCGTGTACCAGGCTGGCACGCAGATTCCCGTCGGCCAACTGAATCCCTTCGCCGCCGCTGCGCTGGCAGGATTGCCCGCGGCCGCCAATACGACACGCGCGAACAACATTCTGGCGACCATTCCGCTACGCGATTACAGCGACAAATACGATGCCAAGCTGGACTACCAGGTGAGCCGTAACATGACGACGTTCCTCCGCTGGAGCCAGCGCAAGGATATCTCGTTCTTCGGGCCGTCCGACCCCGGTCCGTCCGGCGGCGACGGCAACGGTTTCATCCACGCGATCCAGCAACAGGCCGCAGCCGGTTACACGTGGACTTTGACGCCCACATCACTGTTCGAGGCGCGCCTCGGATTCACGCACGTGCTCGGCGGCAAAAATCCGCCATACCTGGGCGGGCCGGATATCGCGGCGCAATACAGCATTTTGGGCTTGCCATCGAGCCTGGCCGGCGGATTCCCCACTCAGATCGTCACCGGTTTCAGCAATCCGACCTTCGGGCGACAAACCACCAACCCCCAATTCCAGAACCCGACCTCCTGGAACCCGAAATTCAACTACTCGATGGTACGCGGGCGGCATTCTCTGAAAGCCGGCTACGAGTTCCTCGTGGTGCGGACCGAGGTACTCGATATCAACCCGCTCTACGGCTCCGATACCTACAGCGGTCAATACAGCAAACCGACCTGCGCCCAACTCGGGCAAGCCGCCGGTTGCACGATCGCCAATGACGCGACCAGCTACAACCTGGCCGACTTCTATTTTGGTCTTCCCAGCACGATCGCACAGGGCAGTAACCTGACGACCAATCTCCGGCAGCACGTCCACTCGCTGTACGTCCAGGACGATTGGCGCGTGACACCCAGGCTGACCGTCAACGCCGGCCTGCGCTGGGAATTTGCTACGCCGATTTGGGATCGGGACAACTACTGGTCGAATTTCGATCCGACCACGAACACGCTGGTGCGCGCGAAGTCCGGCAGCCTCTTCGACCGTGCGCTCGTGAATTCGGACTACAAGAATTTCGGACCACGGATCGGCGCCGCCTACAGCGTCGATACCAAGACTTCGGTTCGCGCCGGTTACGGCATCAGCTATACGTTCTTCAACCGCCCGGGTAGCGCGATCGAAGGGATCAACGGCCCCCTCGCGGTTTTCGGAACGCTCACCCAGACTGCCCTGCCTGGCCAGCCGGGCTACCTCACTGTTCAGAACGGATTCAACGCGGGCATCGGCACGACCTTCAACCCGGTGACCACGAATAACGACTACATTCCGGCGGACACGCGCTGGCCGAGGATCCAGTCGTGGGTGGCTTCGGTGCAGCGGGAAATCCTGAAGGACACCGTGGTTGAGGTGGCCTATAACGGAAATCACAGCTCGCGTTTACCGATCATCGGCGATTACAATCAGGCCGCCCCGAATGCTCCCGGTGGCGCGCTGACGGTGCAAGCGCGGCGGCCTATCCCGGGCTTCGGCGCTATCACATGGGTGGACCCTGTCGGCATCAACGATTACAACGGCCTCTCCGTCCGATTCGAGAAGCGCTTTAGCAAGGGCCTCTATGTCTTGAACTCGTTCACCTGGGGCAAGTCCATCGGCGACTCCGAGCAGGCCTTGGAACAGGCGCCCGGCCAGAACGTCGCCAACCAGCAGAATATCCGTAGTCTCGGGGCGGAATTCGGGCCGAGCAGTTATGACGTCAAGTTCAACAACGTGACGAGCGTTGTCTACCAGCTTCCGTTCGGCAAAGGCAAGCAGTTTCTCGGAAGTGTGAACCGGATTGCCGATCTCGCCGTCGGCGGATGGGAATTGAACGCCATCAACATGGCCAACACGGGAATCCCACTCAACATCTACTACGCTCCCTCTACCGCAAACGATGTCACTGGCCTGCCGACCAATTCCGAATACCGCGGAACTTCGATACTTCGCCCGAATATCGCGGGGAGCACTCCAGACCGGACCCGCGATCAAAGCATTCAGCAATATTTCGGGCCGGCCATCGGGCAGGCGGGCAGTGTCTTCACGTTGCCGACATCGGACGCGCCCTTCGGTAACCTGGGCCGCAATGCCTTCCGTGCTCCGGGATTTACGCAATGGGATCTCGGGGTGACCAAGAACTTCAACTTTACCGAACGCGTCCGACTGCAATTCCGCAGCGAGTTTTTCAACCTGTTGAACCACACGAACCTGGGAATTCCCAACCAGCAGGCCAACAGCACCGCGTTCGGCTCGATTACAGGGACTTTCCCCGCGCGGCAGGTACAGTTCGGAATGAAGCTGATGTTTTAATCGAGAGCGGCTCCGCCGACGGTGAAGTACGCGGGCGGTACTCTGTTTTAATGTCAATGGATGACCCGCTCCGAGATGTACCGCCGCTTCCATGCCCAGGCGGGGGCGTGGGACATGATCGTGGTCGGCGGCGGCGCAACCGGAGTCGGGATCGCCATTGACGCGGCCACCCGCGGCTATCGCACACTCCTTCTCGAGCAAAGTGATTTCGGCAAAGGCACATCGAGCCGCAGCACGAAGCTGGTGCACGGCGGTGTTCGGTATCTCGAGCAGGGTAATCTCTCGCTCGTCATGGAAGCGCTCAAGGAGCGCGGCTTGCTGGCTCAGAACGCTCCGCATCTGGTGCGCAACTTGGGCTTCGTGGTTCCAAACTACGACTGGTGGGAAGCCCCGTTCTATGGCCTCGGCCTGAAACTTTATAACCTCCTGGCCGGACAGTACGGCTTTGGGCCTTCGCGCATCCTTTCCAGAGAGGAAACGTTGCGCGAACTGCCAACCATCCGGACCGACGGCTTGCGCGGCGGCGTGATTTATTTCGACGGCCAGTTCGATGATTCGCGGCTGCTCATCAACCTCGCGACAACCGCCTTCGACAACGGCGCCGTCTTGTTGAACTATGCGCAGGTGACGGGATTATCGAAGGACTCCGACGGGTTCGTCGACGGAGTCTTTTTCCGCGACGCGGCCAGCGGCGAAGAGTTGGAAGCTCACGCGCGAATCGTGATCAACGCCACCGGACCATTCAGTGACGGGTTGCGCCGACTCGCCGAGCCCACGCTCGAACCCGTCATCGCGCCCAGCCAGGGAATCCACCTCGTGTTCCCGCACTCGTTCCTGGCGGGCGACCGGGCGATCATGGTTCCCCACACCAGTGATGGGCGCGTGATGTTCGCGATCCCGTGGCACGGCCACACGATTGTCGGCACTACCGATACGCCTCTCGCCGAAGCGACTCTGGAACCGGCCGCCACGGAACAGGAGATCGATTTCATCCTGCAGACTGCCAGCCTCTATCTTGATCGCAAGCCCACGCGCGCCGATATTCTCAGTGTTTTTGCCGGAATCCGGCCTCTGGTGCGCTCGGCCGCGAATGGAAATACTTCCGCCTTATCGCGCAGTCACATGGTTCGCATCGAGGCCTCCGGCATGATCACGATCTGCGGCGGCAAGTGGACCACCTACCGCCACATGGCCGAGGATTGCGTCAATCAGGCCGCCACCCTGGCTCGTCTGCCGGAGAAGCCCTGCGTTACGGCGGATCTCCAGATCCACGGGTATGATCGCGCCTCGGAGCGATTCGGTTCACTAGCCGTGTACGGGTCCGATGCTCCGGCAGTACAAGCCCTGGCGCAGAAGGACACGGCCTTGGCAACGCCGCTCCATCCCGCGCTGCCGTACACCGGAGCGGAAGTCGTCTGGGCGGCACGCCACGAGATGGCGCAGAATGTCGAGGACGTTCTCGCCCGCCGCACTCGCGCGCTGTTTCTCAATGCGCGCGCCGCCATTGAGATGGCTGCGCCTGTAGCCGATTTACTGGCTCGCGAACTGGGTCGCGACCGGGAATGGTGTTCTGAGCAGATCCGCTTGTTCGAAACGACCGGGCGGACATATCTGGCGTAAGGACTTGGCAGGTCGGAGACCCCGGTTGCAGGCCGTTCCGGCTGCCCCGCGGCTACTCCTCCCATTCGAAAGACCGCGTCACTGCCTTCTTCCACAGCCGGTACATCCGCTCGCGCCGTGCCGCTTCCATCTGCGGGCGCCAGCTCCGGCCCACCGACCAGCCGGCCCGCAGTTCATCGATATCTTCAAAGAATCCCGCCGCGAGGCCGGCCGCATACGCCGCCCCTAGCGCCGTGGTCTCCTTCATCTCCGGGCGCACTACTTCGCGATCCAGAATGTCGGCTTGAAACTGCATCAGCAGTTCGTTTTCGACCATACCGCCGTCGGTTCGCAGGACGCGCACCGGAATTCCTGCGTCTTTTTCCATGGCTTCCACTACTTCCCGCGTCTGAAAGGCCGTGGCTTCCAAAACCGCGCGCGCCAGGTGGCCCTTATTGGTGTAGCGGGTCAACCCTGCGATCACTCCCCGGGCATCGTGCTTCCAGTAGGGTGCGAACAGCCCGGAAAATGCCGGCACGAAATAAACGCCTCCGTTGTCATCCACCGTCCGCGCCAGTGCTTCGATCTCAGAGCTTTGAGCGATGAGCCCGAAATTGTCTCGGATCCACTGCACCAGAGCGCCGGTGATGGCAACGCTGCCTTCGAGCGCATAGCTCGGCGGTTGCGCGCCGAAGCGGAAGGCAACGGTGGTGACCAGCCCGCAACGCGACTGCACGATCTCGCGCCCGGTATTCATCAGCAGGAAACAGCCTGTTCCGTACGTATTCTTAGCTTCTCCGGCGCTGAAACAGGTTTGCCCGGCCAGCGCCGCCTGCTGATCTCCGAGAATGCCCGCGACCGGGACTCCTTCGAGCGGCGCCGCCCGGGCCACGCCGTAGACCTCGCTGCTCGATCGGATCTTGGGTAACATCTGGCACGGCACGCCGAACGCGCTCAGCAGATCGTCGTCCCAATCGAGAGTCTGCAGGTTCATTAATTGCGTGCGGCTTGCATTGGTAACGTCTGTAACATGCAACCCGCCGGTCAAGCGCCAGACCAGGAACGTATCGATATTGCCGAACAGGAGATCGCCCGATTCCGCCTGCTCGCGAGCGCCGGGGACATGATCGAGCAACCAGCGAATTTTCAGACTGCTGAAATATGTCGACAGGGGGAGCCCCGTCGAGCCACGAAACCGGTCGACTCCACCCGCCTGCGCGAACTCGTCGACCATGCTTCCTACCCGCGTGTCCTGCCAAACCACCGCGTTGGCCACAGGCCGGCCGGTGTGCCGGTTCCAGAGAACCGTAGTCTCCCGCTGGTTGGTAATCCCGACCGCCGCCAAATCGCTGGCACGCAGACGGCTCTTTTGCAGAGCATCGGCTGCCACTTCCTGAGTAGCGGCCCAGATTTCCTCAGGGTCGTGCTCCACCCAACCGGGTTGGGGATAGATTTGCCGGTGCTCTTTCTGGGCCGCGGCAACCACCCGGCCCGCCCGGTCAAATATCAGAAAACGCGTGCTGGTGGTGCCTTGATCAATCGCTCCGATGTAGTCGGGCATGCCTCAAAATAAATGCCGGACTGGAGTGGGGAACCACAGTCCGGCATTTAGGATCTCAGCAATGAGAGGTGGTGTCAAAGACACCAGTTACTAGTAGTTCCAAGCCAGCGCCGATTGGTTCGGAATTTTTTCGCGGGCTCTATTGTTTTTTGGCCGTGAACTCCTGCGGATTGCCGCGGCCCGCCACTTCGCGCGTGAACTTGATCTCGTCCCCGGAAACAGTTCCCTTGTAATTCTGGGCTATCTTGTTGCCCTGGAACTCCAGATTCACCACGAACGAGACGTTATTGCCTTCAACCTTGCCGTCGGAGATGGTTTGGTCGCCACGCCCCCCGGTAATCGTCCCAGTGAGCGTACCCCCCTCCTGCTTTAAGTTAAACGTCATTTCCTGAGTACCTTGGCGTCCCGGGACTTGTGCCACCCACTTTCCCGTGACGTCGGCAGCCCAGGCTGCCACTGCGAAAATGCCCAAAAGGGCGGAAAGTACGAGTGTTCTCATGCATGCAAAGATGGTTTTCGCAGGCGGAGGCGTTACAACAAATTCTGTATTCTATACGTAATCGAACCGCTGGGCTAAAGACCCTTCTTGTCCAGGAATGCGATCAGATCCACGACGCGGCAGGAATAGCCCCACTCGTTGTCGTACCAGGACACCACTTTAACGAGGTTGCCATCCAGCACCTTGGTCATTTCCGAATCCACAATACTGCTGTTCGGATTGTGCATCAGGTCGCTCGAAACCACCGGATCGGCAGTGTATCCCAGGATCCCTTTCATCGGCCCTTCGGCGGCCGATTTCAACGCCGCGTTGACCTCGTCGGTCGTGGTCGGCTTATCCAGGACCGCGACCAAGTCCACGACGGACACATTGGGGGTGGGCACCCGCATCGCATAGCCATCCAGCTTGCCCTTGAGCTGCGGCATGACCAGGCCGATCGCCTTGGCGGCGCCCGTTGTCGTGGGAATCATGTTGAGTGCCGCTGCGCGAGCCCGCCGCAGATCTTTATGCGGGAAGTCCAGCACGTTCTGGTCGTTGGTGTAGCTGTGGATGGTCGTCATCGACCCCTTTTGGATGCCGAACTTGTCATGCAGCACCTTCACCACTGGGCCCAGGCAATTGGTCGTGCAAGAGGCGTTGGAAACGATGTTGTGCTGCTTGGGGTCGTACATGTTGTCGTTCACGCCCAGCACGATGGTGACGTCTTCGTTCTTAGCCGGTGCTGAAATGATGACTTTCTTCACAGAGCCCCGAATGTGCTTGCAGGCTTCCTTGGCGTCGGTAAACCGCCCGGTGGATTCCACCACGATCTGCGCGCCGACCGAGTTCCAGTCAAGCTGCGCCGGGTCCTTCTGCGCGAACACCTTGATTTTCTTGCCGCCGACGGTAATCGAATCGGCATCGGCGGTGATCGGCACGTCCAGATGCCCGAGCACCGAATCGTACTTCAGCAGGTGCGCCAGCGTTTTGGTGTCGGTCAAATCGTTGACCGCGACAAACTCCATGTCCTTGCGGTCCAGCGCCGCCCGGACGACATTGCGGCCAATGCGGCCGAAGCCATTGATCCCTACTTTGACTGCCATTTTTTCTCCTAACTCGGTGAACCCAAAGGATAACAGCAGGCGGAAGGCGGTGCAAACCTCCGAGCGGGAGCCGTGCGTCTGAAATCCAACACAAAATTCCGCTTGACTCTTACGTTACGTCAGGATCGAAGATAGCCGAAGAAGGGAGGCCTGTGGAGAGGTCGTACCGAGTGGCCGAATTCGCTGAACTGGCCGGGGTGACTGTGCGCGCGCTGCATCACTATGATCGCCTGGGCCTGCTAAGACCCAAGCGGACGCGCACGGGGTATCGCAAGTACACGGCACGCGATGTCGAGCGCCTGGAGCAGGTCGTAGCTCTGAAGTTTCTGGGAATCCCCCTGAAGCAGATCGGAGCGATGCTCGGGCGCAACGGCCATGACTTGCCTGCGGCGCTCCGGCGTCAGCGCGTCGCGCTGGAAGAGAAACGGAGACTCCTGGACCGCGCGATTGAAGCGATCCAACGGGCCGAAACGGTGATTCAGGCTGGACAGAAGCCGGACACAACCCTTCTGACGAAAATCATCGAGGAGATTGAAATGCAAGATAACGTGGATTGGATGAAGAAGTATTCGAGTGACGAGACCTGGGATAAGCTCACGCGCCGGCAATGGACGCCCGAGTTGCAGGAACGCGCAACGCGTGATTGGACCGAACTGTTCCGCGACGTGGAGGCCGCGCTCGAAGAAGATCCTGCCGGCCCGCGGGCGCAAGCATTGGCTGACCGCTGGATGAAGCTGGTGGAGGGCTTTACAGGGGGTGATCCTGACATCACCCGCAGCGTCAGCAATTTATACAACGATCGCCCGAATTGGCCGGCGCATTTTCAGGAACAGATAAAGCCCTTCAGCAACAAGGCAGTCTGGGCTTTCATGAATCGGGCGCTGGCCTGCCGAAAGTAGCAGGCCGGGCTTTTCCCCCGGCTCGACCTGCCGGAGAGCAAGTCGGCAGGCCGGAGGCCTGCCCCACGGCTACTTTCCGGGTACGCCAATCCAGTTGCGCGTGAAGAAATCGCTCAGCGTGAGCAACAGCAAAATCGCGAGCCACAGCAGGCCCCCGAGAATCACGAGACGCGTCAGCTTGGTGCTGTAGCGGACGTGCATGAAGAACAGCGCCACCAGCAGCATCTTGGTAACTGCGATTGCCAGCGCCACTACCACGCTGAAGTCCCCGAGGTCGACAAACGCCACCAGCGTCGTTAATACGGTGAGGCCCAGCAACGCCAGCAGAACCAGCGCGTACGTCTTGGTGGAATCGATGTGTTCAGAGGTGTGCGGTGTCATGGCTATTTCGGCAAGTGCCGGTCGATCAGGTAAAGCAGCGGAAACAGGAAAATCCAGATGATGTCAACAAAGTGCCAGTACAATCCCGAGATGTCGATCGGCGTGAAATACTCAGCCGAGTACTGGCCCTTGCGCGTTTCCAAAATCAGCCAGGTCAAAATTCCCACGCCGACCACCATATGCAGCGCGTGCAGCCCGGTCATGGCGAAATAGAGCGAGAAAAACAGTTTGGCCGGGCCCTGGAGCGGCGTGCCTTCGAGGTGAAAGGCCGCCTGGCCGGGCATGTGGTGCTCCTCGTATTTCTCGGTCCACTCGTACGCCTTTACTCCCAGGAACGTAAAGCCGAACAGCAGCGTGAGGATCAGAAAAATGACGATCAGTCTTCGCTGTCCCAGTTGGCCGGCACGGACGGCCATGACCATGGTGAAGCTGCTGAGCAGCAGAACGCACGTGTTAATGGCTCCCACCGTCACGTTCAGGCTCGTGCTCGCAATCGCAAATACCGTCGGATAGGTTGCGCGGTAAATGGTGTACGCAGCGAACATACCGCCGAAAAACATCACTTCGGTAATGAGGAAGATCCACATCCCGAGCGTGGATGCGTCCTTCTGTTGGTCGGCGGTATCGAACTGCTCGCGGAGAGCGAGCGTCTCCGCTTGTCCGTGTGCGTGTGCTTCGCTAGCCAACTTCGATTTCCTCTCTGACCCGGCTGTAGTCGTAAGCCTCTTGCGTCACCACCGGGATTTCCTCAAAGTTGTGGGTGGGAGGCGGCGACGGCGTCTGCCACTCGAGACCGCTCGCGCCCCACGGGTTTGCGCCCGCCACTGGTCCGTACTTCAGAGACCACGCCAGGTAGATGGCCGGCATCACGTAGCCCAAGGCCAGCACGGTCGCGCCCAAACTCGACGCCACGTGCAACACCTGGAATTCCGCCGGATAGGCATGGTACCGGCGCGGCATCCCGAGGTAGCCCAGGATGAATTGCGGGAAGAAGGTCAGGTTGAACCCGGTGAACACAAACAGCGCGGAAAGTTTCGCCCACCCTTCCGGATACATGCGGCCTGTCATCTTCGGCCACCAGTAATGCAATCCACCCATGTACGCCATGACCGTGCCGCCGACCATGACGTAGTGGAAGTGCGCGATCACGAAATAGGTGTCGGTCACGTGCACGTCCATTCCGAGCGCCGCCACGAACAGGCCTGTGAGACCGCCGATCGTGAACAGACCGATGAACCCGAACGCGTAAAGCATTGGCGTCGCGTACGAAATCGAGCCTTTGTATAAGGTCGCCGTCCAGTTGAACACCTTGATGGCCGACGGAATCGCGACGAAATAGCTGAGGAACGAAAACACGAGGCCGGCATAGACCGACTGCCCGCTCACAAACAGGTGGTGTCCCCAGACCAGAAACCCGATCACCGCGATGCCCACACTGGCAAACGCCACGAACGGGTATCCGAACACCGGTTTGCGGGCAAATGTGGAAACCAGTTCGCTGATCACGCCCATCCCCGGCAGCACCATAATGTATACCGCTGGGTGCGAGTAGAACCAGAACAAGTGTTGGAACAGCACCGGGTCGCCGCCCAACTGCGGATCAAAAATCCCGATGTGAAATACGCGTTCGCAGAATACCAGGACCAGCGTCACCGCGATCACCGGAGTGCCCAGCACCTGGATGACACCGGTCGCATAGTTCGACCACACGAACAGCGGCATCCGGAACCAGGTCATTCCCGGCGCGCGCATGCGATGCACGGTGACAATAAAATTCAACCCGGTGAGAATCGACGAGAACCCGGCGACAAATATGCCCAGCGCCGTCGCAATCACGTAGGTGTTGGAATACGTCGTACTGTACGGTGTGTAGAAGGTCCAGCCTGTGTCCACGCCGCCCGCAACCATCGCGAAAATGGCGAAGGCCCCCCCGACAATCAGCAGGTACCAGCTCAGCAGGTTAATCCGCGGGAACGCCAGGTCGCGCGCCCCGATCATCATGGGCAGGAAGAAATTCCCCATGGTGGCGGGCACCGACGGGATCAGGAAAAAGAAGACCATGATCACGCCGTGCATGGTGAACAGCTTGTTGTACGTCTCCGAGCTCACCAGGTCTCCCGCCGGCGTCGCCAACTCCGCGCGGATCAAGCTGGCGAAGATGCCGCCGATGAGGAAAAAGACGGAGATCGTGATGAAGTACAGCACCGCGATGCGCTTATGGTCCTTCGTCAGGAGCCACGATTTCAGGCTGTACCCGTTGTTTAAGTAATGTTCTCGTTCCGTTAAGACCGCGGTACTCATAGGCTATTTTCTGGCTGCTGGGGACCCGGCGCCCTGCGCCTGTCCCCGGGTTTGATTCGGCTGTTCCGCCGGCTTCTGAGCCAGCGATTTCACGTACTCGATCAGATCGACTACCTGTTCTTCCGTCACTTGCCCCTGGAAGGTCGGCATCAGCGGCTGATAGCCTTCGACTACCTTCGTCGCGGGGTTCAAAATCGACTCGCGGATGTACGCTTCGTCGGCCTTCACCGTGCCGCCTCCGGCGAGCCTGACGGTCGATCCGTAGACGTTTACCAGGCTGGGACAGCGTCCCGATCCGTCAGTATGATGGCAGTTCACACACGCGAGATCCGTGAACAACTGCGCGCCGGCCTCGGTAAGGGTTCCCTTGGGAGTGCCGGAAAGCCATTGCTGATAATCCTGCGGCTCCATGGCATAGACCCAGCCGATCATCGCCGAATGATTTGTGCCGCAATACTCAGCGCAGAACAGGTGATACTTGCCCGGCTTCGTGGCTTTGAACCAGGTCGTGGTATACCGGCCCGGTACGACGTCCTGCTTGGTCCGAAAGGCGGGGACGAAGAAGCTGTGGATTACGTCTTCCGACGTCATCGTCAGCTTGACTGAGCGGCCCACCGGGATGTGCAGCTCGTTGATCTCCCTATTGCCTTCCATGTGCTGCAGCTTCCACATCCTCTGCTTGCCGACTACATAGATCTGCATGGCATCATCGGGCGGCCGGCTTTCGGTGAAGAAGATGCTGGCGCCCCAGGCGAACATGATCATCGTGATGCCAAACGGAATCACCGTCCAGAGAATCTCGAGGGTCAATCCGGTGTGCACTGCACTCGGCAGCTCCGACTCCGAGCGCCGGCGGTAGCGGACGGCGAAATAGAAAATCGCCAAAAAGATCAGCAGCGTGAAGAATACTGATACAGCGACCAGGAAGTACAACAATCGGTCCACTTCCACCGAAATGGACGACGCTTGCTCCGGGAAAAGAGGTATTTGCATCGTGAGTCTATCCAGCCCGCCTCAACGCCTGCCGGTCGCTGCGCAGATCGCGTCTCCAGGCGATCAGCATCCAAGCGGCTCCCAGGACAAAGAACGCCGCACCGGCCAGACGCAAAAAGTCAATTGCAACCGCTCCGTATTTGCCCGTCGCCGGGTCGTAGTGGTAGCAGAACAGCAGAGCCTCATCCGCGAGGTTGCCGATCTTATTCTGCGACGCCTCCACCAGCCCGAGCCGGATATCGCGCGGAGAGTACTCGACTCCGTAGAAATACCGCGAAAGCCGGCCTTCCGGCGTCAAAACCATGATGCCGCTCGCATGGGCGAACTGATCGGTGGCGGGATCGTATTTGTAATGAAAACCGACCGCGTCAGTCAACGCCTTGATGTTTGCTTCGTCGCCCGTCAGAAAATGAAAGCCGTTGGCGCTGCCGCTTCGGGCGAACCTTCGCATATACATTTGCTTCTTCGAGGCGGCCAGTTCGTAAGTGTCCTTGGGGTCGAAGCTGACGCTCACCACTTCAAAATCCTGCGCCGGATCGAGCGACACCGCTTTCAAACTACCGATCACCCCGTTCAGAATCTGCGTGCAGAGCATCGGACAGCGGTAATAAACCAGCGCGAGAAGCACCGGCTTGCCATGAAAATACGTGGAAAGCGGCAGCATCCGGCCGAATTCGTCGCGAAACTGCAAATTCAGCGGGACCTGCTGATTCAGCTTTTGGTCGATTCCTACGCCCTCGAGCGCACCCGGAAGGGCGGGCTTGAGGTTAGACGATTGCATGCTGTATGAAGGCTGCATCGGTGCGGGTTGCCCCGGTTGAGCCAAGGCCTCCAGCGCCGCCGCCACAAAAACAAGAATGACTTTCTTTGACATTACTTTACTTGCGCGGGCGCCGGTCCTCCCAGCTCCCGGTGAATCTGCTGATCAGTCTGCGGGTGTGCCGGCACGCCGCGTTGCACCACGAGATCCATGGCGCGATCAATCGGAATCCGAACGACTCCGTGTTCTTTATCCACCCAGCCGTATTCTTTCAACTGCTTCTCTTCGTTGCCTAGAATCTCCTCCCGGTTTTGCGGCTCGTGCTGATTAAACATGACGTTGGGTTCCGGTGGCAAGGCGTTCGGGTTGATGCTGAACGTAGTCGGCTGAATCTGCGCCGCGTTCTCCCGCACCTCCAGATACCGGAACATTCCGAACATCAAGAGCAGCGACGCGATGGTTGTCAGCACCAGCGCGATCCCTACTTTGCCAACCGCCCAAACATTGACGTCGCGGTGTTCGTGCCGCATGTCCGGATTGGTCAGATCCGGCAGCGGATGTGGAATGTCTCTATGCTCGGCCATGTTCCAGAGTCTCCACGAGCTGCGGCTCATTGAGAGGCATCAGTGGCCGCTTCTCCAGTTGCATCAGGAAAAACGCGCCCCAAATGCCGCCCAGCCCGATCAGGGCTGCGAAATCCAGCCAGCTCACCGAGAACGCGCCATGCGACGCATCCGGCATCACCTGCCAGTACACGTCCACAACCCTCATAACCAGGATGAACACGGCGATACCGGCCAGGACCTTGAAATTGCGTTTCAAATCGCGCGAAAGCAGCAGAGCGAACGGCAGCGCGAAATGCCCGATTACCAGCGCGAATGCGATATATTCCCAACCACCCTTCAGCCGCGCCAGGTACCACGGAATCTCATCCGGCAGGTTGCCGGCCCAAATGATCAGGAACTGGGAAAACGAGAAATACGCCCACACCATGACGTTGGCCAGCAGCAGCTTGCCGACATCATGCAGGTGCCTTTGGGTCAGCACCTGCGACATCGGCCGGAAATTTGAAAGAAAAACCAGGACTGTGATCAGGAACGACATCGCCGAGAGTCCCTGGCCGGCGATGAACAACAACCCGAACATCGTAGAGAACCAGTGCGGATCGAGCGACATCGCCCAATCGACCGCCATGAAGGTCACACTGAAGCCCCAGAAAATCAAGCCCGGACCGCTGATGTGCCGCATTTTGGTGTTGGCGGGCTCGGCGCCCGTCCGATCCTCGTTCACGGACCAGCGGTTCAGATACCAGCTCAGAAAAATCCATCCCGCGAAGAACAGGGCGGCGCGCAGAATGAAAAAGCCCGGATTCAGGTAAACCTGCTTGTGCTGCAGGATCGTGTCTGCCTTGACCACGTCTGGATTCGACCACGTGTACAGGCTGTGGATGCCGAGAGCAATCGGAACAAACAGGAGCGCCAGCAGCGGCAGAGTTCGCGCGGCCGCTTCGGCCGGCCGCCGGATCACGACACCCCAGGCGCCGCCCGTCTGATGCTGGCACATCAGCCATGCCAGGCTTCCCGCGGCGATTCCGACGAAGAAAATATAGGCCCACAAGTACGAGCGGAAAAACTGCTCGCGGGATGTGAATGCGCCGGCCGCCAGCGCCACGACCCCGATCACTCCGAGAATGCCGGCGCGGACCCGCCATTGCCGGACGCCCTCCCGCAGTTCGGCGGAAAGATTGAAATCCAGAAGCGCTCCCGTCATCGCGCGCCTCCCGCGTTCAGTTGTGACCGCATCTCCGGCGGCACGTCGTTCATTGTCGCGTCCTGGCTCAACTGCAACGCGCGTTCATACGCCACGATGGCCCACCGGTCGGCGGGCTCGATCTGGGCGGAATAATCCTGCATGGCTCCAAATCCATTCGTGATCACATCGAAGATGTAGCCGTTCGGCGCCTGCCGCAGCCGGTCGATGTGATACGACGGCGGATGCCGGAAGCCGCGGCGCACCACCATGCCATTTCCCGTTCCCAGCCGGTCATGACAAGGCGTGCAATAGATGTTGTATCGTTGCTGCCCGCGCAGCAGAACCTGCTTGGTAATCGGGAAGGGAAACTTATCCACGTAGGTTCCATCCGGCATCTTGCCGGTATAGAAGGCGCTGTCGGCATCCAGGTGTCCCCGCGCCACGGTGCCTGCCGGAATGGGCCGCGCCGAGCGGCCATCGTCAAAGAACGTGCTCGGGCGGAGCGGAATGTATTTCGGCTGGTCCTGCATATCCTGACGGCACCCGGCGAGCGCCAGCAGAAGCAAAGGGGAGAGACACCATTTCACGTTAATGCGCAACTTCAGACACCTCTTTGGCCTCCAACGTCGACAGGAAGCTCGAAGTCTTCTCAGCGTCGAAAAGCGGATCAGTCGCCTCGATGCATAGGTAGAACCGGTCTCGCGTCGCGGCCGAAAAGCGCGGCACATTGAACACGGGATGATACGGCATCGGCAGACCGCAGAGCGCCAGCAGCCCCAGCACCGCCGAGATTGCTCCGAACAGAATGGTCAGCTCGAATGTGATGATGATGTACGAAGGCCAACTGTGAAGGGGCCGTCCGCCCACGTTGATCGGGAAGTAAATCACCGTGATGAAATATTGCATCAGGTAGCCCGTCAGGCCGCCCAGCAGGCCGCCGCAGAGCACGATGAGCGGCAGCTTGTTTCGGTGCAAGTGCAAGACTTCGTTGAGTTCTTCGATCGGAAACGGCGTGTAGGCGTCCATCTTGCGGTAGCCTTGCTCGCGCGCCGCGCGCGTCGCATTGACCAGCGCTGTGGGGTTGTCGAATTCGGCCATTACGCCGTACGAACCCTCTTTCACCGCTTTACCTCCTCGCCGACCTTTGCCTGCGGAAGCAGCGTACGAACTTCAAAGATCGAAATCATCGGTAGCAGGCGAACGAACAGGAAGAACAGGAAGATGAACAAACCGATCGTGCCCCAGTAGGTCGCCCAGTCCCATCGCGTCGCGTGAAACAAAGACCACGAAGACGGAACATAGTCCTGAGCCAGGCTGCTCACGATGATCATGTACCGCTCGAGCCACATGCCGACCAGAACGACAATCGAGGAGATAAACAGCAGCATTGGCGTTTTGCGGAACTTCTTAAACCACAGCAATTGCGGAGAAACGATATTGCACGTCACCAGGAACCAGTATTGGTATGCATAAGGTCCGGTCATCCGGTTCCAGAATGCCTGCGCCTCGTAGGGGCTACCGCTATACCAGGCGAAGAACGTCTCCATGATGTAAGCGTAGGCCACGATCAAACCGGTCGCGAGCATCACCTTCGCCGAATTCTCCAGATGCCGGTCGGTGATCAGACCCTGCAGCCCATAAACTGCGCGCAGTGGAATCGCCAGCGCCAGCACCATGGCGAAGCCGGAATAAATCGCGCCCGCCACGAAGTAGGGTGGGAAAAAGGTGCTGTGCCAGCCGGGAACGATGGCGATCGTGAAGTCGAAGCTGACGACGGTGTGGACCGAAAGCACGAGCGGCGTGGCCAGGCCCGACAGCAGCAGCGACGCGGTCTCGTAGATGCTCCAGTGCTTCGCCGATCCACGCCAGCCCATCGCGAGAACGCCGTAGGTGTATTTCGCGAACAGGTTTTTCGCGCGGTCACGCAGCGTACCTAAGTCCGGAATCAGCCCCACGAACCAGAACAGCGCCGATACCGTGGCATAGGTTGAGACCGCAAATACGTCCCACACCAGAGGGCTGCGGAAGTTCGGCTCGATCATCATCGAGTTCGGGTACGGGAACAGCCAATAAGCCAGCCATGGCCGGCCCATGTGCAGAATCGGAAACAGCCCCGCGCAGGCCACGGCGAATAGCGTCATTGCCTCCGCGAACCGGTTGATCGAATTCCGCCACTTCTGATTCAGCAGGAGAAGAATCGCCGAAATCAGCGTCCCGGCATGGCCGATTCCGATCCACCATACAAAGTTCGTGATCGCGAATCCCCACATGACCGGCGTTCGGATGCCCCAAACGCCAACACCGAGGCCGAACAGAAGCACTGCCGATACCAGCAGCCCCTGCAGGAGCAGGAAACCAACACCAAAGGTCGCCACCCAGAACAGCGGCGTCCGCTTGGTCAGCACCACTGCCGAGATTTGATCGGTGACGGTGCCGAACGTGTACCCCCGCGCAATGATCTCGTGCGGTTCCGGCTGCTCGATGACTTGTCGTTCGTCTGCCATTTTGCTGCTTTATCCTTCGATCTCCGGATTCGGATTACGCAAGCTCGCCAGGTACGTCGTGCGCGGGCGCGTGTTGATTTCAGCCAGCATTCCGTAGTTCAGCTTTTCGGCCTTCATTTTGGCGACCCGGCTGTTGGCGTCGTTGATGTTGCCGAATATGATGGCTTCGGTCGGGCAGGTCTGCTGGCACGCCGTCAGTATCTCGCCGTCCTTCACCGGGCGTCCTTGCCGCTCGGAATCGATTTTCGCTTCGTTGATTCGTTGCACGCAGTACGTGCACTTCTCCATCACGCCGCGGCTGCGAACCGATACATCCGGATTGCGCAGCAGCTTGAGGCTGGGAGTCTCGAAATCCGAGAACAAATAAAAATTGAATCGCCGCACCTTGTAGGGGCAGTTATTCGAACAGTAGCGCGTCCCCACGCAGCGGTTGTAGACCATGTCGTTCAGGCCTTCCGCGCTGTGCGTGGTAGCCTGCACCGGGCACACCAACTCGCACGGTGCGTTCTCACACTGCATGCACGGCACCGGCTGGTTGTACAGCCCGGGGTTGTTCGGATCGCCCGTATAGTAGGTGTCGACCCGCAGCCAATGCAGGTCGCGACTCCGCCGCACCTGGTCCTTGCCTACGACCGCGATATTGTTCTCCGCCTGGCAGGCCACGACGCAGGCGCTGCATCCCGTGCAGGCCGTCAGATCGATCGCCATCCCCCAGGCATACCCGTCATAGTTGTAGCCCGGGTAAATGGTCAGCTCGGGCGGAGGCGCCTCCGCGCCTTCGTTCGTCACTTCGGGGTTCTTCTTATACTCGCCAATATCCGCGTGCCGATAAACGTGCCGACGCGTGTCCAGAAGATGATTATTCTGCGTGGTGGCAAATAGATATGATCCGTCGATGTGCTTCGCTTCGAGGCCCACATCGTGCCAGAGCCCCCTCGCCGTTCGAAGCCCATACGGATTGAACCCAACACCCGTTCCGGTCCGGCCGGCGCGGGTCCGTCCATACCCGAGATGCAGCGTGACCGCCCCATTGGCGTGTCCCGGTTGCACCAGCACCGGTGCGCGCAGCGTGCGCCCCTGGTAGGTCAACTGAACCATCGGGACGCCGCTGTTGTCATAGTCCAGCGTGTTTACCAGCGGCACGCCCAAGCGCGTCGCTGTAGCCGGGCTCATGATCGCTGCGTTGTCCCACGTTAGCTTCGTAATCGGCTTCGGCAGTTCCTGCAGCCAGCCGTTATTCGCGAACCGGCCGTCGTAGATCGTCGGATCGGGCCGGAAAATCACTTCGAGCGTCCCGTTCAGACGGCGCGTTCCTGCCGGGGCTGTGATCGCATCGCCGCGGACCGTCAAAGTTTTCGCGGGAAGCGCCGAATCGGCGATCACGCCGTCGTGCACCGCTCGCCGCCACCACGCTTCGAAATCCGTCCCCTTATGCTGTGTCGCCCAATAACCCTTCACCAGGTCGTACGGATTGGCGAGCGGATTGTCCGCCATCATGTTCAGCACCTGCAGCACCGACCGGCCTCCGTACAGGGGCTCGATCAGCGGTTGCTGAATGGTGATGGTGCCATCGAAGGTCCGCGCGTCGCCCCACGTCTCCAGGTAATGCGCTTCCGGCAGGTGCCATTGGCAGACCGCTGATGTCTCGTCGTCAAACAGGCTCAGGTGAACGCGCAGCTTGGCCTTCCGGATGCGATCGGCCATCCCGATCTCAACCGGCGAGTTGAACACAGGATTGCCGCCCAGAATGAGCAGCAGATCCACCGCCCCGGCATCCAGATCTTTGACCAGATCCTGGAGCGACGCAAGCTGATCGGCCGGATTGATCTCGACCGGGTCGGTATAGAACACCGTTTTGCCGGCATTCTGCAGCTTGGCGTTCATCACGTGAGCCAGCGCGTGCACGATCGCCGGCTGATATTCGCCGGCAATCACCAGGCTCGCCCCTTGATTTGCCTGCAAATCCCTGGCAATCGGCCCGATCCACTGATAGATATCCGCGTTCTCGCCGGATTTCGGCCCGTTCGCCGCACCCAGCGCCGTCGCCAGAGCCCACGCAAACTCTTCGACGTCTCCGGCGCGGAGGGGCAGCCGATGATCGGCCTTGCTCCCGGTCGCGGTCGGCATGGGCTCCACGGCATACAGCCGGTTCATGGCGGTCTCGCCGCCCCGCACCCGCCGCCGTGAGGCGAACTGTCGCGCGTAGCGAAGATATCCCGTGCCCGACGCCAGAAAATCCGAATCGAGCGCTACGATGACGTTCGCTTTGCTCACGTCGTAATACGTGTTCGCAGGTTGTCCGAATGCCTGCGTGGCGCCGGCGCGCGCGTTGTGCGGCCCCGCCGGCTCCCACTGGTGCCATTTGGCGCTCGGATACGTCGTCTGGATTTTCTTGATCTGATCCGCAATTGTCGGCGATGTCGCCGTTTCGGTCAGAATCCGGACCCCCGCGCCCTTCTTCGCCACCTGGTCCGCGAGGTTCTTGCGCAGCGCTTCAAAGAAGTCCGCCCACGGCCGAACCTCTCCCTCGAACGTAGCCGTCTGCGAGCGGTCCGGGTCGTAAAGCTGCAGCACCGACGCCTGGGAAAATGAATCGCACGCGCCGAGCGCCGCCGGATGCTGCGGATTCCCTTCAACCTTGGTCGGACGGCCTTCGTGGCTCTCCACCAGGACGCCCGTCGCAATGCCGTTCAACGTGGTCGCACTGGAGAAAAACAGCGGCCTGCCCGGAATCAACTCTTCGGGCTGCCGCACGTACGGCATGATGAACTCACTCGGCTGCCGTGTACACGCCGCTAGCCCGCCAAGCGCCAGCGAAGCACCCATCAGCTTGAGAAAATTCCGCCGCCCTTCGACCTTGTCTTCGTCTTCACTCCAGCCGATCGCCTGCTGTGGAAACTCGCGCTCCAGCAGGTCATTGAATTCCGGCGTGGCCGCTAGGTCTTCCAGGCTGCGCCAGTATTCGCGCCCGCGTGCTTGCTCCAGCCGCGCGCGAACCGCGGCCAAATCTAGTTTTTTTGGTGAATCGCTCATCGGTGGCAAGTCGAACAACTGGTTAATACTCGAGGGCTCTGGATTCCGTATTCCGCTACCAGCCGGCGCCCGATCTCTTCCTGATCTCCCGCCGGTTGATACCCCATCGTCGTGATAAACTCACGCGGCCGCACAAATTGTTCCGGATTGCGATGACAGGTCAGGCACCACTCCATTCGCAAATTGGAGTACTGCAGCATCAGGGGCATTTGGTCCACCCGACCGTGACAGGTCTCGCAGCCGACTCCCTTCGCCACGTGAATACTATGGTTGAAGTAGACGAAGTCCGGCAGGTCGTGCACCCGCGTCCACCGGATTGACCGGTTTTCGCGAAACGCCGCCCGGACCGGCTCAAGCGTCGGGCTTGTCCGCCAGATCTGCGAGTGGCAATTCATGCACGTCTTCACCGGAGGAATATTGGCGAAGCTCGATTGCTCTACTGTTGTATGGCAATACCGACAGTCAATGCCGATTCCGCCGACATGGTGGACATGGCTGAACGGCACCGGCTGTTCGCGCGGTACGTCCTGACGCGTCGAATAATGGGAAAGATCCAACTGGTAGCCGGCCCAACCCAGAAACCCAATAAAGAAGACGGCTCCAAAAATTGTTATACGTGCAATTGCGTTCGAGCTGTGATGAAAGATCTGGGACATAGCCTTATCGAGGTCCCGACGCACTCCCCTCCCCGCCAGGATCCGATGTGCTGGAAGGTACTTCGCCTGGTTGGGAAATCCTCATTGTAAAACGAAACGAGCCTTTCGACGCCTGCGGCTGCGCAAACAGCACAGGTACAACTTCCAGCCGCTTGGATTCGCAGGAAGAAACAATTATGTCACAGACCGCGCCCGCCGCAAAGTTTCGATCTGGTGAAATCGCAAATGCGGTAGGAAGCGGTTAGCTCGCGTGCTCGCGTGGAGATATGGAAAGCGCCGTTTTCTGCAGGCCGTGAGCCTTTTCCGCATGCGCGCGGTCCACCCGGAACCGGCCGCGTAGAACGCGTACGACGATGCCGCGGGCCTCATTGCTCAAGATGCGGCCGATGACTACCATCTCGACTGTCGGCGACCATCGCACCACCAGTTCCACCGAGCTGCCGACCTCCAGAGGCTTGTCCCAGGCGATCAGTATGCTGCTCCGGCTCCAGTTCCGTGTCTTTCCGGAACCGAGCCAGGTCCGATGTTTGGCGCCTCGCAGCTGGAAAAGATCGAACTCCGCTGAGAGCTCATAGCGCGGATTTGCCCGCCGCTCGATACGGCCCGCCCGCGCCGCCGCCGGCCCAGAGAATTCATCGATCGATCCCGGCCCCATGTTCCCCTTCCGGCTAGAAAAATAAAGCCAATCCGGCAGTAAAACAACGTTGCTGATAGTTATCAGGGAACTAGCCATGTAAGTGGCTATACCAAAATCGCAGGTTTTTTTGCCTAGGCTCCCGTCACCCGTCAGAAATTGACGATGGAAGCAAATGATGCGGGATCGAGGCTCGCGCCGCCCACCAGGACCCCGTCTATTTCGGGTTGCGCCATCAGCGACTTCACGTTATCGGGCTTAACGCTGCCGCCGTACAGAATGCGAACCCCGTCCCCAGCCGCCTTGCCGAACTTCTCTCGCACCTGAGTCCGGATCACGCGGTGCGCGTCGGCCGCCATCTCGGGCGTGGCGGTCTTCCCGGTGCCGATCGCCCATACCGGCTCGTATGCGATCACAATCCGGGCGAACTGCTGTTCTGTCAATCCGGCTATTCCTTTTTGAAACTGGCCCGCCAACACGCCTTCTGTCCGGCCCGCCTCCCGCTCCTCCAGCCGCTCACCCACACACACGATCGGACTCAATGCGCAATCGAGCGCCGCTACTGTGCGCTTGAGTACGGTTTCGTCAGTTTCGCCAAAATACTGCCGGCGTTCGCTATGTCCGACGATGGCGTGCGTGGCCCCCATGGCTTGAATCATTGGCCCCGAGACTTCGCCCGTGAACGCGCCCTCCCGCGCCCACCCGATATTCTGCGCTCCGATCCGGATCGCTGTTCCCTTAGCCGCCTCGACGGCGACCGTAAGACTTGTGAACGGAGGACAGATCACCACTTCGCAATGCGCCGGATTCCCGGCCAGCGGCCGGAATTTCTCAAAAAATGCAGTGGTCTCGGCGGGGGTTTTGTACATCTTCCAATTGCCCGCCATGACAGGTCGTCTCATGCGATCTCCCGAAGAAAACTGGTCCCACGAGCTATGTGAGTACCGAAATTGGCGGCGACGGTCTGCCCGATATCGGATAGCGTGCCGCGCAACCCGAGGTCGATTCCGCCGTGCGCCTGGGGACCCGAAACCAGCAGCGGCACATACTCGCGGCTGTGATCGGTCGACGGGGTCGTCGGATCGCAACCGTGATCGGCCGTGAGAATCGCCACGTCATCCGGCTTCAGAACCTTCTCCAACTGCGGCAGCCACGCGTCGAATTGTTCGAGCGCGGCGCCATAGCCTTCCACATCGTTGCGATGTCCGTACTGCTGATCGAAATCGACGAGATTGACGAAGATCAAACCCTCCCGCGTCTGCTCTGTGGCATCCAGCGTCTTGGCCATTCCGTCTGCGTTATTTTTGGTCTTGTCCGATCTGCGAATGCCGCGGCCCAGAAACACATCCGAGATCTTTCCGATGCTGTGCACCGTAACGCCACTGGCTTCGAGTTGGTCGAGCAGCATGCCGGACGGCGGCGGCACTGCGTAATCGTGGCGGTTGGCCGTGCGGGTAAACTGACCGGGGCTTCCGAGGAAC
Organism: Bryobacteraceae bacterium; assembly: GCA_036406715.1. GTDB lineage: Bacteria > Acidobacteriota > Terriglobia > Bryobacterales > Bryobacteraceae > PSRJ01. The sequence continues at coordinate 17,710 of DASXAK010000011.1, read as the reverse complement.
GGCCGAGCGATGACGCGTCCCACCTCGTGCGGCCCCCGCAGAATCTGCCGCGCGATTTCGCAGATTCTGTAAAGCTCCGCGAGCGGAATCACTTCTTCGTGGGCGGCCACCTGGAAGACGCTGTCCGCTGAGGTGTAGACAATTGGCGAGCCGGTTCGCATGTGTTCGGCGCCCAGCTCTTTGATAATCTCGGTTCCCGAAGCCGGCTTGTTCCCCAGCGAGCGCCGGCCGATGCGCCGCTCAAACTCTTCCATGACTTCGCGAGGAAATCCGTGCGGATACAGCGGAAACGGTTTTTCGAGATGAATCCCGGCCATTTCCCAGTGACCGGTGGTCGTGTCCTTGCCGGGTGAAGCCAGCGTGCAGCGGCCGAACGCACCGGCAGGCCGGGAAGCGGGGGCGATCCCTGCGAGCGGCTTGATGTTGCCCAGGCCGAGCCGAGCCAGGTTCGGTACCTTGAGACCACGAACCCGCGCGATATTTCCGAGCGTGTCGCTGCCGGCGTCCCCGTACTTCGCCGCGTCGGGCATTTCGCCAATCCCCACGCTATCGAGCACAATCCAAATGACACGCCGAAACACAAATTGACTGTAGCACCTGGTGGGGCGGGTCTCCGACCTGCCACGGCTTCATTTCCTTGACAATCGCGCGACCGAGATGATAAACGATAACGAGCGTGGGAGGAATAATGCAACGGACTGCCGTCCTGGTGGTGTGTCTATCGGCCCTCTTGCTTTTTGGTGTGCTCGCCGGAGCCCAGGAAGGTCATCCCCTGACCGGCTCCTGGCACGGCAGTTGGGGACCGAGTGCCACCGAACGCAATCCCGTTCTCCTCTATATGAAGTGGAACTCCAAAGAAATCGAAGGCACCATCAACCCGGGTCCTAATGGCGTTCCATTCAAGGTCGCCACGCTCGATCCGAACAACTGGGCCGTGCACTTCGAGGCCGACGGCAAAGATAAGTCCGGTAACCCCGTTCATATCGTCATCGACGGCAAGATCGAGAACCTGGGTTCTTACAACCGTTCGATCACCGGCACCTGGACGCAGGGTTCCGTGAAGGGTGACTTCAAAGTCACGCGGGATTAGCTCTTTGAGTTGGAAGTGCATTGCCGCGTTTTGCGTTTGCGCCGCGCTCGCCCCGGCCGCGTCTCTCCCGGAAGATCCAGCCCGGAAGACCGTCGAAGCCGCCTGCGCCTCCTGTCACAGCCTCGACCTCATCACCGCCAAGAGATGGGACCGCGATCAGTGGCGGCGGTCAGTTACAACGATGATGAGCCTCGGCGCTAAACTGACCGGCGAGCAAGCCTCCGACGTCATCGGCTATCTCGCTAAGAACTTCGGGAAGAAAGATCGCGGCCGGGAACTTGTCGAAGACGTCTGCACCTACTGTCATGGTCTGCAGAAGCTGCAAGGCCAGGAATTGAGCCGCGAAGACTGGCGGGGTCTCATCAAGGGAATGATCTTTGAAGGGGCGCCGGTCACCGACGAGGAACTATCGCTCATTCTCGACTACCTGGCCGCTAATTTCGGGAAGAAGGATCGCTAATCATGAAATCGACAGCTCTCCAGCTTTTGGCTTTCGGAATGTGTTTATCCGTCCCTCTGTCGGCACACCATGAGCTGTCCGCGGAGTTCGATCAGACGAAATCAGTTACGCTGCGCGGAATTGTCTCCGAGATTGAGTGGAACAACCCGCACGTCTATATCTACATCGATTCCCGGGATCCCGGCGGACGCATCGAGACCTGGGCCGTTGAGTTGGCCAGTCCCATAGAACTGAAGGCGAGCGGCTGGACGCGAGAGTCTGTCCACGTGGGAGACAACGTTTCGGTCCTGGGTTATGCCGCGCGAGACGGCAGCAAGTTGGCCGAGGGCAGGAGGGTGACGTTGCCGGGCGACAAGAACCTCGCTGTGCCCACGAGCGAGGCGCTCGCCGTGCCTCCGCGCAACAGCGGTCCCGCGAAGCCCACGCCGCGGTGGCCGGATGGGCACCCAAGGCTCAGCGCTCCACCCGGAGAGAGCGGTTATTGGGCTTATCCGAGTGAGGGCTCGCTCGTCGAAACTACCGCCGGTAATATCCGCATGAATGCGAACGGCCTGCTTGCCAATCTCTCCGACGCCGCCAAGGTGGCGCCGTTTCAGCCGTGGGCCAAGGGCCTCTACGAATACAGGCAACGCACTTTGCTCAAAGATGATCCCATGGTCAGTTGCCTGCCGCCCGGAGGTCCGCGCATGTTCCAAGTAGCTCACGGCGTAAAATTCCTCGAACAACCCGATCGACAAAGGATCTTTGTCATGTCGGGCGGCGGAAATCACAATTGGCGGCTTATCAATCTCGATGGCCGTCCCGTTCCCAATCCCGAGGACGAGAGCCCCACGTATTTCGGTTACTCTTCCGGCAAATGGGACAGCGATACCCTGGTGGTCCGTTCTGCCGGATACGCCGAACGGTTTTGGTTCAGCAACGGCGGCCTACCGCACAGCGAGAACCTGAAAATGACCGAGCGGTTTTCGCGCCCCGATTCCAACACGTTGAAGTATGAGGTCACGGTAGATGACGCCGGCGCCTACACGCGCCCATGGACCAGCACTTGGTCTCTCCACTGGGTACCCAATGAAGATTTGGCGGAATATTTTTGCCAGGACAATCCGCGGGATGACACCCACATGGTGAGCAAGTGACCGCCTTGGAAACGGCAACTGGTTCCATTAGACTGGGAGAGCCCGCCGTACGACAAGCAGGTAACGCGACGCCGCTCTGGCAGCGTCTTTTGTAGATCGGCAGGAGAATAAAGGTTATGAGAATGCGCCTTCTGAGTTTGCTGGCTGTGGGGATGGGAATGCTCGCGGTGACTCCGCTGCAGGCCCATCATTCGTTCGCCGCGGAGTACGACAGCAAGAAGCCTGTCACGTTGAAAGGGACGGTCACCAAGGTCGATTGGACCAATCCTCACGTCTATTTTTATATCGACGTCACCGACGATGGCGGCAAAATCACGAATTGGGGTTTCGAGATGGGCCCTCCGAACGGCCTTCAGCGCGCCGGTTGGACCCGGAATACGATGAAAGTCGGGGACGTGGTGATCGTCGAAGGAACCCTCGCGAAAGACGGCAGCAACCAGGCGAATGCTCGCTCCGTGGTGATGGCGAACACGGGCAAGAAGCTCGGTGCGGCCTCGAGTGAAACCCAACCGCAGGCCCCCAACAACCAGCAGTAGTATGCCGAATCAGAAGCTCGAAAAAATCCGCTTAGTGGGGCAGGCTGTCAGCCTGCCGAGAGGCCGGCTTACACTCTGCGCCGCGTTGATCCTCGCCCCCCTTGCAGCGCCGGTCTTAGCGCAATTCCCCACGCCTCCCAATGCGGGGATCACCGGACCGCCTCGCCGCGCCCGCGGACCGCGACGGCCGGCCCAACCTACTCCGCATTGGCCCGATGGCCGGGTGAACCTCGGTCCGCTGCCGGGTGAAAAAGGCGATTGGAGCGGCATGGCCGGCACTACCCTCGCCACCAATGCGCGAGGTCTCGACAACCCCGGCCTGAATCTACCCACGAATCTGAAGGTCACCGACGTGCCGTTTCAGGATTGGGCACGTGCACTTTACGAGTATCGCCAGTCGAGGCTTACGGCCGACGATCCCCACGTGCGCTGCAAACCCTCTGGCGGCCCGCGCCTCTTTCACACGCCCTACGGTTTTGAGTTGGTCGACGTTCCCGAGGAGAAAATCATTTACATGATCGAGGTCGGCGGCCCGCACACGTTTCGCGAATTCTACATGGATGGCCGGCCTCATCCAAAGAATCTCGACCCGTCCTACTTCGGCCATTCCGTAGGCCACTGGGACGGGGAGACTCTGGTAGTGGATACCGTTGGCTTCAACGAAAGGTTCTGGTTAAGCCGCGAGGGAATCCCTCATACCGAACAGCTTCACCTGACCGAAAAATTCACTCGCCTCGATTCCGAAACTCTGAAGTACGAAGCCACCATCGACGACCCCGGTGCTTACACGAAGCCCTGGTCGGGAGGCTTCTTCATCCGGTGGGCCCCGGGCGAAGAGCTGTACGAGTACATGTGCCAGGAAAACAATCGCGACGTCAAGCACATGTACGGCGGCGAACGCTAGTAGCTCTAATAGGGCAGGCCTCCGGCCTGCCTAGTTTCTTGACTCAACGATAACAACCGCGTAATGTGAAACGGCGCGGCACCTGTGTCTTCCCCCTCACAGCCCCAAAGAACTAGCGGTTTTCCGCAGTTTTTGCGTTCTTAACACATTCGTGCGGCTTAGCGCTGCGTCATACCTGATATGAGGATCAAACCTTTTTCGTATGCGCCCTCCTCCGACGAAATAAATGCGTTCGGCACCGACCGCTTATCCTCAGATGCAATCCTCCGCCCATCGGCGGTCATCGATTACGGCGCCGAGTGCCGGCGAGCCGGCGACCGCAGCAGTGATTTCTTCGATATCGTTTCTCTCGATGACGCCGAGCTTCGCGTCTTTATCGGCGACGTCTCGGCGCCCTCACCAATCGGCGCCGGCATCATCACCTCCGGCGTGCGGACTTATCTTTCCAACCTCTCGGCCAAACCCAGCGGAGAGTTGCCGGCGGTCGTGCACGGCCTCAATCGAGCCCTCTCCGGCATCTCGCCGGAAGACTTCTATATCACTCTTTTCTACGCTCACATTGATCCCGCGCGGCGCCAGCTGCGCTATATCAGCGCGGGGCACGAACCCGTCCTGCTGTACCGTCGGAGCTCGAATCAGCTCCGGCGCCTCGAAAACACCGGCACCGTGTTAGGCCTGAGTGCACGCAGCGTCTTCAGACAGAAGACTGCCTTCGCGGAACCGGGCGACACCCTTATCGCGTTCACCGACGGCATTACCGAGACCGCGGGAACCGCCGGCGAATCGTTTCGGGAGGAGGATATCGTCCGTCTTCTGCATCAGTATCCGCGTGCCCGTGCCGCCGAACTCAGCGCACGAATCATGGACGCGAGTGAAGAGTTCCGCCGCGGCTGCCCGACTTCCGACGATCGCACCGTTTTAGTCGTGCGCTGGCTCGATTCCGCCGCGCGGTTCCGTGACGTCGAATGCGTCGCAGACCTCGCAATGGCGGCAGCGTAGAAGCCGATTCCTGCGTCAGATAGTTTTACAATTCTTACAGACCTCGGAATGGGCCGAATCGCGTTTGCGTGCTGGAGTGACTGAGCTGATGAGTTCGCTGACACGCCCCGTCGAAACCGCCGGCTTGAACCCGAAATCATTTCCGGTGCCCGGCTGGAAACGCTTCGATCGCGCGTGGCTGCTTCCTCTTGTGCTCGCATGCTGCATCGTAAGAATGTGGCTCGCGCCACTGCCTTCCAGTTTTTGGGTGGACGAGATGGGCACGGAGTTTGTCGTGCAACACCCCGCTGATCCTTCCTTGCAGGTCGTTCCGCAAGTGCCGGAGTCGGTGTACTACATACTGCCTCGCGCCGCGCAATGGTTATTCGGCACGTCGGAAATTGCCTACCGCCTGCCGTCGCTCCTTTTGATGGCCGCGGCGCTGTGGTTCATCGCCCGGATCGCTCAACGGTTGATCCATCCTGATGCCGGCTGGTTCGCGGTCTTCGCCTGCCTCCTGTTGCGGGAATTCAGCTATCAGGCCGCTGATGCCCGGCCGTACGCGCTGGGAACATTCGTCGCCGGTGCGGCACTGTTTTTTCTGATCCGCTGGCTCGATTCCGGACGATGGCGCGAGGCTCTGTTCTTTGCCCTCTGCGCGGCTCTGCTGTGGCCCGTCCATCTCCTGTTCTGGCCGTTCTATTTTGTCTTCGCGGCCTATGCTCTCTCGCGGCTGCTGCGCGGGCAAACCAATGCCCGGTGGTCTCAGGTTGCGCTTGTTACTGCGCTCGTCGTCGCCGCTCTCCTTCCGGTTGCCGCGGAAGCTCTGGCTCTAAAACGCCAGGCGAGCGCGCACGTCGTGGTCCCGATTCCCACCTTGGCCGATCTGACCAAGGGACTCAAACTGGAGTTCATCCTGCCGTTCTGCGCGGTGAGCGCGTTGCTCGCCCGTTGGTTTCGATGGCCGAGAGTCCCACCGGCCGCCGCGTTTCACTCGCTCGTTCTGGTGTTCGCCTGGTGGCTCTGCCAGCCGCTCTGCTTATTCGCGTTTTCCCGCCTCAGCGGCACGAGTGTCTTTCTATCCCGCTATCTGTACATCGCTCTTCCGGGCATCGCGCTCACCGCAACGGTCGCCGCAGCCGCCTTTGTTCCCGCCGCCTACTGGAAACAGATGGCGGCCGTCCTCGGCGTCGGCGTCCTGATTTTCCATGGACACTGGAATCATCTGCTGCCGCCCCACCACAACTCCGATTGGCGCGGCGCCGCGCGCGCCATCAACGCAGAGTTGGCCGGCGGCAACAACCCGGTGATCTGTCCCAGCCCATTCATCGAAGCGCGTCCTCCGGTCTGGCGGTCTGGCTACCCGATCGATACTTTCTTGTACACCCATCTCGCTGCGTATCCCATCAGCGGAACTCGCTATCCATTCCCGTTCGAGACATCTCTGGAAGCCGAGCAGTTCGCAGCCTCCCTGGCCCGCGGCACGCTGGCTCGTTCCGGAAAGTTCGTTATCTATGGCGGGGATCGCGCGGCTCAATTCTGGCGGAACTGGTTCAGCGGCCGCCCCGAATTTGCCGGTTGGCGGATCCGCAGCCTCGGTTCGTTTGGCGATGTCGAAGCCTTGGTATTCGAGAAGATCTGAGAACGGCGATCAATAAGCCGCGCTCATGAGCTATAAAGAAACGCTGGAAACCTTTCGAGAACGCCGCCAGATCGCTTCCGGCTTAGACAGTAGATTTGTTCGCCTCGCAACGAGGTCTCGAACTTATTTTGCCTCAGAAGGTCGATTACCCAAGTCGCGTGTTCGCACTTTGGCATTCGTTCGGTAATCAGAGTTTGTATCTCAAAGCCCGCCGATTGAAGCGCCTGAACAATTTCGAACGGCGTGTACTCCCGGACGTGTGGTATGTCCTGATTGCCTTTGGCGGGATACCGCGAAAATACCTGTGGGTTGTGTCTTCCATTCAGTGCGGCAGCCACGCTACTGAGGCTCACGGTATTAGGCGTCGTGAGCACGAATAAGCCGTTGCCCTTTAGAACCCGCCAACATTCAACCAGCATGTGCATCGGATCGTGAATTAGGTGCTCGATCAGTTCGCAGCACAAGACAACATCAAAAGATCCATCCGCGTAAGGATACGTATCCACTTCCGCATCGAAAACGTCGATTTCGGATCGAAATGGGGATTGCCCCTTGATGAGTAGCGTCTTGGTATCTATGCCGGCGTCGGCCCCGTAGTACGCAGGTCGGACCGAACCATACCCCAAGACGCGCTCCATCGTAGCAGCCATCTGCAGGTAAGAACCAAGCTCTAACGCCCGTGTTTCCGGTGTGCCGAGAGGCAACATGGCGAGGGTCCTGACCAGCCGCCGGATATGCTCGGCCAGATACGTAGCCGCCCCTGCATCCGGCATTTCGATCGAATACAAGAAGCATTCAATCGCAGATTCGCGGCCATTGGTAGAGGTTGCCCCCTGCTGGAAAGACACCTCGCCAGCATCTAGAGCCGAATCGAGGTGCCTCAGAATCCGTCGAATTACCCGCAGTGTAACCGCACGCACACCGTTATTCTACCGTCGCCGCTTTAGTGTTCGAGAGATCCGCGAACACCGAGGAATGACGGCGGCCTTCGACGCCGCGCTTATTTCAACCCCCTCGTCATCGCGTGCTGCTGGCCTTTTCGCCAGCAGTTCGGCGTATGGCGGATCCGCAGCCTCGGTTCGTTTGGCGATGTCGACGTTCTGGTGTTTGAGACGGCAGGCAGTTAGCGCGTCCAGCAGGGTGTCGGATCCCAGCCCGAAGCATTCGGCTGCTTTTTGAATGCGTAGGTGCGGACGAACGGCTGCGTCAGGTAAGTCGGATCCTCCAGTGTCGCGGTCACCAGCAGGTACGCGTCGCCTTCCGCGCCCCCCAGGCGGTTGAAATATTCGGTAAGGACCGCGCTGGCGCTGTACGGAACGCCGTTCTTTCTCAGGTAGCCTGGAAGCATGTTGGTCGTAATCGCTTTCAGCGTTCCGTTGCGCGCCGACCGCGCGTCCGGGCCGCCTCCGGGCGCAAAACCGACGCCGCCGAGATCGAGCTGGGCACGCCCGGAGAATTGCCACTGAGCCGTTGAGTATCCCCGCCAGGCGGCCGCGCCGTGTCCTGCGGCAGCGGCGCCAAAATGCAGAAGTCGCGTCTGCGTGCCGGCATCCGCATCGATGCGCAGTGTCTCATCATTCTCCCAAGTGACGTGAAGGCGGCCAGGCCGTTGCATAACACCGACCGCACCATACGCGCGGCACGCCCGGTTTTCGGCTTCGTCCGCTGCCGGGTCCCATCCGTTCGCGACACGGCGTGCTTCGGCATTGAGCGGAAGGTAAAGGATGTCTCCCTTCTGCGGGCTCACGCGAAAGCGCCATTCATCCACGATTTGTGAGACCCAGTAGCCGGTCAGATCGATCGGAGCATTGGACCGCGGTGTGCCGCCACCCCGGCCTTGCGCTCCCGCTGCGACCGCCAGCACCAGCACCCAGAGAGCGCAGCGCAATTATTTCAGCTCCGTCATGATCGCGTGCTGCTGGCCCTTCACCAGCAGCTCGGTGTGCGACCGGTTGCCGGGATTGAACTTGATCTGGCCGTAAGTGTAGTCATTGATCACGCTCTTCCCGTCGGGCGTCGTCGACTTCAGCGAACCGTCTTCGAGATAGACCAGCACTACATCTTTATCGTGAAAATGCGTGGGCGTCGGAACATTTGGCTGCCAGGTGTATTCCCACGTGACAATCCGGTCGTTATCGATCAGCTTTTTCACCCCTGGCCGCGGAAACGCACTGGGAAGGCCGGTTTTGTTGGGTATCGGCGGCGCCGCGTGATCCTTCAGCGCGATCACCATAGTCTGCATGGTAGCTGGCGCAGCTGATGTCTTTCCACCTTTCTTTTCGAAGACGGCAGTGCCTGCTCCTCGCGTGAACGACACCTTCACAACGTCGTATTCGTGATGCGTCACCGCTTCCGGCAGGCTCTGCCCTGCCGGCACGTCCCAGACGATCACTCGTTCGTTCTCGATCAGCGGTTTCAGGTCCGCGGCAACCGCGACCGGAATCATCAGTGCAATCAAACACGCAATTCGGGCGCGAACACTCATGGCGTCGAATATTGTACATCACGCAATTTTGAATACCATCCCGATCCATCGACAATAGAACCGTGGCCGACTGGTCGTTCGCGGTTCGCGCGTTGAAATCCCGGAACTATCGCCTCTTTTTCGGCGGCCAGAGCGTCTCCATGATCGGCACCTGGATGACCCGCATCGCCACCAGTTGGCTGGTCTACCGCCTCACCGGCTCCGCCGCCCTGCTCGGAACCGTTAGCTTCGCCGGCCAAATCCCCATGTTCTTTCTCGGACCGATCGCGGGCGTCTGGGTCGATCGCTGGGACCGCCACCGCACCCTCGTCTACACCCAGATCCTGTCGATGCTCCAATCCTTCGCGCTGGCCGTGCTCGCATTGACCCACCTCATCAATATCTGGGAAATCCTGTTGCTCTCGTTGATGCAAGGCCTGATTAATGCATTCGACATGCCCTCACGCCAGGCCTTCGTCGTCCAGATGGTGGAAAACCGAGACGACCTGAGCAATGCCATCGCTCTCAATTCGTCGATGGTGAACGCTTCCCGCCTGATCGGCCCGGCCATTGCCGGCATAGTCATCGCGGGATGGGGCGAAGGCTATTGCTTCTTGATCGACGGCATCAGCTTTCTGGCCGTGATTGCCTCGCTGTTGATGATGCGCATTACGGTAACCCAGGTCCACGCGGGGGGGCGGAACGTCCGGCAGGAATTACTCGAGGGCTGGCGCTATGTAGTCGATTCGGTGGCCATCCGATCCATCCTGCTGCTCCTCGCGCTGGTTAGCCTTGTCGGGTTCCCGTATTCGGTGCTGATGCCGATCTTCGCCTCGGACATTCTGCATGGCGGCCCCCACACCCTCGGCTTTCTCATGGCCGCCTCGGGCGTCGGCGCCCTGATCGGCGCCATTTCGCTTGCGATGCGCAAAACCGTGCTCGGGCTTGGCCGCTACATCGCTATCTGCGCAGCGCTGTTCGGCGCGTCTTTGATGGCTTTCTCGCTCTCCCGAATGTTATGGCTATCTCTGATCCTGATGGCCGTCACAGGATTCGGCTTCATGCAGCAGATGGCGTCGAGCAACACCGTCTTGCAAACGATCGTCGAAGACCAGAAACGCGGACGGGTGATGGCCTTCTACGGGATGGCCTTTCTCGGCATGGCGCCGTTCGGCAGCCTGCTCGCTGGCGGCCTCGCTGCTCGCATCGGCGCCCCTGCCACGCTGTTCTGGTGCGGCGCCATCGTCCTGGCCGCCAGCCTCTGGTTCTCGCGCCGCCTGCCCGCCATACGCACCGAGGTCCGCCCCCTCTACATCAAACTCGGGATTCTCCCCGAAATGGCCCTGGCTGTCCACCAAGCGTCCGCGCTGCAAACCCCGCCGGAGGACTGAATTGGCATGGGTTCCGGCCCCTAGCGGAGCCGCTGCGGGCGTCAGAGTCCCCCTCTGTGTCATAATCGATTTTCGGCTTGATTTCTGTGCAATCACGACGGAATTTCATCGGAAAAGTAGCCACCGGGCTGGCCGGCACGCTGGCTGCTTCCAACGTGCTCGGCGCCAACGATCGCATTCGCTTCGGCGTGATCGGAATAGGCGCTCGCGGCTCCGAACTGCTACGCGAAGCTACCGCCTGCCCGCATACCGAGTGCTTGGCCGTCGCGGATGTTTACGCCAAGCAACTCGAGTCCGCCCGAGCCGTCGCGCCTGCTGCCCGCTTGCATCGCGACTACCGCGCTCTCTTGGACGATCCCGGCCTCGACGCGGTGCTCATCGCCACACCGCCTCATCTTCACGCCGAGCAGTTCGTGGCCACGCTCGATGCCGGCAAACACGTCTATCAGGAACGCACCATGGCGTTCACCGTAGAGCACGCCAAGCGCATGCGGGCCGCCTGTCAGAAAGCCGGCCGCACTGTCCAGATCGGCCATCAAACCTGCTCCTCCGGCCAAGTCGCCGACGCCGCCTCTTTCCTGAAATCCGACCTGACGGGCCGTATCACCGCCATCCGCGCTCATTTTTATCGCAATACGCCGCGCGGAAAGCCGCAGTGGTCCCGGCCGATTTATCCGGATATGACGCCCACGAACATCGACTGGGAATCTTTCGTCGGCGACGCGCCCAAGCGCGACTTCGATCCCCAGCGCTACATGAATTGGCGCCTGTTCTGGGACTATTCGGGCGGCAGCGTGACCGAGAATCTGTCGCAGCAGGCGGCCTTCTGGTACAAGCTTCTCGGGCTGCAGATTCCCGCCGCCGTCACTATGACCGGCGGTGTCTATCTGTGGAAAGACGGGCGCGAAGTCCCCGACACCATGCACGTTTCCATGGAGCATTTCGAAGAGATTCTGTTCAGTTGGGATTCCGGATTCGGCAATAATCAGCTCGGCATCGGCGAGGAAGTGCTCGGGACCGACGGCACTATCTCGAAAAACCAGCAGATCCGCTACACACCGCAAAAGGTAAACCGCCCCGCCGCCAACGAAATGTTCGGAATAACTCGCACCGAGCCGCGCGCCCACATGCAGAACTTCTTCGATTCCATCCGCACCGGTCAGGAACCGAACTGCCCCTTCGACGTGGGCTATCGCGTCTCAATGACGTGCCGCATGGCGGTCGAGAGCTACCTGCAGCAGCGCACCGTGTGGTGGGATCCGGCTCGCGAAGAGATTGTATAGGTCGCCCGCACTGTGGACTTCCAGTACACACCGGAACAAATTCAGCTTCGCAAGTCGGTTCGCGAGTTCGCCGAAGCCGAAATCGCGCCGCATGTCATGGAGTGGGATGAAGATCAGGTCTTCCCCGCCGAGGTCATCCGCAAGCTCGGCCAGCTCGGCTACCTGGGCTCGATCTTTCCCGAAGAGCTGGGCGGCGCCGGCCTCTCCTACATCGACTACACCATCATCATCGAAGAACTCTCGCGCGTCGATGGTTCGGTCGGCATTATCGTCGCGGCGCACACCTCGCTGTGCTCGAATCACATTTTCAAAGCGGGGAATCCGGAGCAGCGTCAGCGCTACATCCCCAAGCTCGCCTCCGGCGAATGGCTCGGCTGCTGGTCGTTGACCGAACCCGAGGCCGGCTCCGACGCAGCCGGTACCCGCACCACCGCCATCAAAGATGACAACGGCTGCTGGGTGCTGAACGGCGCCAAGACTTTCACCACCAACGCACACTATGCGGATGTGTGCGTCGCCATGGCCGTCACGGACCGCGCCGCCGCCCAACACGGCATCTCGGCGTTCGTCATCGAGAAGGACACTCCCGGCTTCCGCCCCGGAAAAAAAGAAAACAAGCTCGGCCTGCGCGCCAGCGCTACCGGCGAAGTTATTTTCGACAACTGCCGCCTCGGTCCCGCTCAGCTTCTGGGCAAGTTGAACGACGGCTTCGTCGATAGCCTGAAAGTGCTCGACGGCGGCCGTGTTTCCATCGCCGCCCTCGCCATCGGCATGGCGCAGGGCGCCTATGATGCCGCGCTGCGCTATTCCAAGCTCCGCAAACAGTTCAGCCGTCCCATTTCTGAATTTCAGGCGATTCAGAACAAGCTGGTCGACATGGCCACCGAGCTGGATGCCGCGCGCCTGCTCAATCTCCGGGCCGCTTGGATGCTCGACCAGGGCCGCCGCGTCACCCGAGAATCGTCGATGGCCAAGCTGTTCGCCTCCGAAGCCGCCGTCCGTATCTGCAACGAGGCAGTTCAAATTCACGGCGGCTACGGCTTCATCAAGGATTATCCGGTGGAAAAGTTCTACCGCGACGTCAAGCTCTGTACCATCGGCGAAGGCACCAGCGAGATTCAACGCCTGGTGATTGCGCGCCAGCTCCTCAAAAGCGGATGAGCTTCGAACCCCGAGTCCTGGCCCGTCTGGCGACCGGCATCGAGAACCGCGATCCACAAGCGCTCGCCACCCTCGACACCCTGCCGCCCGGCCACGCCCGCATTGTCGGCATCACCGGGCCGCCCGGCGCCGGCAAAAGCACTTTGGTCGCCGCCATCTCCGCCGCCCTTCGCCAGCAGGGCCACACCGTCGCCATCATCGCCGTCGACCCCAGCAGCCGTGCCACCGGCGGAGCCCTCCTCGGCGATCGCATCCGCATGCAGCAGCACCACGCCGACCCCGGAATCTTCATCCGTTCCATGGCCACGCGTGGCGGTTCCGGCGGACTCGCCCGCGCCACTGCCGCCATGGTCCGCCTCATGGATGCCGCTGGCAAGGATTACGTCCTCATCGAAACCGTCGGCGTCGGCCAGGACGAAGTCGACATTGCCGACCTTGCGCACGTCACCCTCGTCGTCCTCGTCCCTGGAATGGGCGATGACGTCCAGTCCATCAAGGCCGGCATCATGGAGATCGCCGATATTTTTGTGATCAACAAGGCCGATCAGCCCGGCGCCGACCGCCTCGAGCGTGAACTACAAGCGATGTTGAGCCTGACCAATGGCGCCAGGCCCCCTATCTTCCGCACCGTCGCCACCGAATCCACCGGCATCGCGGATTTAGTAGCGCAGGTCTCCGACCTGCCCTTGCCCACCAAACAAACTCGGCAGGCCGGAAGCCTGCCCCACATCGATCACCTCGGCATCGCCGTGAACAACCTCGACGACGCCGCCCGCTTCTACGAAACCATCGGCCTCACCGCCACCCATCGCGAAACTGTCGAACAGGAAAAAGTCAACGTCGCCATGCTCCCTGCCGGCGACTCCCGCATCGAGCTCCTCGAACCCTCGGCTCCCGATTCCACCATCGCCAAATTCCTCGAGAAGCGCGGTCCGGGCCTGCATCACGTTGCCGTTCGCGTGCCCGATCTCCATGCCGCGGTCGAGCGCCTCCGCACGTCGGGAGCGCGTCTGCTCAACGAGCCGCGCGCCGGCGCCGGCGGCCATCTTTACGTATTCGTGCACCCCGCCTCCACCGGAGGCGTATTGTTGGAACTGATTCAGGAGAACCCATCGTGAACGCGGAGATCGGAATCATCGGCGGCAGCGGCCTGTACTCCATGCCCGGATTCGAAGCCGACCAGGAAGTCCACGTCGACACCCCGTTCGGCTCGCCCTCGGACAATTACGTGGTCGGCAAACTCGCTGGGCGGCATGTGGCCTTCCTCGCGCGCCACGGCCGCGGTCATCGCCTCTCTCCTTCGGAGCTGAATTTTCGCGCCAATGTTTACGGCATGAAGTCGCTCGGTGTCGAACGCATCCTCTCTCTCAGCGCCGTCGGATCGCTCAAGGAAGAGCACCACCCGCTCGATTTCGTGATCCCCGATCAGTTCTTCGACCGCACCCGCGGCCGGGCTTCCACCTTCTTCGGCGAAGGCCTGGTCGCCCACATCAGCTTTGCCCACCCGGTCTGCCCCGAGTTATCCTTCGTGGTCGAAGATGCCTGCCGCGCTGCCGGCGTCCGCGTCAAACGCGGCGGCACATATCTCTGCATGGAAGGCCCGGCGTTCTCCACTAAAGCCGAATCCATGGTCTATCGAAGCTGGGGCATGGACGTTATCGGCATGACCAACCTCACCGAAGCCAAACTCGCCCGCGAGGCCGAGATCTGCTATGTCACCATCGCGATGGTGACCGACTACGATTGCTGGCATCCCGATCACGATGCTGTCACGGTCAACGAGATCATCGCGCACCTCGTCAAGAACGCCGAGAACGCCTGCAAGGTTGTCGCCGAGGCGGTTACCAAAATGCCCTCGGTGCGCAGTTGCCAATGCGGCTCGGCGCTTTCGCACGCCATCATCACCGACCGCCAGTGCGTGCCCGAAGCCACTCGCCGCAAACTGGGGATCCTCGTTGACAAATATTTCGTGTAGCCGGATCGCTGAAGAACTCCTGGCCGCGTGCCTCGCCGGCACTCCGCCCGAAGATCTGCCGCCGTCGTTGCTCGACGAATCCTGCGGCCATGCTCTGTTCGGTGTCTGGGTGGAAGGATTAGCGGACCGTTTCGACCCCGCCCTGTGCGACGTCTACGCCCGCCTGTTCGCTCAGGCTGCCGCCCATGTCGATGCGAGCCTCGATGCGCAGGAACTTGTCGCCCGCTACCACCGCATTCGCCAGCCGCGCGCCATAACCGCGGATCCTCGCCGCGTCTATGTCCTCTCGCGCGTGACGCTCGGCGCCGACGTCGCCGTCACGAGCGTGTTGATCGCCGCCGCCCGCCGCCGTTTTCCGCAAGCGGAGTTATTCTTCGCTGGCCCGCACAAGAACTATGAGCTGTTCGCCGGCGACTCCGCCATCCATCACGCCCCACTGGAGTACCGCCGCGGGAGCCTCCGCGAACGCCTTGCGACTGCATCCGAACTGAAGCAGCTCTTCCGCGATCCCGATTGCCTCGTGATCGATCCCGATTCCCGTTTGACTCAACTCGGCCTGCTGCCCGTCTGCCCCGACGACCGCTATCGCTTCTTCGAAAGCCGCGCCTTTGGCGGCGCCAGTGACCGCACGCTACCCCAACTCGCCGCCGCCTGGTCCGAGCAAACCTTTGGCATCTCCGGCGCCACTCCTTTCGTCTGTCTGAAACCGTGGGGCAGGTCTCAGACCTGCCCATCCCCCTACATCGCAATCAGCCTGGGCGTCGGCGAAAATCCCGCCAAGCGCCTCCCCGACCCGTTCGAAGAAAACCTGCTCACACTCCTGTCCGCCACGGGCCACGCCATCGTCATCGACGCCGGCGCCGGCGGATCCGAAGCTGACCGCGTTCACCGCGCCCTCGAACGTTCCGGCGTTACAGCCACCCTATGGGACGGCTCCTTCGCCGGCTTCGCCTCCATCATTGCCTCGAGCCGCCTCTACGTCGGTTACGATTCCGCCGGCCAGCATGTCGCTGCCGCCTGCGGCGTCCCGTTAGTCACCATCTTCGCCGGCTTCCCTTCCGCGCGCATGTTCGCCCGCTGGCGCCCCACCGGAGAACAGGCCAACGTCATCCGCGTAGATCGCCCCGATTCCGCCGCAGTCCTCGACCAAATCCGTGACGTTCTCGAAACCCATGTCTGATTTCGACCGCGCTCGTGAGCGGCTCTCCGCCGCCCAATCCGTCGCGGTTCTTACAGGTGCCGGCATCTCCGCGGAAAGCGGCATCCCTACCTTCCGCGGCGCAGGCGGCCTTTGGAATAACTATCGCGCCGAAGACCTCGCCACGCCACAAGCCTTCGCTCGCGATCCGCGCCTCGTCTGGGAGTGGTACAACTGGCGTCGCGAACTCATCGCCAAAGCCAAACCCAACCCCGCGCACCACGCTTTAGTCAAGCTCGAAACCGCTAAACCCCGCTTCACCCTAATCACGCAAAACGTCGACGGCCTCCACGACCTTGCCGGCAGCGGCCGCATTCTCAAGCTGCATGGCGACATCTGGCGCCTGCGTTGCGCCACGTGCGGTTCTAATTGGCCCGATCGCCGCCCCACGCTCCCCAAGCTCCCGCCGCACTGCGCGTGCGGTGGAATGGCCCGCCCCGGCGTCGTCTGGTTCGGTGAGCCTCTGCCCGACGGCATCATGAGCGAGGCCGAGCATGCCGTCGCCGCGTCTGAGGTTTTTCTGGTGATCGGAACTTCAGCGGTGGTTTATCCCGCCGCTGGCCTCGTCCCTTTCGCGAAGCAAAGCGGCGCGACGATCATAGAGATCAACACCGAATCCACCGGTTTCTCCGAGATGGTAGATTTCGCGCTGCAAGGCCCCGCCGGCGAATTGCTCCCCACCCTGCTCTAGTGGGGCAGGCCTCCGGCCTGCCGCCGCCTTTCAGGCGGTGCATCGCGCCCCTCTGCCTCAACGCGCCGACGTCACCGCAGTTCCGTCGTGCTGCCGGCATCCCTTCTTGGTCTGCTCAAAATCGTCGAACAGCCGGCCGGCATGCTCGCCCGCCAGCGTCTCCATCCGGTGCGGTTGCCCCTTCTCGACCGTATATCGCGCCACCGTCCCCTTCGACCGCAGGAAGTCCACTTCGCTCTTCATCTCGCCGTGCCACATATACGGGTCGTTCTCGCCGACGTACAGGAACACACACACGTTCGATATCGCCTCGAGTTTCGCCGGGCTCGGGTTCCACATATATCCGGGAAACGCCGTCACCGAAGAAAAATATTGTGGATACAACCCGGCCACATGCATGGCCGCAATCCCTCCGTTCGACGGCCCGGCAATATGAAACTTGCTGTCCTGAATCTTGTAGTCCGCCAGGATCATCTTGAGAAACTCCGGAAAAATGCGCGCCCCACTCTCGAAGAACAAGTCATCGTCGGGCGCTGCGGGCGCCACTACGATGTACCCGCGCTTTTCCGCCTCCGCGCGCAAGTTGCCTGCCAGCACCCGGTCCACCGTATTCATGGTTTGCGGGCCTCCGCCGAATGCCAGGACCGCCGGATACGCTTTTGCGGCGTCATATCCGTTCGGCAGAACCACCTGGTACTGCACGGTCGTGCCGCCCACCTTCTTGGTCTTTTCCAGCAGTTCCGCCTGCGCGGACACCTCGACCACCATCGTCGCAACCAGCAAGGCCATCCATTGTCGTTT
>DASXAK010000010.1:0-41454 GCA_036406715.1 Bryobacteraceae bacterium | reverse complement strand
CAGCTCTATTCTACCAGTCCCGTGCGTATAATCGAAATATGCATACTCGGGGTGGGTTCCTCCGTCTGCTCGTTCCGAGCCTGGTGCTGGCCGGGGCTTTTTCCGCCTCCGCCGCCGACATGACGAAACTCACGATCCAGGTAAAGACCGACACCGGCCGGCCCGTCGACCGCGCCGCCGTCATTGTCCGCTTCGTCCAGGGCCGCAACTACATCAAGCTGGGCAAAAAGATTCGTACCACCTACGAGCTGCGTACCAACGAGGAAGGCCAGGCCAAAATCCCCGAAATCCCGCAAGGCACCATTCGCGTCCAGATCATCGCCAAGGGCTACCAGACTTATGGCGATGACGTGGAAGTGACCGAACCGGAAAAGACCATCGACGTCACGCTACAGCCGCCTCAGCCGCAATACACCGCTCACTGATCGCTACGGCAACACGTACGTCAGCGCCAGCGTAAACTGGAACGAGTTTTTCTTAAATCCCGTCGGCGGATTATTCAGGAACGTGTCGATTACGCCGGTGGACCCGCTCAGGCGCTTGTAGACGGGAATCGTCAGCAGTGTGCCGAATGCCGCTGAATAGGCGCTCGTGTTGTTCCACGCCGGCGTGGCCGACAACGTTTGATCCAGCACCGCCCCTCGCGGCAGCTTCCGCAGATAGTGCTCGGAAAATACCGAGCCCACTAAACTCTGGGACGCCGGCGTGATGCCATTCGCCGCCGGCAGGAACTGCTGCCGGATGTAACTCATGCTCGCTTTCAAATCCAACAGCTCGATCGCATTTTTCACCACCGTCCAGCCGATGCCGCCGTCGTAGGTTTGCTGCAGATCGAGGCCCTGCGAGAAGTTGTGATCGAAAATCCCCTGTCCGAAAGCGAACATCGAGGAATTGAAATACTGATCCTGCTCGGCGGCGGCATGAAAGATCGATGTTTTGATGGCCGGCGTTCCCGGCTGCGTCAGATGGCCATACGATTCGGTAAACCCGAATGACGTGCGATAACTCGGGTTCAGCCAGTCTTCGACCGGTTCGGCGCGAATCAGGCTGACGCCGCCGGTGAACGTGCGGTTGGTCTGCGTCGCCTGGACCAGGGTGGCGCCGAACGTGATCGCGCCGGTCCAATCATTAAAAAATCCCGGCGTGCGGTTCGCGGCCCTCTGAAACGAATCCTCGTCAACGACCACCGCCGATTGAGCCAGCGGAATCGGCTGCACGGGCGAGCCCGGCGCCGCTGTAATCTGCAGCGTCTGGTTCTGCATCGCGAGCGTTCCGATGGGAATGTCCAGAGGAGTGTGTTTCCTCCGGAATCTCACTCCCTTGCGGAGCACCGCTACCTTGCCCGCGGTGTCGAGCTCCCGCACTTTGCTCCAGTCGATCGTCAGCTCCCCGAGGGGATCGCTTTTGAACGTCACTGAAGTATCGGTTGCGCGGACAAAGTGTCCGGTTAACTTATCGCCATTGGTGAAGACGATGGTGTCGGGTGAAGTCGCCTGTGCATGAACCAGCGCCACCGGGCCTGCCGACACAAGTAGCAGAGAAAGTGCTTTCCACGATTTGTGCATAGAGCGCCTCAGATGTGAACTATGGTGGCGCCGGCGCTCTGGTCGCCGGCAAATCGCCACCGGCGACAAGATCGCCGGCGCCACTGGCTTGCCAGCAAGTTCAAGTCTACAATGAGGCGCGGCGAGATGGATTACGCCAGGTCGAATTTCTCCTGGTGCAATTGCGGATCGCTCTTCACGATCACGGTCCGTCCGAGGACTTCCTCCAGTTCCTGCAGATAGGAGTTCTGGTTGGACTTGAGCAGCTTTGCGACATCCGGGGAAACCCGCAGCATGACGTCGTTGCCTTCGAGCGCCTTGGCGATCTTGTGGGCCTCCTGCAGGATCTCCCCGACCACCGTTTGCGGGCTCTTCACGTATCCTGCCCCTTCACAATAGGGGCACGGCGTGCAGAGCGTCCGCTCCAGGCTTTGCTTGACGCGCTTTCTTGTGATCGCCACCAGCCCGAAATCGTTGAACTGGAGAATCTTGTACGGCGCGCGATCGGCCCGCATAGTTTCCTCGAGCGTCTGCATCACCTTCTGGCGATTCTTCCGCTCGTCCATGTCGATGAAGTCGACCACGATGATGCCGCCCAGGTCGCGCAACCGGATTTGCCGCACGATCTCCTTGATGGCATCGGTATTGGTTTTAACGATCGTGTCCTCGAGCCGGTTTGACTTGCCCACAAACTTGCCGGTATTCACGTCGATCGCCACCAGCGCCTCGGTCTGATTGATCACGATATAGCCGCCCGATTTCAGCCACACCTTGGGCCGCAGCGCCTTTTCGAGTTCGGCTGTGATACCGAACTCCTCGAAGATCGGGTTGGATCTTGTGTACAGCTTCACGCGATTAACCAGCGCCGGCTGAAATCGCTGCACGAACTGCAGCACGCTCTCGTAAACTTCCTCGTTATCCACCCAGATGCTTTTGAACGAGGAAGTAAGCTGGTCGCGAAGAACGCGCTCCACCACGTTCAGGTCGTGATGCAGCAACGCCGGTGCGGGCCTCCGTTCGGCTTTCTGCCGCAGGTCCAGCCACAGGTTATAGAGGAACATCATGTCGGCGCGCAGTTCCTCTTCGGTATGCCCGTCGCCGGCCGTGCGCACGATGAATCCGCCGGGAATCCCGACCCGATTGGTCTGCAGCACACGCTTCAAACGCGCGCGCTCTTCATCGCTCGGAATCTTGCGCGAGACGCCGATGTGATCGACGGTCGGCATGTAAACGAGAAAACGTCCCGGTAGAGCAATGTGTGAGGTAATGCGGGCGCCCTTTTGCCCCAGCGGCTCCTTGGCAATCTGGACGATGATCTCCTGGCCTTCCTTCAGCAGATCGGTGATCGACGGATTGGGCTTCTCGGGCCGCTCGGGCCGGCCGGCCGGGGCCGCCGCGGCCCGCGTTTCCACGTTCACCTTGGGTCCGGTTTCAT
This sequence comes from Bryobacteraceae bacterium, assembly GCA_036406715.1. Lineage (GTDB taxonomy): Bacteria > Acidobacteriota > Terriglobia > Bryobacterales > Bryobacteraceae > PSRJ01. The sequence continues at coordinate 38,475 of DASXAK010000010.1, read as the reverse complement.
GATGCCCGGGTCGGGGCGTGCCCTCCGGAGCGCCGCCACGGCCACGCCGGCGCATCCGGCGCGAAAGCCGATGCGGATACCGCGGACCATGCTCGCGCTGGGTGGCGCTCAGCCCGGCGGCCGCGCCTTCGGCGGCTTCGACTGCCGGTTCCGGTTCATCGCCGGCTGCTTCTGTCGAAAGCACCGGCTCGGCCTCGCCTGTAGCCTCGGGTTCAGTGGCCGCCTCTTCCGGCTCGATCTCGGACTCCGCGGCGGTCTCTTCCGCCACCAGTTCCAGGGCTTCCGCGGTCTCCGCCGGGGGCGCCGGCGTTGGACTCAGCGTTTCCGGAAAATCTTCGATCAGCGCCGCACTGCTATAGCTCGTTTCCTCGACCACCATCGCCTGCCGCTCGAGCGCCACCGCCTCAATCGCCTGCGGGTCGGGAGACATCGCCGCAGCGGCGGCTTCCGCCAGCGCCGATTCCGGCTCTTCGAATTCGGGTTCGTGCAGATCGGCCTCGTCTGTCTCTTCCGGTCCGCCTTCAGACTGCGTGTATTTGGCCAGTGATTCACCGGGCAACACGTACTTAGCTAGCGATTCCCCGGGCAATACGAAGAAATCCTCGTTCGGCGTCCCGCTCACCGGTGTGACGGCCGAGGGTTCTACAGGAATTTCGGGCGGGGCTGGCTCGCTGTGCGGCCCTGGACGAGATCCTCCGGGCGAATAGAACTTCGACTCGGGCAGCCCGCGCCCCTTGTGACCGCGACGGCGGCGCCCGCGGCGGCCGCGCCGGTCATCCCAGCGCTGCTCCGAAGAAGCCGGAGCCGCGGGTGCGGATTGCGGATCCCCGGCGACCACTTCTGGTGGAGGCACCAGCGTCTCAGGGGCCGCCATTGCGACCGAGTCACTCGCGGCCGGCGGCGGGCTGACCACCGCTGGAGCCGGCTGCGGCGTGCGGTCCAGCTTGAGGACTTTCTCCTCCACGCTGGTCACCACTTTGTCGTACTCTTCGTTGTCTTCGAAGAAATCCGAGACGTATAAGAAAGCGTCCCGATCCAGCCCGATATCGACGAACGCCGATTGCATGCCGGGAAGCACGCGCGTCACTCTGCCTTTATGGATGCTCCCGGCCAGCGAGTACTCGTTTTCGCGCTGATGATAAACCTCTACAACCTGATCGTCTTCGACCATCGCCACACGCGTCTCGCGGCGGCTCGCCGAGATCACCAGTTCTTTCGACATCTACTGCCTCCCAGCGGGAACACGGAGAGGAGTTGTAAGGTGGGCGCCCTGCGTGGCTTCAATTCTCCCGTCTACCGGGTGAACCGAACAAAACAGACTGCAAACTCACGCTGGCCGGGGTGGAGCTGCTTCCAGTTTCCTCTACACCAACCGGCCGGGAACCGCTCCTCGTTCCGGGAATGGCGCTTACGCTACCGTCCCCGGGGGTCTCTAAGCTCCCGAAGAATCTATTCCTAATTCACAAACCTTCTGAGGCGGACATTGTTGACCAGCCCCAAAGCCAAAAAATTCGACCAGAGATTGGATCCGCCGGCGCTCATGAACGGGAGCGGAATGCCCGTCACCGGCATCCGTCCCACCACCATCCCGACATTAACCAGCATGTGGAATAGCAGCAACGCCGCCACCCCCATGCAAATATACATACCGGGACGGTCAGGCGCCGTTTGCGCATTCTGGACGATGCGCATGATCATAATGAAAAACAGCGACAACACCACTATCACGCCTACGAACCCATGCTCTTCGGAAAATGCCGAAAAGATGAAGTCCGTATGCGGCACCGGCAAAAACCGCAACTGCGTCTGCGTACCCTTGAGCGGTCCCTTGCCGAACATCCCGCCTGCACCCACCGCGATCTGGGATTGGATCAATTGGTAACCTGTGCCCTGAGGATCCCGTTCGGGATCCATGAAGCTCACCAGCCGCGCCTTCTGATACGGCTTTAAGAAACTATAGGTAACCGGAAGAACCAGAACGGTTACTACTGCGATCACCGCAATGTACTTCCACCGCAGCCCCGCGACAAACGCGCCGACCACCAGCACCGCCAGATACGTCATCGCCGTACCCAGGTCCGGCTGCTTCAGGACCAGCGCCGCAGGAATCACAACCAAGCCCGCCAGCTTCAGCATTTCCCTGATTTCCAGCTCATCTTTCTTCAACTCGGTCAAGTAGCGGGCTACCAATAATATTATCACCAGCTTCACGAACTCCGAGACCTGCAGGTGAAAGCCGCCGGCAACCGGGATCCACCGGCGCGAACCGAACACCTGCTTGCCGATTACAAACGTTCCGGCCAGCGCCAGCACCGACAGTACATACATCGGCGTAATGTGGTGGAGCAGCGTATGATAGTCCACCACCATGATGACCCACATCAGGAACAGCCCGAGAAAAACGTAGAGGATTTGCTTCCACCAGGCGTCCTGCCAGATCGTGTCGCGGGTGGCGCTAAAGATCTGAAGCACGCCCACCGCGCAGATCAGCAGCGTGATCAGGAGCAGAGGCCAATCCATGTCGCGACGGGAGAGATAGCGTGCCATAGTTATTCCCGAGCCGGGGACGGCTCCTCGACCGGCTCGTGATAAATCAAATTGGTATCGGCCGGCTTCTGGGCAGCCGGAGGCGTTGCAACTTGCGGCAGGCCGAGGCCGCTTACCGAAGCCAGCTTCGCGGTGAGATTGCCCTGCTGCTGCTGGAACTGGGACGTGAGCCGGGCTTTCTTATCGAAGTATGCCTTCATCACATCCCGGACGATCGGCGCCGCAAACTGCCCGTGCTCGCCATGCTCGAACAGAGCCACGACGACAATCTCAGGAGCGTGGCAAGGGGCGTATCCCTCGAACCACGCGTTGTCCTTGAGGTTTCTCCCCGCCGCCGTGCCCTTGAGGTAATCGTTGGAGGCGAGCTGTGCCGAGCCGGTCTTACCGCAAACGTCGACCCCCGGGAGCCGTGCGCGGCCGCCTGTGCCGCCGCCTTCGTTCACCACGCCGTACATTCCATCCACAACCTTGCGCACGTTGTCGGGATTGAGATTCCAGACGTCGGGCTTATCGGTCGCATCCTTGGCTTTGAGTAAATGCGGGTGGTGCCAGGTGCCTCCCATCGCTACGCCGCCAATCGCGCGTGCGAGTTGAAGCGGAGTTACCGTCAGTGCGCCCTGCCCGATGGCAACCGATGGGGTTTCCCCCGCGTACCATTTCTGGCGGAAATTGCGCAGCTTCCACTTCTCCGACGGCACGATCCCGACAGCCTCGTGCGGTAGATCGATTCCCGTCCCGGTTCCCATGCCGGCTAGCGTTGCGTACTGCGCGATATTGTCGATTCCGAGCTTGCTGCCCACCGTATAGAAGTAGACGTCACAGGAATGCACGATCCCGTTGTGCAACGAAATCGTGCCGTGGCCGGTCTTCACCCAGCAATGCTGGTAGTGCCCATATAAGCTGATGCCACCATTGCAGTGGACGCTGAACTGGTCGTCGATGGTGCCGGTCTCGAGCCCGGCCAGGGCCACAAACGGTTTGAAGGTCGACCCCGGCGCCTGCTGCGCCTGGATGGCGCGATTCAGCATCGGATGATCGGGATTGTCCGCAATCTCTTTCCAGTCCTTGGCCTTGATGCGGACGGCGAATTTGTTGGCATCGAAAGTCGGCCGGCTGACCATGGCGAGCACTTCGCCGGTTCGGGGATCGAGCGCCACCACGGAGCCGTTACGGCCGTCCATCGCCAGCTCCGCCACCGCCTGCAGATCGAGATCGATGCTGAGCTGAATGTCTTTGCCGGCCACCGCCGGCTTGTTGCCGATTACCTGGCGAACCTGGCCGCGGTTATCCACTACGACCTGGCGTTGGCCGTCGACGCCCATCAAGGTGTCGTTGTACTGGCGCTCTATCCCGAACTTTCCGATGACATCGCCGGCCTCATATTTCGCGAATTCGGGCGCATCGAGCTCGTCTTCGCTGATTTCTCCCGTGTAGCCGATGACGTGCGCCAGCATGCCGTTCTGCGGATACAGGCGACGCTGCGCCTGAATCAGCACCAGCTCCGGGAAGAATTCATGATGCGAGTCGACGAACGCCAGATCCGCCGGGCTGAGCTCTTCCTTGATGACGATGGGCACGTATTTCGGCTGGGCGCGGAAACGCCGGACCCGCGCCTGCAGGTCGCCATAGTCCAGGTCGAGACCCTGTGCAATCGGGCGAAGATGGTCTTCTTTGAGCGATTCGCGCGCCAGAATCAGGCTGAACGAGGAGTGGTTGTCGACAATGACGCGGCCGTCGCGGTCGAGGATGCGCCCGCGCGGGGCGAGAATCGGGACCGATTTGATGCTGTTTTGCTGCGCCCGCTCGTCGTAAAACTCGGGATTCTGAATCTGCAACTTCCAAAAGCCGGAAATGAGAAAGAGGAATATTGCGACCCCGGCATATTGAAAAATGGCGATTTTCGCCGCAGCAAAACGTGTGTCGTCGTGCAGACGCGGCGCGTTGGAAGGCTTGTTTTCCGGGCCGGACTCGACGGGAGGCAGAATCACAAAATCAGCCGCAACCTATCTCATTCTAACGTGTTTAGGCCGCTTCGCGCATCTTATCCAAAAAATGAAACAACGCGACCGCAACCACTGCATTTAGTAACCCAAGAATTAACGTTCGTTGCCAGTCAAAAGCCACCTGCTGGGCCAGCAAGGCCCGCGCCATCACCCAATAGAAAAACTGATGAAATACATAGAAAAAGTAGGCTAAAAAGAGCCGCAGCAAGCCGTTATCGACATCCAGCCGCAGCCCGACCGAGGCCGCGAAATAGCCCACCAGCGTCTTAACAATCCCGAACATCCCCAAAGGGGCCTTGGACAGCGAATCCTGCGCCAGCCCGATGATGGCCCCGAGCAGCAATCCCCGGATCTGGCTGCGCCGCATGAGCGCGAAATACACCACAACCAGCAGCGGCATCTCCAGGTAGCCGAGAAACTGGAAGAACAGCGGGACGTAGACCTGAAACAGGATCGCCGCCAGCGGGACCAGCAGCATGACGGCCGGATGAAACCGCGAAGCTTCGCCCTCGCGCCGGCTATTCAACAGGATCCGTTCGCCGCTCGAATAGCTCATTCGTTGTGAGGCCGCTCAGAGACGGGCTGTTCCGGAGCAGCAGCGGGGCTGGAGGTTGAGGCCGGGGGCTGAACGCCAGGGGCCGGAGGCCGGGGCCTGGGGGCCGAACTGGGGGCTGAGGGCCGGGGTTCGGGGGCCGGAGAAGAAGCCGTGGTCGAAGTCGGTTTTGGGGCGGCCGGCCCCTGATTTGCCGGTCCCTGACCTGGCTTTAACGAGAGATTGAAATCGGGCGGCTTGCTGCCGGGAAGACCTTCGCCGAATTTGTGGTTTTGGGCATCGCCGACCGCCTTATAATGCGCCCGCAGCTTGTCGGCTTCGGTTCCGCCCAAAGGCGCTGGATCGACTTCCGTGAGGTCCGGTTTGCCGGGCGCCGGGGCGATGTATATCGGCTGGCCGGCCACCTTCTCGGTGGGTATGGTCTGGTGTACGCCTTCCAGCAGGATCAGAACGTCTTCCAGGCCGCGGTGCATCCCGCTCGGTTCCACCAGAACTTCCTGGAAGGGCTGGCCGGGGTGGACAGCCTTAACGACACCGACCGGAAATCCGCGCGGAAACACCCGGTCATCGCCCGAAGTATAGAACCACTCGCCGACATTCACCTTCTCTTCAAAAGGAATGTAGTCCACTTTGCAAAGCGGAGTTCCCTGCCCCTTGAGAGTGCCGCGGGCCCCTGTCTTTTGCGTCGCGACGCCGGCGGCGAAATCCGGATCAGTGATGAGCAGGATCTCCGAAGCCGTCGGATAGGATTGGATAACGGTTCCGACGATGCCATCCGGGGTGACGACGGCCATGCCTCGCTGCACGCCGGCAGTGGAGCCTCGATCGGTAAACAACACCTTGGAATTGGTGCCGGCTCCGGAACCAATGACATTGGCGGCAACGGTCTTGGATGGCGTATGATCCTGAAACACGGCGAGCGCCTTGGCGCGTTCTGCCATGTTCAGCTCGTTCTTGAGAAAGTTGTTTTCGAGCTTGAGCCGGTCGACTTCGGACTGCAGGCGCTGATTGGCTTCGTGGGTGTCGTGCAGCAGGACGTAATCGCGAAGGAACCCAATGCTGCCGCCCCGCATCCACTCCATCACGCGGGCGACCGGGGTGACGGCGGTCACCGTCCAAACCCGGATCATGCGGACGTCCTGGTCGTTTCGCACCTGCCACGCCAGCAGCACCAACTGCCCAAAAATCACCAGCAGCAGAACGGTGATATTGCGATAGCGATTGAGAAACGATTCCATAGGGCGTGGCCGCCCCTACCTTAGTCTATCGAAATCTTGCGCAGCAGTCGGAAATCACTCAACATGCGGCCGGTTCCGAGCACTACCGAGGCCAGAGGATCATCCGCTATGGAAACCGGCAAGCCGGTCTCTTCGCGGATCCGCTTATCCAGATTCTTCAATAGCGCACCGCCGCCGGTGAGCACAATACCTCTATCGCTAATATCTGCGCTCAACTCCGGCGGAGTCCTTTCCAGGGCCACCCGGATGGCGTTCACGATCATAGCCACGCATTCGGAGAGCGCTTCGCGGATCTCGCTGTCATCGATGGTGATGGTACGCGGCACCCCTTCGATGAGGTTGCGGCCCTTAATCTCCATCGTCATTTGTTTGTCGAGCGGATAGGCCGAGCCGATTTCGATTTTGATCGTCTCCGCAGTGCGTTCGCCGATCAGCAGGTTGTACTTCCGCTTCAAGTACTGCATCACCGCGTCATCCATCTCATTGCCGGCCACTCGCACCGAACGCGAGTAGACGATACCGGAAAGCGAGATCACGGCCACGTCGGTGGTGCCGCCTCCGATATCGACCACCATATTTCCGGATGGCTCGGTGATCGGCAGGCCGGCGCCGATGGCCGCCACCATCGCCTGCTCCACCAGGTGCACTTCGCTCGCCTTGGCGCGGTAGGCCGAATCCATGACGGCGCGCTTTTCCACCTGCGTGATTTCACTCGGCACGCCGATGACGATGCGCGGATGGACCAGCATCTTCCGCCCGTGCGCCTTCTGGATGAAGTAGTTCAACATCCGCTCGGTGACTTTGAAATCGGCGATGACGCCATCCTTCATCGGTTTGATCGCCACGATGTTGCCGGGCGTGCGGCCGAGCATCTCTTTGGCTTCTTTGCCGACGGCCTCAACCTCGCCTGTATTTTTGTTGATGGCGACAATGGAGGGCTCGTTGACTACGATGCCCTTGCCTTTGGCATAGACCAAGGTGTTGGCCGTGCCGAGATCGATGGCAAGATCCGACGAAAACAAACTAAATAATGAGCGTAGATTCATTACGGCGGCGCACTTCTGGGCAGAGGCCTTGCGTGACCACGGAGCGAGGTCCAATGAGATCGTAACACACCGCACAGGTTTCGATGTTGAAATTTGCCCTATTTTTTTATGGGTTTCGCATTACAAGGCTTATATTTGCTGCGGAAAAACCGTAACGCTCCGGGACTCGTGTACTGCTCCGTTTAGAAAACGGGCCTATCGAACCGCGACCGACCTGACGATCGAGAAAGCGTGACGTGCTCTCGCCGAGATCGCACTGCGCAGTGGGTGTTTCGCGCCACGCTCGCTTTGTCCGCAGCGCTGGTATCGCCGTCGCAGACCCATACGGCGTCGCCCGCAACCGGAAATCTCGCAGACTACAGCCTGGAAGACCTCATGAACATGAAGGTCACCTCTGTGGCCGCCAAAGAACAGCGGATCTCGAAAGCCGCGGCCGCGGTTTACGTGCTCACGGCGGAAGACATCCGCCGCTCGGGAGCGGCGAACATCCCCGATCTGCTGCGCCTGGTGCCCGGCGTAAACGTGGAACAGATCGATGCGAACGCATGGGCGATTAGCATGCGGGGGTTCGCGGACCGGTACGACAACAAGATCCTGGTGCTGATCGACGGCCGGTCGGTATACAGCCCGGTGTTTTCGGGAATGATGTGGGATGCGGTCGACGTCCCGCTCGAGGAGATCGAACGGGTAGAGGTGATCCGCGGGCCGGGTGGAACGGTCTGGGGCGCCAATGCCGTGAACGGCGTCATCAATATCATCACGAAGAGCGCAGGCGCGACCCAGGGGGTCCTGGTGAGCGCCAGAGCCGGTTCGGAGCTACGGCCGGACGGCTACATTCGATATGGCGGCCGAGCAGGATCAGCCGGGTTGTTTCGGGTTTTTGGCCGAGGCTTCCAAATCGCCCCTTCGCAATCCGCAGTGGGTAGAGAGGCGAATGACGGCTGGTATCTCTCGCATGGCGGCTTCCGTTCCGATTGGGACCTGTCGAACCGCGACGGTCTTACCGTGCAAGGCGACTTTCAGCGGACGGCTGGGGATCAGACCCTCTCTCTAGTGTTCGCGAATGCGCTGCCCGCACACGCCACCTTGAACGACCGCGTCGGGATGAGCACTGCGAATCTGCTCGCCCGCTGGAAACATACACTCGCCAACGGCTCCGAGATGTCCTGGCAGGTGTATGACGACTACCTCCACCGCGGAGAGCAAGGCATCGACTACTCTGACAACGTTGTGGACTTCGCGTTTGAACATCACCTCGCGTTCGGTTCGCGCCACGACCTCGTTTGGGGGGCGGAAGCCCGCAATGCGAGTACACGGTTTGTTCCCGGATATGCGGTGGCGATCGAACCGGTCCGCAAGACCGATCGACTGGTGAGCACCTTCGTGCAGGACGAGGTGAAACTCACGAAGCAAATTTGGCTGACGGCCGGTTCCAAGTTCGAGCACAACGACTACACCGGGTTCGAGTGGGAACCGAGCGCGCAACTGCTCTGGAGTCCCGATGACGACCACGCAGCCTGGTTTTCGGTGGCAAGGGCGATCCGGCAGCCCAGCCGTTCCGACGCCGGCGTCCGGTACCCGATGACCGTGATACCCGACTCGCCGATCGTACTTGTTCAAGCGGTTGGAAATCCGAATCTCCAACCCGAGTGCCTGTACGACGTGGAGGCCGGCTACCGCGCGCTGCTGAATCGGCGGTTTTCCTTCGACGTCGCGGCGTTTGGCAGCTTCTACCGCGATCTGGTAGGACTGGTTCCTCAGACACCCTATTTCACGGTCAACCCCGTCCCACCCCACATCGTGTCGCCGCTGGTGGAAGCAAATGCTGCACGGGCCCGTTCCGCGGGGATCGAATTGTTTGTCAAGTACGACGTTACCGCGCACTGGCGAATCATCCCGGGGTATTCCGAGCTCCACCTGGACATCGAGCCGAAACCGGGCTATCCAACCACGGTCATCGCTTCGTTGCCGCTCAACAACCCAAGCCACCAGTTTCAATTCCGGTCACTTCTCAAGGTGCGGCACAATCTGGAATGGGACAACACGTTCTTCTGGGTCAGCCGGCTCAATGCGGGCACGGCTCCAGCCTATGCCCGCCTGGATAGCCGCGTGGGACGGAGATTCAACGAGTCGGTTGAGATCAGCGTAACCGGCCAAAACCTGTTACAGCCCTCGCACGCCGAGTTTCCCGACTCCATCGGAGTGCTTCACACTCGGATCAGACGTGCCGTGTTCGCAACGGCGACCTGGTCGTTCTGAAAAGTGTTCCAGATCGCCCGGCGATCTCGAGTTACTCGCGGAACTCCGCCGCATGATCGGCGGCCCATTTCGGGAACGGCCGTGCGGGCGTTCCCGTGATCTCTTCAACTGCGGCTGTCACGAACGCCCGTTGGCCGACCGCGGCGGCCCACGCATCGAGCAGCATCGTCCGGAGCGATGCAGGCCAGAGCGGAAGCCAATTGTTCCGCGCCTCCTCCGGCGTGATCTCTTCGATGCGAAGCGTGCGGCCGATTGCAGTGCCGATGATCGAGATCTGCTCACGTTGGGTCAGGGATTGAGGTCCGGTCAGAACATAGTCCGCCCCGGCGTTCCCGTTGCCGCATAACGCTCGAAGCGCGACGGCGGCGATATCCCGCTCGTCGATGGGCGCGCTTGGGGCCGCTAGATAAGGCCACCGGACGAGGCCGCCCGAGCGGATCTGTGGCGCCCACCAGCCTACGGCGTTGGCGGCCAACATTCCGGGACGCAGAAACGTCCACTCAAGACGTGAGCTTTCGATCCGCCGCTCGATTTCAGCATGCAGCGCCGCGCTCGGATTCGGTTGCGGCTTTTGAAGGAGCGGGTGCGGCGTTTTGAGCGGAGCGGAGAGGTATACGACGCGCCGTGCGTGCTGGGCGATTCGCTCCAAAACAGGGCCGACCGTGGCCGGCGGCGCCGTCCAAACCAGGAACACAGCATCGACGCCATCCAGAGGCCGATCGAGCGTCTCGGGATGAGTCAGATCGCCGCGCACGACTTCAGCCTGCGGCGGCAGACCGGCGGCACTCGGGTCGCGCACCAAGGCGCGAATGCTCGCGCCCGCCTCGATGAGCTGAGAGACGACCTGGCGGCCGATGGTTCCGGTCGCGCCGATGACGAGCGTGCGGGTCACAGTCGATTATCGCGCGGCGGATGCGTCTACGAGCCGGTCCTCATAACCCGCACGAGGAAGCCACCAATGGCCAGGAGCAGCCCGGAGGCATAGAGGAGCAGTTTTGTGACGGTGAAGATGGAAGCGAGCTGTGCCAAGGCAGGTTCCTGCATCGGGTATCGAAGCAGGAGGACTGTGATCGTGATGTTCTCGGTGTAATCGCATGCCGCCGCCAGGAGAGGGATTGCTTTCCAAGCTCGCAATGCTCCGCGCCCGATCGCAGAGACGAGAAAGATCCCGAAGAGCGCCGGCAGTAAGAGGTCGATGGTCCAGAGTAGTCTCAGATACGCGCCTCGACCGGTCTGGCCCAACCCATCAAAGAGGTCGTAAACGGCGCCTGGAGAGTAGCCCGGGCGCATATCGAGGAGGGGCGCTCCTGCCGCCAGCTGCTTCATATAAGGCACGCTCAGCGGGAAATAGAGGAAGTTCTCGGCGAAGAATGCTCCGATGGTCACAGCAAACAGGGCCACGAGACCGGCGCGCCTCACCGGGAAACCCCGGCCGGAACTTCTAACAATTCCGTGGTGGGCACCCCGAGAGCGAACTCTTTGCCGAGGTATTGACCGGGAGTCCACAGTCCCGGCCGTCGATCGACAGCCACATGCTCGGCGGCCCCAACGGCGGCTTCCGCGGACCATCGATAACCCTCTCCCATCTTCAGGACAACCTCGGCTGTCCGGCCTTGCCAGTCTACTGCCCGAGCCCATACTTTCGATTCGAAAGCACGCCCATCTTGTGCCTCACCGCCAGCGAGGCGCTTCACCAGCCAGGGGCGGATCTTCTCGGACCGCGCCAGAAGGCTAAGACTGCCCGTCCGCAACAAAATCCGTTCCGGCATTGGCCGAGCCACTCCTGCAATGACGCCCGAAACGCCTGTGCTCCGCCGCACTGCCCACATTTCGCCGAGGGGCATACTGATAAAGCTTTCGGCTCGTCCGGCGAACGTTGCCGTGAATGACCGGCGCCCAACCCGTTCCGTGACGAACTGTCCGTTCTCCACTACCGCGCCACCCTGTGCCACAGTTCGAAGCGTCGATGCGACTGCTCCGGGTGAATGTATCCCCAGATCCGGCATCAGACCCAGCCAAACGCGCTGGGGTTGGCTGAGCATGCTGACGGCATGCATCGCCGCACTCTCGCCGGCGACCAGACCGAAACCGACACCCGGGACGACCGGGATCGAGGGCCGTTCGTGATCGACAAATTCTTCCATTGCGCGGAAAACATCTAACTCGCCGTTCAAATCAACGTACGGCACGGCTTCGGCGGAGCATGCTTCCAACATCGGGCGGAAGGTAGTCGCAAACGGGCCGGCGACATGGATCACGCAAGCAGCGTCCCGGATGAGTTGGCGGAGGGCGGCCTGATCGGCGAGCCGCACTGCGGCGCCGGGGACTCCCAACTCCGCGGAGAGGCGGTTGAGCCGATCGCGGTCGCTTCCAGAGAGCACAACATCATGGCCGCGCTCCACAGCGACCTTGGCAATCATAGCGCCGGTTGTTCCGTACGCGCCGTAAATGAACAACGGGCCCTGTAGGGATGCCCTGCTATTGGAACTCATGATCCAACTGTAGGGTGGCAAAGAGCGGCTGTCAGGAACTTATGTTCCATACGCCGGTTTGAAGGCTTCCGCGGCTATTCTTTGCAGCCCGTCCGGGTCCAGAATCGCGATGCCTTCGCGACCCGAATGGATGAAGCCTTCCGCGCGCAGAGCGCGAAGCTCGCGGACAGACACCTCTCGCACCGTGCCGGCGGCATTGGCCAAGTCGGTTTGGGTGATCGGCGCCACCAGGTAGGGCGCCGACGATCGACTTTGAGCCATATGCAAGAGATGGTGCGCGATCCGCTGCCTCACGGTTGCGAAGGCGCTTCCGGCGATCTCATCCACTAGGGCGGCGACCCGGCGCGCGCACTCCTCCGCAAGCAGCCAGGCGATCTGAATGTCGCTTTGTGCGGCACGTCGGAGAGCCGCAGGGTCGACCAGCCAAATGCGAGTATCCCGGAGCGTCTGGACCGACGTGGCAGAAGGCCCAGAGAGCACCGCGACGACGCCCAGGAGATCGCCCGGACGGACGTAGCGGATCGTGTTCTCGCGGCCCGAACTGGCGCCGGCGATGAAAACCCTCAGAAAGCCTTCGATCATGAGCCCGACGAACTGTGGCAGATCCTCAGCCAGGTAGAGAATCTGGCCCGCGGCCACATCGCTGAGATGGCCCGAGGAGAGAAGGACGGACTTCTGGGCGGCACTGAGCTTCGCCAATACTCCGACGGATGCGGCTCGATCGACACATTCCGGCAGGACAGGCATGCACCTATAATCACGCATCCGGCGCAACCCCATCCTGACGGATGGGGGCTGACAGACGCGTTGCAAATGCGGATGCTATTTTCAGCCCCTGCCCGTGAGCGCCTGTTTTTAGAGTTCTTCAGCCGCCTTCTCAAGCTATTGGCTGACAGAGACACACTTGAAAGCGGCTGGTGGAATCGAAAGGCGTTTGGGACAAGTCTCCCATGCGGCTTTTGAGGTGAAAGCCCCCCGCGCGGAGCAGCAGCGGCAACTCCTGCGGGAAAATGCTCGCAGGTCCAGAGGGAACACCCAGGCATCCGGGTGTCCCGGAGCCGAAACGTACCACCGGACATGGCCCACCTGAATGGCAGGATCATAGTCGGTTGTTGCCTCGACCGAAAGCTTGCCGAACGATTCAGTTTCAATTTCAAAGACCGGAAAGCGCTGGCCTGGAGGTCTCGCGAGTATGCCGACATTGGGATTGAAAACGTCGAACGCAAAGATGCCTCCGGGCGCCAGGTGGCGCTTGACGGCTGCGAAGGCGGCCAAAAGATCTTCGGCCGAATGCAAGTGCAACAGAGAGTTGCGTGCGATAAAGATGAGCGCAAACTTGCGGCCGAGATCGAAGTTGCGCATGTCCGCCTGCACGTACTCAATGGAGACGCCCGCAGTGGCTGCGCGCTGCTTTGCGGCGGTCAGCATGGGCTCCGACAAGTCGAGCCCGACCGCTCGCAATCCCGCGCTGGCAATCGGTACACTCAACTGGCCGGTCCCACACGCCAACTCCAGAACGTCACCGGAAGCCTGCCGGGCCAGATTCACGTAGTAGGGCACGTGTTCGGTGGCCGGCAGCAACGCGTCGTAGAGCGCCGGATGGTCGTAGATATCAGAATTCAGCGAAGTCACTCCTGCGTCTGCCGTAAATTTCTACTTTGTATCACAGGGGCCTGCCGGCCCTGCTGTCGGCGCCAGCTCACATAGCCTCCTGCGACACCCCCAACCAATTTGAGCGCGTGCGCAATGATGTAGGCGAGCGGTTCCGGGCGGGCGAGGCTCATGGCGACGTAGATCACCACTGCCGCGGCTCCGACAAGGAGTCCGTGAAGCAATGGACGGTGGGTGGCCTTCTTTGCGACCCACCAGCCGCACACAAACGTAGCGATGAGCGATGCGGGAGCGGCCGCGTAGAGCAGACTGTCTTGTCCCGCGAAGATCGCGATGGGGATCACAATCGCGAAGACGATGAGCTCGGCGACAAAGCCGCCGAGGAGTACCCAGCCCCATCGAATCGTTTTCATGCAGCCTCCGCGGCACGGCACAGGTCAGCAAGCAGTTCTTGAGTACGCTCGGGACTGGGCGCTTTTTCCGGCGGCGTCCACTCGCGCGACGAACCAGCGGCAAGAAGCACGCGCGCCACGCCAAGATGATCGGCGCCCGATCGCGCGTGGCTCCAACCTTCGCACGCCCAGACCAGCGGAGTTCCAGCGAACATGCCGTCCAGCGCATTGACGGGCGCCCCGCCGGCGAGGAGGACCCGTACCGCTTCGGGTTTCCCGGCCATCGCGGCCCGGTGCAAGGGTGTGACACCGTCGTGATCGGGTGTATTGGGATCGAAACCACAGGCAAGCATGGTTTCGAGGACCTTCGTATCTCCACGCTCCGCCGGAACATGCAACATCCGGTGATGTTCGGCGCGCAGTTCGATCCGGAGTTCCGGATGCTCCGCGAGCATCTCGCCGGCTCGCGACCGATCGCCGCGCGCACAAGCGGACACGAAGCGTTCGAAGGGCGTAAGCTCGTCGGTCGCACCGTGTTGTAAGAGCCACGCGGCGATTTCCTGGTTCCCATACAGTGAGGCGATGGTGTGCGGCGTCCGGCCGTCGGAACGGCGCTGATGAATGTCGGCGCCATGTGACACGAGCAGATCCACCATTTCAACATCCGACCGCTCGGCCGCGATATGCAGGGGAGCATCTCCATGCTCGGCCCAGGCGAGGTTGGGGTCGGCGCCGTGCTCCAGTAGCCAACGCACGCCTTCCGAGTTCCAGTGCCAACTCATGATGTAACGCAGAGGAGGAACGCCTCCAGGAATCCCGTTGACGTTTAGTCCAAAACGCTGCAGCAACTCCAGCGCTGGCAGATGGCCAGCGCCCGCCGCGATGTGCGTGGAAACGCCGTCGGTTGGATTCGCGCCTGCTTCGAGCAAGACTTCCGCAAGCGGCAGATGCCCCATGGCGACAAGCGCGCCCCAGAGAGCTGTTCGCGGAAGTTCGCGATGCCAGTTCCAGTGGTATTCGGCATTGGGATCCGCGCCATGGCGGAGCAACCCGCGCGCGATTTTGACCAATCCCGCCGCACGCTCCGGCGATTCACGATGCAGACAGGTATGGCACACGTACAGCAGCGGCTCCCAGTTCTGAGGACCGCCGGATTGCAGGGCGGCGTCCGGATGCGCTTTCAGACGAGTTTCGACAGCGGCGGCATCGCCGAGCACAAGCTCCGTGAATAAGTTTGCGCGAGCGATCCCCGGATGAAGCGCGAGCAGCCGGAGCGCCCGGGCCTGTGCGTCGCCAGTGGCCGAGCGGACGAATTCGTCCACCGCAGCGTCGAAAGAGAGTGCCCGCTCTTCCACATATTCGCGCAGATCATTCCAGGATTTGAAGCCGTACTCACGGGCGATGACAAACTGCGCGTCGTGAAGGGCAACGCTCTGGGGATTGCATGATCCGGACAACGCAGGGATGGCGCGGAACCGCTCGAGCGCGGCTGGATCTTGGGCGCGGGCTGCGTGTAGTAACGATTTGGCTTGTTTTTTGAGCTGCTCCAGATTGGCGCGCTCAGGTAACTGCTGCGTCATAGCGACCTCCATGCTGAAACCTGAGGTTCGCAATCAGGCAGCACGAGATCTAATGACGTGCAATCAAGTGTTCAGACAGTGGGCTTAGCCCTTCGCGCGAACCTGCGTGCGCCTGCAGCACACCCGGGTAGGATAGCACGCTCCCCAGCGGAGGACGGGCTGCGTAATCTTTCTTACGTTCGTCAAGCGTAGACTACCGTAGTTCTACTAGCAATTCACTGATCATTCGGCTACTCTATTCCCTCGTGGCGACGCCCGTTCCTCGCCGGAAACCATCGATCTGCGCTGAAAAGCAGCGTCTTGCCGAGGCCTTTCTCCAGACTACGCGCGATCTCCAAGGCCTTCACGATAGCGAGATGGCTGAGGTCTTGGACGGCGTCACCGGACCAGGCCGCGGCCGATATGATTTAGCGATAAGTTTGGCTCGAAAGCGCCGGGACAGTGCAAAGCGGGCGTATGTTCTGCACGTCCAAAATCATGGCTGCTCCTAATGTCCGCTGAACTTCCGGCACAGGATAAATGCCAAGAAAAAGAACTACTGTGGAACGACATGCTCCACGCAGCAAGCGAGATGGCGGGCCTGCAGCACGCACACAGTCAAACCCTAGTCAGCGGTGGAGTCCCCGGATTCGAGAGACGGCTTACGGACGCCCGGTCGAAGCGTGAGGACGCCAGAGGAGCGTTTTTGGAGCACCTCGAAGAGCATCACTGATAAGTACAATGGCCTGCCCGTGCGGCAGAAGCGCTGGACGGCTACGCCAGGAGCTGATTCGTGGAACGGTGAACCAGCGGATCGTCACGTGGTAAAATTCGCATGATGTTGCTTCTCTCGCAACAAAATCTCTCCCGGCTTTGGCGTTGGCGATTGCACAGCTAACGGGCGCGCCGGAATTCCTTTAGAACAAATTCGAGCGAAAGGGCGGCCCTGAGGGTTGCCTGATTCCTTAATCGGCAGGCGCCTTTGCCGCAAGAAACATGGAACAACCGTTCAACGAGACGACACGATCTCACTATTCATTTGGAGACAATCAGCTCGCCGCACAGCGGCTCGAATACCTGGCGGCCGCATTTGCCCCGTCTTCCCGGCGTTTTCTGCAGAGCGAAAAGCCTGACCGGGTGGAACTGGCGCTCGATCTGGGCAGCGGCATTGGCGCGGCGACGGCTCTGGTGCATGACGTAACGAATGCACCGCGGGTTGTGGGGTACGAACGTTCCGGGAGCTTTCTCGACCTGGCGCGCCACCAGTATCCCGAACCCACGTTTCGAGACGTCGACGTGCTGTCTCGGGCATACCCGGATCGCGAAGCGGACCTGATCTACTCCCGCTTCTTACTGACCCACATTCACCGGCCGGCGTACGTCCTGACCACGAGTGTCGAGCACCTTCGCTCAGGCGGCCGATTGCTTCTTGAGGAAACCGCAGCCTTGTTCTCGCCAGTGCCCGCGCTCTCACGGTACTACGATCTTCTTGAACAACTGCAGTCGCACCACGGACAAGAGATGTTGATCGGAAAGAAGCTGGGATCCCTTGCCGCCGGCGTTGCGGGAGCACGCGCGACTTCCCTCTTACAAGAGATTCCCATAGCGGCAGCGGTCATGGCGCGGCTGCACGCAATGAATCTGGCAACGTGGAAGGCCGATCCTTTCATGCGGGAAACCCATGGCCTGCGCGCTCTCGCAAATCTCGAAGGCGAGCTGAAGGCGATCGCCGCCAGCTCGGATTTTCCGGAAGGGCGATGCGTGATGGCTCAGGTGTGCATCGAGCGAATCTGAGGCGCTGAGGATTTCCTGCGGCTATGTAGCAACGACAACCCTCGGATCACATACGGCAGGATTGTGTTTTCGAAAGGCTCGGCGCGATTCAAACGCGGTAACGAATAGAATAGAATTCAGCGCCGATTCCCCCGGAGGTAAGACAAATGCGCCGGTATCACCACGTCGGGATCCCCACTACCGACTCGAAGCCTGGGGAGACGCACTTGAAGCACTTGAAAGTCTTTGTGGTCAGCCACAAGAAAAGCGAATTCGGCGTGGAATGGATGCGCTTTGAAGCGGACGCCGCGGTTCCCGATCTGGTCCGGAGAGTGGCGCACGTCGCGTTTGAGGTAACTGACCTATCCTCCGAGCTTGCCGGCCGCGAAATCCTGATCCCTCCGAACAGCCCATCCGACGGTGTCCGCGTCGCCTTCATTATCGAGAATGGCGCGCCGATCGAACTGCTCGAATTCACAGACCCCAAACACCCAGCCCGCTTATCGAACTCAATGGACGAGTGACGGCGACTCGGAGAAGGCTCCGCAGCCTCACTCAGTTCACCGCCACCGACTCGGCCTCGTCGGCTGTGAAGTAGGCGCAGTCGGGGTGCTGGAAAACCAGGGCGCTGACGCTGGCTTCGGGCTCCATCATCATGCCTTCGGTCAGGGCGACCCCGATCTCCTCCGGCTTCAACAAAGCGAAGAGGCCCTGCTGGTCATCCAGGTTGGGACAGGCCGGGTATCCGAAGCTGTAGCGCTTGCCTCGATAGCGGGAGGTAAAGCGGTCCTGCATGGTCAGCGACGGCGAATCGGGAAATCCCCAGTCTTCGCGGATGCGGCGGTGCAACCATTCCGCACAGCCCTCGGCTGTCTCCAACGCGAGCGCCTGAATCGCGTGCGCTTTGAAGAACTCGCCGGCCTGTTTCCACTCCTCGGCCTTTTCACGGATGTGGGCGCCGGCGGTCACGACGAACAGCGCCAGGTGATCGCGCCGGTTCTCTTCGGCATCCAGAATATAGTCGCTGAGGCAGAGGCCGTTCTCGCGGCGCTGGCGGCCGAAGTGGAACGTGTGAATGGGCGAGGCGCCATCCGGTGCAAACAAGTGAATCGCGTTGCCGTCGCGCTCGGCCTCGAAAAACTGCCAGACGGCTTTGACCTTCATGAAACCGAGAGCTTCCTGCTTTAAGGCGTCCATGTTCCGAAGCAGCTCAACGGCTTTCGGCTCGTGCTCGGCCAGATTTTTCTCGAAGTTGCCCTTATACCCAAGGTGGCGGCCGTAGAGCATGAACGGGTTGATGTAGCTCCAGACCTCGGCCAAATGGGGAACGTCGCGGACTCTCCGGTTCAAATACGGAGCGGGGGGAATCGGGACATCCACCCGGACCTTAGCGCTGCGCTGCGTGCTCAACGCGACGGGCGCCTCTTCCACGACGGCCGCTTGTGGCGGCGCCTCCGCGGCGCGGTGCGCGGCAAGAACCGTTTCACGCTCCGCGGGATCCATGATCCGGTTGAGCAGCCGCAGACCGGCCATGGCGTCTTTGGCATAACAGACCGCGTCGTCGTAGGCGGGCACGATCCGCGTGCGCGTGAATTTCTCCGAGAGCGCCGCGCCGCCCACCAGCAGCGGGATGCGAATGCCGGCGGCTTTGAAATCGCTGGCTGTCGTGACCATCTGGTGCGTGCTCTTCACCAGCAGGCCGGAAAGGCCGATGGCGTCAGGCCGGTGTTCCTGGTAGGCGCCAATCAGCGCTTCCGGCGGCACCTTGATCCCCAGGTTGATCACCTGGTATCCGTTATTGGAGAAAATGATCTCGACCAAATTCTTGCCGATATCGTGAACGTCGCCCTTGACGGTGGCGAGAATGACTTTGCCCCGGGTGGCCGTCTCTTCCTTCTCCATAAACTGCTCGAGATGGCTGACCGCGGCTTTCATGGCTTCAGCCGATTGCAGCACCTCGGCCACAATCAGCTCGTTGTTGTTGAATAGCCGGCCGACCTCGGCCATCCCGGCCATCAGCGGGCCGTTGATGACAGCGAGCGGAGCCGCGCCTTCCGCCAGTTTCCGGTCGAGATCGGGAATCAGACCGTCCTTCGTGCCTTCGATAATGTAATGCGCCAATCGTTCGTCGAGCGGCAATTCCTCGACGCGCCGCTTTACTGTCGCGCCGGTTTTGCGGAAATATTCGGTGATGGCGGCAATATTTAACTGGTTGATCGCGACGCGCTGTCCGGGAGTCTGCTCGCGCCAGTCCTCCGGCGCGGTGCGCAGCGACAGGTCGGCGGCATCCACAGGCGGGCGATTGAACAACAGGTTCTCAGCCAGCCGCCGCGGGTCCTCGGGAATGGACGCGAACCGCTCCAGCTTCTGCGCGTTGACGATGGCGAGATCCAAGCCGGCCTTGGTCGAATAATACAAGAAGACGGAATTGACCACTTCGCGCGCCGCCGCCGGCAAGCCAAACGCAATGTTGGAAATCCCCAGCAGCGTTTTGACCAGCGGGAGTTTTTCCTTCACCAGGCGGATGGCTTCGATGGTCTCGACGGTTCCGCCGATGTAATTGGCATCGCCGGTCGAGCACGGAAATACCAGCGGGTCGATGATGATGTCTTCGGGCGGGATGCCGTATTTCCCGGTCAGCAGCCGGTAGGAACGCTCGGCCACTTCGAGCTTGCGCTCGCGGGTGAACGCCTGGGCCTGCACCTTGTCTTCGTCGATACAGCCCACCACCAGCGCGGCGCCATAGCGCCGAGCGATCGGGCAGACCCGCTCGAACTTCTCTTCGCCGTCCTCGAGGTTGATGGAGTTGATGATGCTCTTGCCCTGGCAATACGTGAGCGCCAGCTCTACCGCCGTGGGATCAGTCGTGTCGATCATTACCGGCGCCTTGATCTTGCGGATCAGACTTTCGTAAAAAGGCGCAATGTCGTGCAACTCGTCGCGCTCGGTGCTTTGCAGACAGACGTCCACGACGTGGGCGCCGTTCTTCACCTGCCAGCGCGCGATCTCGGTGGCCTCGTCCCACTTCTCTTCCGCGACCAGGTTCTTGAAAAGGCGCGAGCCGATGACATTCGTGCGCTCGCCGACGATCAAGGTGCCGCTGCTCGGGTCGGCTTCCACCAGGTCGATGCCGGAATAATAGGAACGCCGCGCGCCTTCTTTGCGCCGCCGCGGCTGCTTGCGTTCCGCCATTTGCGCAATGACTTTGATGTGCGCGTCGGTGGTGCCGCAGCAGCCGCCGACAATGTTCAACCAGCCGTTGTCGAGAAAGCGTTCGAGCTGCGCCGCGAGCGACGTGGGCGTCTCCAGATATTTCCCTTCCTCGTTGGGCAAACCGGCATTGGGATGGCACGATACACGCGTCTCCGCCATGTCGCTGATGGTTCGGAGATGGTCGGTCATGAACTCGGGACCGGTAGCGCAGTTGAGCCCGATCGAGAGCAGCGGTGCGTGCATGATCGAGGCGCAGAACGCGTCGGCCGTCTGGCCGGCCAGCATGGTTCCCATGGGCTCGATGGTGCCGGAGACCATGATCGGAACGCGCCAGCCGAGCTCGTCGCTCAGCCGCTCGATCGCCAGCAGCGCCGCTTTCACGTTACGCGTGTCCTGGCAGGTCTCGACCAGCAGGAAATCGGCGCCGCCTTCCATCAACGCCCTGGCCTGAGCGTAGTAGTTTTCGCGAAGATCGGGAAACGTGGTGCCGCCGGTAACCGTGATCGCCTTAGTGGTAGGGCCCATGCAACCCGCCACAAACCGTGGTTTGGCGAGGGTGGAAAGCTCATCGGCAGCCTGCCGGGCCAAGCGTGCGGCGGCGCGGTTCAGTTCGGCGGCTTCGTTTTCGAGACCGTATTCGCGCAGAACCAGCGCGGTCCCGCCGAAGGAATTGGTTTCTACGACATCGGCTCCGGCGGTGAAATAGGCGCGGTGGATCTCCAGAATGACGTCCGGACGCGTGCGAACCAGGTTTTCGTTGCACCCTTCCAGCGCGGCGCCCCCAAAATCCCGGGCCATCAGGTTCTTCTGCTGGAGCATGGTGCCCATGGCCCCATCGAGCACCAGGACGCGCTGGTCCAAAATGCCCTCAAGCTCCCGCTGCCGATCTTGGGGAGACGTCATAAAAAGAGCTTTTTCTCAGTGTAGCAACGCACCATACTTACCTTAGAGATACCACTCGCGGCGAGCCTGGCACAGAGGTATGCTGAGTGCCATGGGATCTTTGATACGTAGCCGAATCTGCTTGTCCGTGCTGATCCTGGCGGCGGTTGTGCCCGCTTGCGCCGATACTCAATTCCGCGTTCGCCGGATGACGCGTACTGACGTGCCTCTGGGCAAAGGCCAGTGCGATATCCGCGTGCGCGTCGATAGCGAAGTGGAAGTCGCGATCCGCGGCGATATGGTGGACGTCCGGACCATCTCCGGCCGCGACGCCCGCGACGAGGGCTCGGAATGCAACGAGCCGTTGCCCGCCGGGCGCATCGACGGATTCCGGTTCGAGGGAATCGACGGCCGAGGCGAGGTTCGCCTGCTGTCCGAGCCCAGCGGCCGCAACGGCTATCGGGCGGTGGTCCGCATCCGCGACAACCAGGGCGGCGACGAAGGCTATCATTTCCGCCTCAGCTGGATGATGACCGGCGGCGGAGATTACGGCCGCCGCGATTCCGGCGACTTCCCGGGACGCGGCCGCGATGAAGATTACGACCGTCGTCCGGGCGGATTGGTGTGGAACAACGCGGTTCACTACACAGCCCGCGGCCGCGGCTCGTCGACCATGGCGGGTTATGGCAGCCAACAGTTGTCCGATGCCACCATCGACATCGACCGCGGCAACCGCATCCTGGTCTCTTTCCGGACCGATAGCGGCCGGCCGCTGACGTTCTCCGGCTCCGTGATCGGCAGGGATGGCGATACCTTGAAAGCCGACGTCGCGACCGAGGATCGGACGCGGCTGCGCGGTTCAATGTACCTTTCCCGAGGCCCGCGCGACGATTTTTATCGCATCCAACTGGAAGCAACCGACGGCCAGGGACGCCTTACGCTGGACTGGAACCGACGCTAAATTCGGGAAAATTCCCGATTTAGACTAAAAGAGTCCGATTGTAGATATTTCGCTTCCCCGGCGCGGTGAAATATTCTACAATCGAACCATGAAGATATTCACACCCCAATATCTCGCAATTGCAGCGGTGTTCTTGTTCGGAAGCGTCTACCTGCGCTCCGACGAGCCCACCAAAACCATCAAGCGGGTTCCGGTGACAGATGCCAACACAATCGACGGCCAGCAGCTATTCGGCCACTATTGCGGCGTCTGCCATGGCAAAGACGCCAAGGGTAACGGACCCGCGGCCGACGCGCTCAAGAAGGCGCCGGCGGACCTGACACAGATCGCGCGGAGAGCGGGCGGCAGCTTCCCCGAAGTGCACGTCACGAGGGTCATCAAAGGCGAAGATGCAGTCGGGGCCCACGGGTCGCGGGACATGCCGATCTGGGGAGAGCTGTTCACTTCCCTGCGCGGCAAGGAGACCTCCGAGCTGCGGGTGAACGCGCTGATGAAGTACCTGGAAGGCATCCAGGCGAAATAGGCTAGCGGACGGAACCGCGCGCGGCTGCGTCGATCGAGATACGGTTGTTCTCGAGGATGGTGCCGATGGCGCGTTCGAGCCCCGTACGAGCCTTTACGTAAGCGCTCCGCGCGGCCACTTCGGTGGAACGCGCCTGAGCGAGGAGGCTCTCGTACTGGATGACGAAGAAGGCGGTGGAGGCGCCGACATCGAACTTGGCCTGCTCGACCTGGAGCGATTGCTCCTGAAAGGCGCGCGCCTGCGCGGCGGCTGCCGACGCGGCGCGGGCGCGCCGCATGGCAATCAGGGCATCCTCCACTTCGAGCCGGGCCTGGTTCTCCAATTGCCGCAGCCGGATCTGCGATTGCTTGAGCTGTATCTCATCGCGTGCCAGATCGGCCTCCGCGATCCGATTGTGGATGGGCAGGTTGAGCTGTAACCCGATTCCATAGGTCGGATATTTGCGAGAAAAAACCTGGTCGAGCACGCCGCCGTAGCCGCCGATCAGAGCGGGATCCGCAGTCGGCTGAAGCGGGTTGAGAGCGCCGGCGAGGCCATTATTCTGCATGATCCCAACCAGATCGAGTTCCGGCTTGGTCGCGTTCCTGGAGCCCTGCAGCCCGATATTGGAGACGTCGATCTGCAGCCGGGCCTGCCCCAGATCGGGCCGATTGGCCAGGGCTTGCGAGATCAGGTCCTGAATCGGCTGCACGTTCTCCTGCTCCGGAATTTCCAGCGTATCGGTGGGGATGATGTGGGCGGCGCGGACCTCCTCATCCTGATTGCCGAGCCGCGTCAGGACGTTCTTCAGAATCGCTTCCTGCTCGTCGAGGAGCCCTTGCCCGTTGACCAGGTCCTGGCGTGTCGAAAAGATCTGGGCGTTGGCGCGTGTCTCCTCAACAGGGGCGAGGGTTCCCTCCTCCACCTGCGCCTTGACGTCGGCGAGAAGCTTTTCGGCCAACCGGACCGACTCCTGCTTCACCTTGACGTCCTCGAATAAAGCCACGAAGTCGGTGTAGAGCCGGATGACGCCATATACGGTAGCAATGAGCTGCTGTTGGAAAAGGAGGTTGCCGATCCGCTGTTCGTCGCCGGCGATCCGGATAAAGCGCCGGTTCAAGCTCAGGCCGAATCCGCGCAATAGCGGCTGGGTCACGTTCACCCCGAGGCTCGAGCCGGTGTACGGGTTATATGCCGTCCTCAGCGAATTGAGGTCCTGGTGGTTGTTGTTGAAGGCCAGGCTGGCCACGGCGCCGGAGGCGAAGCCTTGCTGAATGCCGGCATTCGCGACAAGGCTGTTGGTGATTAACGACGGCGTTCCCGTCACCACACTGTTGCTCTGCGGGGTCGTCTGGTGACTCCAGTTCAACTGGCCCACGATGGCGGGATCATAGTTCGGAATCGCGGTGCCGGTCGACTGCGGAACGGTCCCTTGCATGGAGAGGTTGGTTTGCGGCCCGGCAAGGAGGCCGAGCTCCAGCGCATTGGTGGTGACCGACGAACCGGCGGTCGCGCTGAAACTGGTCACGGGATTGGTGAGGACGGGGCTCAGCGGCCCGCCGACGCCGGTGGGCGCTTCGGCCAGGGTATAGTTCAGCCCGCGCGTAATACCGCCGCCCTTGGCCCGAAGCAACTCGCTATCGGCGGCCGGGACGGTGAAGCGCTGCAGCTCGATATCGAGGTTGTTTTCGATCGCCAGGGCCAGCGCGTCCTGAAGCGACAAATACATGATCCCCGCGCGGATCAACTCATGCACGCGCGGCGAGTTCTGAAATGTGAGCGGACGCGACGCGCGGGGTAAACCCGGCTGCGCCGCGCCCGTGCCGGCACACAGAACGGCTGCCAGCAGAACACTGAGACCTGATCGGAACATGATCGTGATGCGTTTAAGAGCGCCGGTTGGCGGCGCCTGGCTGTTTGACGGGTTTTACTCTCGCGCCTTCCCGAACCGCATCGCCGGGGTTGACGGCAATCTGCTCCCCTTCTTTGAGACCGGAGAGCACTTCGATGCGGTCGCCGTAGTCGCGGCCCAATTCGATTCGTGTGAAGTGCACTTGGCCGTCCTGGCCGATAACAGCCACTTGGGTTCCCTCGGCGCGGACGACGAGCGTGTCTCCTGGGATCAGCAGCGGCGGGCTCTTGCGCAGCATTTGCAGGTCAACCTGCGTGAACATGCCGGGCAGCAGCGCGCCGTCCGGATTTGGCACCTGGACCTCGGTGAGCAAGGTCCGGCTGGCCGGATCGAGGGCATTCGATGTGCGGCTGACCGTCCCAGTGAACTTCCGGTTCCCCAGCTCTGCGAATATCAGGGTCGCCGTCTGCCCGACACGCACGGATTCGGCTTCCGATTGCGGGACGTTGATGTACGTGCGCATGCGATCGGTCTGCGCGATGCGAAACAACAGCGTGCTGCCTTCGTTGATGAGCGTGCCGACGTCCATGTTCCGGACGGTGATCACGCCGGTGAACGGCGCCCGCACCGTTTGATAGCTCTTCAGGTCGTTCAAGCGCGCCAGGTTCGCCTGCGCCGCACCGACGTTGCTGCGGGAGGCCGCCACGGCTTTTCCGAGCGCCTCCACGTTGGCTTGCTGCGCAGCGTACTGCGCCTGGTAGACGTCGTTCTCCTGCTTCGAGACCGCGCCCTTGGCCACCAGATTGGCCCAGCGGCCGGCGGTGACGCGCGCCAGGTTCTCGTTCGTTCGGCCTTGCTGGAGACCCGCTTCAGCCTGCTGCACAGAACTCTGCGCCTGCTCGAGCGCCGCCTGAGCCTGCCGGATCTGCTGATCGAGCTCAGGAGCCTCGATCTCAGTCAGCACCTGCCCCTCTTTCACGCGGTCTCCGATATCCACATGTCGTTTGCGAACGTAGCCGCTGGCACGCGCCAGCACCGGCGCTTCGGTAACCGGTTGAATGTTGCCCGGCAACACGAGCTCAGTACGGTTGGAGCTGCGGGTCACCTCGGTCACCGTGACCACGGGAAGGCTGTCGATCTCCGCCTTGGATTCCGCCGCCAACACCTGCTCGCGGCGCTGGCGCGGCAGATATCCCGTAAAGAAAGCCGCCACAATCAACGCCACTAGAAGCAATCCGAGCAACCACAGTGTGCGGGCCCGCGGCGTCCCTTTCCCTTCGGGCACGCCCGCGTGTCGGAGTTGTCGCGTCTGCTCAAGCTGACGCTTCAGGTCGTCGATTTCCGCGCGCAACTGTTGTTCCGTCGACTCGATCTCGTTCATCCCAGGTCCTCGCGTAAGCTCATCTCTTCCCGGAAATATTCCTCTTCCTCTCTCGCCAACTGGTGTTCAAAATCCACCGGCGTTTTCTTGCGCAACAGGCTGTAAATCAGCGGAACAATGAACAGCGTCGTTGCGGTTGCGAGTATCAGTCCGCCGATCACCGCCCGGCCCAACGGGGCATTCTGTTCGCCGCCTTCGCCCATTCCAATCGCCATAGGGGCCATCCCGATGATCATGGCGGCGGCCGTCATTAAAACCGGGCGGACGCGCGTGTACCCGGCGGCCAACGCCGCCGACCGCGAATCCAGGCCTTCGGCCCGCTGATCGTTCGCAAATACTACCACTAGAATACTATTTGCCGTAGCCACCCCGATACACATGATCGATCCCATGAGGGACGGCACGCTGAACGTCGTCTGTGTCACAAACAGAATCCAGACGATTCCGGCCAGGGCCCCCGGCAGCGCCATCAGGATGATGAACGGATCGAGCCACGACTGGAAATTCACCGCCATTAATAGGTAGACCAGAACCACGGCAAACGCCAGTCCGAAGCCGAGGCGGTAAAACGAGCTCTGCATCGTGTCGTATTGACCGCGCACGTCAATCGTCGTGCCTCGCGGCAGATTCCGGGATTCTTCGGCGACGATCCTTTCTACCGCACGCCCGACGCTACCCAGATCGCGGCGGTCGATATTCGTGTACACATCAAACACGGGTTGCGTGTTGTAGTGGCTCACGATTTCAGGCGCCACGCCGCGGCTGACAGTAGCGAGGTTCTGAAGCAGTTGCGCGTTTCCGGACGCCGCGCCGGGGTTCCCGTATGCCACCGAAGCCTGATTCGGCGCAACGCCGACAAACGCGTTTCCGGCATCAGCGACACCGTCCGGAGACGTGGCTGTCTTCGATTGAATGTTCCCCTCCGGAGCGCCGATGGGGGTGCGCAGGAGCGCACCGATGGAATCGATCCGATACTGCGGCGTTTGCACGTTCAGGCTGTAGCTGATGCCGCGGGTCCAATCGAGCCAGAATGACGGCGCGATCTGGTTGGTCGAGCTGAGCGAGATCAGCAGGCTCTGCGATACATCGTGTTGGGTGAGCCCGAGCTGGCCGGCTTTGTCGCGGTCGACATCCAGCCGGATCTCGGGATAGTCGACCACCTGGTGAATGTGCACGTCGGCTGCACCCGGGATCTGCGCGATCCGCCGCTCCAGGCGCTGTGCAATCGGATAATCCGCAGCGGCATCGCGTCCGAGCACCTGCACGTCGATGGGAGCAGGCAGACCGAAGTTGAGAATCTGGTTGGTGATGTTGGCGGCTTCAAAGAAGAAGGTGACATCCGGAAACCGTTCACGCAGGCGCTTGCGCAGTTCGCTGGTGTATTGCTCGGTCGGCGCATGTTGGCCGGGCTTAAGCGAAATCAAAATATCGCCGTCGCCGGGTCCGATGGTCGTGCTGTCGCCGAAGGCCAGGTTGAAGCCGCCGTTCGGGATTCCGATGTTGTCGATGATGTTTTCGATCTCCGCAGGCGGAATTACGTTCCGGATCTCGGCGTCGATATCCGCGAAAATCGTTTCCGTCGTTTCAATACGGGTGCCGCTCGGAGCGCGCGCGTGCAGGCGCATCTGCCCGGCATCGACGTTGGGAAAGAAATCGCGGCCCACCAGGGGAGCCATGAGTAAAGAACCCGTCACGAAGAGCGCGAAACCCGCCAATACCGGCGCCGGATGATCGAGCACCCAGTGCAACAGCGAAGTGTAGGAAGTTCGCATCAACTCGAAGCGGCGGTTGAACAGATAGTGGACGCGCCAGAAGAAACCCTTTCCGCCTTCCGACTCCCCGTGCTGGCCGCGCGCATAGAGCTTTACCTCCGGTTTTAGAAGGTAATGCACCATCGTGGGAATGAGGGTCCGGGACAGGAAATACGAAGCGAGCATGGCGAAGACCACGGCCATGGCGAGCGGCGTGAAGAGGTACTTGGCGGCCCCGGTCAGCAGCAGCACCGGCACAAACACGATGCAAATGGACAGCGTGGAAACGAAGGCGGGCGCCGCGATCTGGTGGGCTCCGTCGAGCACCGCCCGCACCAGCGGTTTCCGCATCGCCATGTTGCGGTGCGTGTTCTCGATCTCGACCGTCGCATCGTCGACGAGAATGCCGACCGCCAGAGCCATTCCGCCCAGCGTCATCACGTTGATGGTTTGGCCGAGCAGGTTGAGCACGCAGAGCGAAGCCAGAATCGAAACCGGAATCGACGTGCAGACGATCAGGGTGCTGCGCCAGCTTCCGAGAAACAACAGAATCATCAAACCCGTGAGCACCGCCGCGACGACCGCTTCACGGACAACGCCACTCACCGTGGCGCGTACAAACAGCGACTGGTCCGCCAGTTCGCGAACGTGCAGGGTGGCGGGCAGGCCGGCGAGAATCTGCGGAAGCCGTGTCCGAACGCCGTTCACTACCGCCAGCGTCGACGCCGTGCCGTTGCGCAGAATCGTCAGGAGCGCGCCGCGGTGGCCGTTGGTACGGACGATGCTGGTCTGGACCGTGCTGCCGTCCCGAACCTGCGCCACGTCCCTCAAGAACACCGTGGCGCCGTTGACGACTTTAACCGGAAGATTGTTCAGGTCGTTCAGCAGGCGCGGGCTGCTGTTGAGCTTGATCTGGTAGTCCTTGTCCCCGATCTTGGCAGTGCCGGCCGGAACGATGAGATTCTGTAAATTCAGCGCGTTCGAAATATCTGCCGCGCTGAGCTGCTTGGCGTACATCTGGTCGGGGTTCAGATCGACCTGTACGGCGGGAAATTTTCCCCCATACGGCAGCGGCACCGAAATCCCCTGCACCGTCGACAATTGAGTGCGGATGAAATTCTGCCCCAGGTCGAACAGCTCCTGCTCGGCCAGAGTATTGCTCTCCAGCCCCAACTGCAGGATGGGCACCGCCGACGCATCGTATTTCAAGATGTTCGGCGGCTGTGTGCCGGGCGGGAACGCGCGCACGTTCGATTGCGCCTGCGCCGTGATCTGAGCGACCGCCAGCTCCACCTTCGCCGCCGGCTGCAAAAAAACGCGAATGACCGCGACGCCATTATAAGACGTGGACTCGATGTGCTCGATGTCGTTGACGGTGGTGGTCATCGCGCGCTCGTTGCTGACCACCATGCGCTTTTCCATTTCCTCCGGAGAGAGCCCGCCATATTGCCAGACCACGCTCACGACGGGGATATCGATATACGGAAAGATATCCACCGGCATGGTCGAGATGGCGGCCACGCCCAGCAGCGCGATCAGCAGCGCCACCACGACAAACGTGTACGGCCGTCTCAGGGCTAGTTGGACTATCCACATGAATACGATTCAGCGAAACGCGCCGAGGCACTTTCATGATAGGCATGGCCCGGAAAACCCGTCGAGACGCACCAGGAGTAGGCGTAAGTAGCTAATTTGAGCCAGAATAGGGCAGAACGGAGACGGGACCCGCAGCCCCAAACTGGCAGACCCGCCAGTACTTACTGTTCGTACAGCCGCTCTACCCATTTCCTCTGAGTAGCTTAGCCGCCATGCAGCGGGTCCATTTCCGACCCGGGTACACGCCGTACGCTCAGTTCTTGCCACGAGACCGGGAGGCCCTGATAATCGGGACAGCAGGGAAATGCGTCATGCACTGTTTACACTGCGGTAAGGGCTTTCGGCTGGCTTCCCGGATCTTCAACGATCCGGATTTCTGCCGCCCTACGCATCGTTGGAAATTTCATAAAAGACTCGGCACCGCGATTCATTTCATCCAGCGGTCAACCGAGTTGCACTCGTCGGGACAGGCCGGATTTCGCTCGGAGGTGGTTTTCTTTGACTGCCTCCATCAGGCCACGGTGCTCGGGCCGACGGCCCGAGCACAGCAGTCCACGACGCCCAGTTTGCACCTGGCGATTACCGGTGAAGCGCTACCGCTTGAGCTCTACTTGGAAAAACCGGCCGATGTGGACGAACCGATGCCCAGCGCGGAGACAACTGATCGCCGCGCGCGTCTGGAGCGTTTCTCGGCGATGATGACGCAACTCCGCGACGACGTGCAGCGCCGCCGGAGCGATGCTGCCGGCAATGCCGGGCGAACTCTCGCCCCGGTGGTGGAGCTTCCCGTGGGGCAGGTCTCCGACCTGCCCGGCCGCTCGGCAGGCCGGAGACCTGCCCCACAGCTTCAGGCCTTGAGAACTGCTTGCACGTAAGCCGGCTTCAACGGCAGCCGGCGGGCGTTCTTGCCGGTCGCGTCGAACAGAGCCGCGGCAATCGCGGGCGCCGCCAAAGCGTTCGCCGCCTCCGATCCGCCGCCGTAATAGCCCACCTCAGGATGGCTCAGCAGCACGACGTTGATCTCCGGAATGTCCGCCATCTTGAGAATCGGGTAGGTGCGCCAGTCGCGGACCGTAAGACCGCCTTCATCGAAGCGGGCCTCCTCCAGCAGCGCATGGCTGATCCCCATCACCGCTCCGCCTTGCACCTGCCGCTTGAGCTGCATCGGATTGACGATGATCCCCGGGTCTACCGCGATGGTGTACTTCTCGAGCTGAATCGCGCCGGTGCCCGGCGTTACCACGATCTCGCAGACGCAGGCCCAATACGTTCCGGAGCGGAACATCACCGAGACGCCGCGGCCGCGCATGGGTTTGTCGCCGGTTGGTGAAGCGCCTGGCGCGGGCGACGGCCGGCTGTGCCAACCTGAAGCGTCGCGCACCGCCTTCAATACGCCAATGACGCGGTCTTCGGTGGCGTGATCGATGCGGAACTGGATGGCATCCGCGCCGGCCAACACCGCCGCGTCGCTGATCGCCAATTCGCGCGGGAAATTCTGCTGGAACTGGCCGGGCGTGCGCATGCTGTGATCGCGCAGCCCGATTGCGAGCGGCGAATCTTTCTCGCCCACCTGGAAGGTACCGTGCCCGCGCTCGGCCAGAACCGCCACGCCGTCGTAGATCCACGGGTCTTGAATGTCGTTGACGGTCGAGCCGATGAAATCGGCTTTTTCGTTGGGCGCCGCCATGGTGGGAAGCCCGGCGAGCACCGCGCCCACTGGCCGGTCGTCCTGCATCGCAGGCATGTAGTGGTCCACCTGATACGCCACCATCTTGCCTTTCGCGTCCAACGCGATCTCAACATCGGACATCGCGGCGGGGGACTGCGTCGACCACTGAAAGTCCTCCGGCCGCATCCATTGCACGCGCACCGGCTTGCCCACCGTCTTCGACAGGATGACCGCTTCGTCCTCCGCGCCGGCGTTGCCGCCGTTCGACCGGCCGTAGTGGCCGGCGCCCGAAAACGAGCGCACCACGATCTGATCGATCGACATCCCGAGCATCTGTGCGATCTCGCCGCGCAGCGCCTGCGGGTTTTGGTTGTGCGTATAGATGTGCACGGTTCCGTCAGGACGAGCGTCCGCCAGCGCCATCGTCGGTCCGATCGGCGCGTGCTTCATGAACGGCATCTCATAGGTCGCCTTGAGCGTTTTCGCGGCGCCCGCCATTGCCGGCGGCACGTCGCCGCGGGTCTTGTCGCTCTTGGTGACGCGCGTCGTGGTCCAATCGGATTTTCTCAAGTGATCGAACAGGTTCGCGTCACCCGGGAGTCCCTTCCAGTCCGACCACTTCGTGGCCCCGCTCACCTGCTGGGCGGCTTGAATCGCCTCCCATTCGGTGGGCGCAACCACGCCGACCAGGTTGCCTTTCACTACTATCTGCGCGTTCGGGAACCGCTTCTTGTCCAACTCGCCGGCCGAAACCAGCTTCGACCCCAGCGTCTTCGGATGCACCATGCGCGCATGTAGCATGCCCGGCAGCCGCACATCGGTCGCCCACTGCTCCTTCGCCGCCACTTTGGACGCGATAACGCTATTGCGATACGGCTTGCCGATGATCGTGTATTCGCTGACCGGCTTCATCGGCGGGTTTCCCGTGACCGTCAAACCCATGGGGCTGGTGAGCATGCCCGTCACCGGAATCGTGAGCTTCAACTGCTGACCTTTGACCAGTTCGCCGTACGTGATGCGCTTGCCGCCGCCCGAAACTACCCCGTCTTTCACCGTAATCTGGCTTTTCGGGACGCCGAGCCGCTTCGAGGCCAGGTCGAGCAGAGCCTGATACGTGTAAGCGGCGGCCTTGCGGATGTTCGGCGTGCCGCGGCCGAGAAAATCGAACGCGCCGCTGCCGTCCGGCGTGCGGTCAGTATCGCCCATCACGACTGTCGTGATGGCTTCGAATTTCGCGTTCAACTCCTCGGCCACGATCTGCCGGTAGGCGGTGAACGTAGTGCCCTGGCCGAAATCGCTTTTGCCGGTTCGAATCAGGATGGTGTTGTCCGGGTGAATCTCAATCCACGAACCCGGCAGCGTGGGGTCGAGCGTGTTCTTGGTGGTGGCCGCCTTCGCGGTTTTGTTCCAGAGGCCCGTGCCGGCGACGCCGAAACCCACGAGCAGCGCGCCTCCCGATTGAACCAACTGGCGCCGCGTGAGCGTTGCGCCGAAAACATTCACCGGTTTTTCGTTCCGTGTCGGCATCGCTTACCTCCCCTTCGCCATGACACCAGCCGCGCGCTGCACGGCTTCGAGGATTGCGGTGTAGCTGCCACAGCGGCAGAGATGCGGAGACGGGCCGGAATTCGTGAAAGCGTCCTTGATTTGCGCCACGCTCGGATTCGGAGTTTGCTCGAGCAGTTCGGTCGCCTTGATCATCATGCCGTTCTGGCAGAAGCCGCAAAGCGGTGTCTGCTCCTCGATCCACGCCTGCTGAACCGGGTGCAGGGTTTTTTCGGCCTCCTGTTTCGAGAGCCCCTTCTGCTGCGCCCAGCGTCCCGCGAGCCCCTCGAGCGTGATGATTTCCTTAACCCCGGCTGCCGACAGCGGCGTGATGCACGAACGGATTTCCTTGCCGTCGAGCAGAACCGAACACGACCCGCACTGCGCCAGCCCGCAGCCGAACTGCGGGCCCGAAAGCTCCAGCTCATTTCGCAGCACGTAGAGAAGTGGAGTATCGGCGGGCGACTGAACCTCGCGCCGCACTCCATTGACGACGATCGTAGCCATGAGATCTCCTTCCGGCCAGTGCGAACCGGTTTGAGGACTATCTTATCAATGGACGATTACGGCCGCCGCGCCGGGCCGTTCAGATGCCGCAGGTCTCTTTCGTTTTCGTTGCAGACATATTCGAGCAGCTCATCACCGGGCAGCAAACGATGCGAACTGTTGATGGTGAACGGACGCGTATAGGCGCCCGGATCCTCGATGGTGACCTCTTCGATCAGCGTCCCGAGGTTGGGCCGCGTGTAGCGCTCGACGGTATGAAGCTGTTCGGTGTGCGGGTGGCCCACAAAATCAAACCAGAATTTGTCGTTGAACCCGACCGTGTCCACCACGAGCGTGTCCCCGTCCCAGCGCCCGATCGAATGGCCGTACCAGCTCGGGTCAAGGTAGGCGGGATGCTTCCGCCCGTCCATGAAAATTTGCCGGTAGCTGTGAACATTGCCCTCGAACAGGAAGAAGACGCGCTCCGGCGTCATCACAATGCGCCACGGATACGGCGCCAGCCGCGGCACTCCGGTTGGCAGACAACGCACTTCGGGGTCCTCAGTGGAGAGGCGAGATTGCTTGATCTTTTCGGCCTCCGGCTTCATCGGCAGCGTCTCGCCCTTTTTCAGTCCGAGCGTGATGTCTTCGATCAGAGAGACATCCGCCGGCCGCCACAGCCCTGAGAAATCCACTCTGCCGTTTGCGAGTTTCGGTGCGGGTCCGGCCGGTGCAGACGCCAGCGGATTCGTGTTCGCGAACGAATTCTCGTTTGCCGTGCGAGAGGGAGTCTGTCCCGCCAATCCCGCGATCGAGCCGATCGCGAGCAGTCCCGAGACAAGAGAGCGCCTCGTTTGCATTAGCGCGATTATATACTCGCTCGATTTCCTGTGCAGGCCGGCGTCGATCCGGCGCGCATTCCTCGCAGCCCACCGTCTGCCTTCCGGGTTCGAGCCGGTTCAAGTTATGTAGGGACCATTTTCACACCGCCGCCCTTTAATGGTTCGCCGGCAGGTACGCGTAGAGCGCCGCCACATCCTGCGCGGTCAATGGCCAATTGTAAATACGGACGTCATTCAGGTCGCCGATGAACGGATTCGACAAGCCTCCATCGTGGACCGCCAAGTACAAGTTATAGGCGTAGGTGGGAAGGCTGTC
The DNA here is from genome assembly GCA_036406715.1 of Bryobacteraceae bacterium. Taxonomy (GTDB): domain Bacteria; phylum Acidobacteriota; class Terriglobia; order Bryobacterales; family Bryobacteraceae; genus PSRJ01. The sequence continues at coordinate 4,006 of DASXAK010000010.1, read as the reverse complement.
GCCCTTGGTGAACGTGTTGCCGTTGAATGAGACGGATGCCCCATTCACATATCCCGTCACTGTCCCGTTGTCGTAAGTGAACACCACGTGACTCCAGGTGTTCAGAGGCAGCTCCACGTTGAGCTGGGCGTACGCGCCGCCGGCGCTGAACTGGGGATAGTGATAGAGCGTATGGTTCAGCTTGACGTCCCAGTCGTAAAGCTTGGAGATGATTCGGGGATCAGATTCCGGGTTGGAGCTGGGATTCACCCAGAACGCCACGGTGAGTTGCTTGGTCATCTCCAGACTGCTGCTTTCATTCACCTGCCCGTAACTGCCCGAACCGGTGAACGAGTTGGTGGCGCCATAGGTGCTGGTGGTCCAATCGGGATTGTGCAAGGTCGCCGTGTTCCCATTGCCGGAGGAATCCGCGGCCGTGCTGCCGCTGCCATCGTTCAATTTCCACCAGGCCATCAGGCCGCTGGTGATGTCGGCCCCGCCGGTGTCCGCATTGACCGTGAGCGTCACAGTTGTGGAGTTCGTACTGCCGCCGCCGGAGGCGACGATGCCAATGCTATAGGTGCCGGGGGGAGCCGTCGAGAGGGCTGTAATCGTCATGGTCGTGCTGCAGTCGGGAATACAACTGGTGGGTGAAAACGTGGTGGTTACTCCGGAAGCCAGCGAGGACGTACCGAACGAAACTTCCGAGGCCGGTCCGGAAACCAGCTTCGCGGTAATGGTGTCGGTGGCCGAACCTCCCTGCTTCACCGTGACGGTGGACGATGCCGGAGTCAGCGAGAATGTCCACTGAGCGGATCCCGTCAGATACGAATGCAGCGCCGCCACATCCTGCGCCGTCAATACGCGATTGTAGACGCGCACGTCATTGAGGTCGCCGATGAAGGGATTCTCCAGGTCTTCATTGTGCACCCCCAGGTACAAGTTATAGCCGTACGGCAGAAGCTTGGTGCCCTTGGTGAACGTATTGGCTAGGAATGAAACGGGTGCGCCATTCACATACCCGGTCACTGTTCCCTGGTCGAACGTGAACACCACGTGACTCCAGGTGTTCAGCGGCAGCGCGGTGTTGAGCTGCGCGTATGCGTCGCGGGCAGTGAACTGGGGATAGCGGTAGGCGGAGGTGTTCAACTTGACTTCCCAGTCGTAGGCCTTGGAGATGATCCGGGGATCGGTTTCCGGGTTGGAGCTGGGATTCACCCAGAACGCTACCGTCAGCTGGTCGGTCATTTCCAGACTGGCGCTTTCATTGACCAGCCCATAGCTCCCCGAGCCGCTGAAGAAGTTAGTAGGTCCGTAGGTGCTGGTGGTCCAGCTCGGGTTGTGTAAGCTTGCACTATTCCCATTGCCGGAGGAATCGGCGGCGGTGCTGCCGTTTCCTTCGTTGAATTTCCACCAGGCCGCCAGGCCGCTGGTGATGTCCGGCCCGCCGCTGCCGCCAATGACCGTGAGCGTCACGCCCGTGGCGGCCTGACTGCCTCCGCCGGTGCCGGTGATCCCAACCTGATAGGTGCCGGTTGGAGTCGTCGAGGCGGTCGCGATGGTCAGGGTCGTGGTGCAGCTCGGAGTGCAACTGCCGGGCGAAAACGTACCGGTAGCTCCGGCTGGTAGCCCGGACGTCGCAAACGTAATCGCCGATTGGGTTCCGGAAAGCGCAGTCAGTGTCACGTTATCGCTGACAGACCCTCCTTGCGCTACCGAGAGGTTGCTGGACGCAACCCCAATCGAATAGTTGGCCGGCCCGGTGACCGTCAGCGCCACCGTCGTGTTTGCAGACGTTCCGCCGCCCGTCCCATTCACCACAATGTTATAGGTGCCGGTAGGCGTCGTCGAGGACGTCGTAATAGTCATCGTCGTCGAGCAGGTTGGGGCGCAATTCCCAGGCGAGAATTGGGTAGTAGCGCCTGCCGGAAGCCCGCTCGCTTCAAAGGACACCCCTATGTATGTTGCGTTCCTCGAGGTGGTGGCCGTTATAGTGTCGCTCACAGAACCGCCCTGCGCCACCCTGGGTGAGGGATTTGCGGCGGACAGCGAAAACGTGAAGGTAGAGCCGTTGCCTAAGGAGTTGTACACGGTCGAAACGTCAACGTCCGTTAACGCACGGTTATAAACGCGTACATCATTCAGGCTTCCCGCGTAATAATGACTTAGGCTGGGGTCGGTGGCCAGGTATAGTCCGTAGGCCCAGTTCGCAAGGTCGGCGGCACTTCCAAAGGTATTGGTGAGGAACTGTCGCCTTTGCCCGTTGACATAACCGGTTACTGTGCCGTTATCGTATACGAATGTCACGTGCCACCATGTGTCCTTGAAAAGAGGATAATTGAGCTCTGCATAATGTCCATTGGCATCGAATTGCGGGTGGTTCGTGGATGTGAGCTTGACGTCCCAATCGTACAGTTTCGAGATGACGCGCTCGTCTTCGCTGGAGTTGTTGGTGGGGCGCAGCCAAAACGCGATAGTCAAGGCATTCGTCAGTTCCAGGCTCGGGCTTTCCGCCACCGAGCCGTAGGCGTTGGTTCCGTTGAACAGATTGGTAGTGCCGAAGTCGCTGCTCCACCAGCTTGGATTGGTCAGAGTGGCATTGTTGCCGTTGCCCGAAGAATCGCCGGCTGTGCTGCCACTACCCTCGCTGACCTTCCACCACGCAACCAGACCCGCAGTAGTATCTCCACCGGCGTTGACTTGAAGTTGGACAGTGGCACGAGCGCCAGTCCCAGAACACGCGCAGGTTCCGCCTACGCTGATGGAATAGTTGCCCGTCGGAGTGGTGGGGTAGGACGTGGAAATCGTCATTGTCGTCGTACAGTCGGGCGTGCAAGCGGCTGGAGAAAACGTGACATTTACTCCAGGCGGGAGTGTCGAGGCCGTCTGGAAGGTAATCGTGCCAGGGGTTCCGGATTTCAATGTCGCGGTGAGGAGGTCGGACACGGAATTCCCCTGGTTCACCGACAGAGCCTGCGTTTGCGCGGTTAACGCCCATGAAAACCCGGACCCGCCGGAAGAAGTGGTAATCGTGACACTCATGAGAATATTGGCGGAATACCCGGGCGAGTTGGCGAAAACCATGAAAGGCGTAGTGCCGGTATAGGCGTCTGCGGAAGCGGAGACCGTCATTGTGCTCGTGCAGGTTGGCGTGCACGCGGTGGGAGAGAACATTACGGTCAGGTTATTCGGCAGCGGCGACGTGGTGAACGAGACGGGTCCCGGGGTTCCTGACGTTAATGTGAGAGTAATATTGTCGGTCGCCGAGCCTCCCTGAGGGATGGAAATCGCAGAGGAGGCTGCGGACATCGAGTAAGTGAACGGCGGCTTTGACGGGTCCAGCCTGACAACGTGGTCGACGCCGTTGAGAGTGCCCCCCGTGATTATTTGCCCGTTGTCATTAATTGCTCCGCCGCCCGTCAGCACCCAGCCCGAATTGGCGGGAATGAGTGTGTTGAGATCGTAGACGGTGCCCCCCATAAAGAGAAATGAGGGATAACTCGCGCTCGAGGGAGAATGGAAAACCCGGTACCCCACTGCCTGGAGCGAATTATTGAGGCGCTGCACAAAACAATCTTGAACATTTGGACAAGTTGCCACCTGAACGCCGACGCCATTCTGCGACACACCCAGTTCGTTGGCCTCACTGCCGATCACCTGGTCGCTATCGTTGATGTTGGTGTATCCGGATTCGGCATCGATTCCACCTGCAGTCTGAAAGGTCCCGTCGTGGTAGCGCAAGAAAAGGGAGCTGTATAGGAATGCGGAGGCAAAGTAATCGCCCTGAGTGTCGCCAGGGTTGTTGATACTGAGCCCTTCGCTGTTATAGACGGCTCCGTACGTCGGCGGCGGCTCTATATTATCGGTGGCGGGATTGATGGCGGCGTTCGGAGCGGTCCGGAAGGCCTGAGGTGAGCCGTCGCTAGTGTGACTAAACCCCACGACTTGCCCGGCATCATTGATCCACTTCGCCTTCGTGAGAACGTTGTCGCTGCCGGGTTGGCCGCCCAGCGACCCTACATCGTCC
>DASXAK010000009.1:0-15952 GCA_036406715.1 Bryobacteraceae bacterium | reverse complement strand
CGTACAACGCCTTCAACCACACACAATGGGGAGGCATTAACAGCTCGGCTCTGTTCAACTCGGCCGGGCAGCTGATCAACCTTCCGACGCAGTTTGGCGGGACCGGCGGACGCTACGGCTTCGGCGCGGAGAACGCGATTCGCGCCAACAGCCAGCGCATTTTGCAGATCGCCGCGAAGTTCATCTTCTGATCCTCGTAAGAGAGGACAGACGCCTTTTTGCCGATCGTTGCGAGGCCTTATCGAAAGGCCTCGCTAACGCGTGAAGCAGCGAATCTTTCCGAGCGATTAGACGCGCTTGAGGATATCCGGATCGAGGTTGCGCCGGGCTGGTATACTTCGGCCTTATGGCCTTTTGTACGAACTGCGGAAACCAGACGCCGGATGGGGCGCGATTCTGTAACAGTTGCGGGCGGCCGCTAGGCGCAGCGGGCGGCGCCGCGGCGGTGACCGCGACGCCCGCGCCGGAGCCGCTCGACTACACGATCCAGGGCGACAACCTGCAGGTTGCCCGTGTGCGGCTTAAGCCCGGGCAGGAGCTGTACGCCGAAGCCGGAAAGATGGTCTACAAGACCGCGAACGTGCAGTGGGAGAGTCGCATGACCGGCACGACCTTGGGCGAAAAGCTCCTGGGCGCTCTGAAACGCACTGTCACCGGCGAGTCGCTGTTCGTCACCTATTTTCGGTCCGACAGCCCGGGTGAGGTGGGCTTCGCGGGCAGTTATCCGGGACGCATCCAGGTCTTTGATTTGAAGCCGGGGCAGACCATCCTGGCGCAGCGCGACGCGTTTGTGTTCGCGCAAACTTCAGTGGCGTTCAATGTGGCGCTGGTGAAACGGCTGGGCGCGGGCTTCTTCGGCGGCGAGGGCTTCATTCTCGAAAAGTTCACGGGGCCGGGCGCGGTGTTCATCCACGCGGGCGGCGACTTCGTCGAGTTCGATCTCGCGCCGGGGCAGATCCTGCAAGTGGACACCGGCTGCATCGTGGCGTTCGACGAATCGGTGGACTACGACATTCAGCTCGCAGGCGGGATCAAAACCGCGCTGTTTGGCGGCGAGGGGCTTTTCCTTGCGACCCTGACGGGGCCTGGTCATGTCGTTATCCAAAGCATGACCCTCGAAAAGATGCGCCGCGAACTGGCGCCGATGCGGAGGGGCGGCGACGAGCACGGCCCGCTCGGGGCGCTGGGCGGGTTGACCGGCATCCTGGGCTCCGACGACTAAGGCCGGAATTCGAGCGTGGCCTTCGCGTCGACTTTGTCAAACTGCATCGGGAAGCTGGTGCCGTTGTAATAGCTCTGCCACTGATCTTTGTAATGACTGGAGAAGATCTGGCCGGATTGACCGGTCTCTAGATTCAGCCACGAGCGCTCCCACGCGTCCAGATCGGCATCCATTCGCATGGAAGGCGCCAGTTGCAGGGTGGTCTGTTTGATGCTGGTTCCACCGCCGCTCATGGGAACGATGCCGATATCGAAGTAGTGTCCGACGACTGGAACCTGGTGCAGCACCGGGTTGTTGATCGCCACGCGCCAGTAGGCGCCATAGCGCCAGCGGCTGAGGTCGCGGCCTTGCATGCGGGTGGCCTCATCCACCGCATCGGAGAACGCGCGGACCAGCATCGCGTCGAAATCGGGAAACCAGCCGGCGGGGCGCTCGGCAAGCAGTTGCTCCACAGCCACGGGGGCTAGAGTGAACTCGTACGCGGCGCCGCTGCCGTTCGCGGCGTTCTCGGCCATGGCCGTACGAATGTGCCGGTAGACCAGCGAAATCAGGAACGGCGCGGCGTGGTCTTTGTCCATCTGGCCATTCCATTGCCGCAGAAGACCGGCTGCCTGATCGAGCACCGCGTTATTGGATTTGCGCTTGTCGTGCGCGGCAACCACTTGACCGGCTAGCCGGTGAAGCGGCCCCGAGTAGATATCGGTTTGCACACCGAGCATCTCGCCGGCGCGCCAGCCGCTGCGCGAAGAAAGCTTCTGAAAGATCTGCGTGGAGCGCGCCGGCGGGGCGAAATTGCCGCTCACCGGAAACGGGTAATTGGCCGGGAACGGGTTTTGATTTGATGTCACAATGATGCCGCGCTCGGGATTGAAGGCGGCCGGGAGCTGGTCGAAGGGGATGTAGCCATCCCACTCGAAATCGCCGGAGGAGCCGTCCACAGGCACGTCGCCCAGATAGCCGTGACGCATGGGCAGTTTTCCGGCGGCGTGATAGCCAATGTTTCCGTCCACGTCGGCGTACACAAAATTGGATCCGGGACCGGGAAAGCGAGCCAGCGCGGCCGTGAATTGCTGCCAATTCTGCGCGCGATCGTAGTCGAGAATGGGGTACTGATAAATGCCGGTGTCTTCGACTACCCAACGCAGCGCCATGCGGTCTCCGCGCTCGGTGACGAACAGCGGGCCGTGACGCGTCACCCAGATCAGCATTTCCACAGGCGGCCGGCCTTTAACGCGGATGATCTCGCGTTCAGGCCGCGCCTGCTCTCTGCGGCCGTGATAGATGTATTGGCCGGTGCGCTCGTCGAGCTGTTCGATGTAGAGGTCCTGCGCGTCGAACTGGAGATTGGTGATGCCCCACGCAATCCGCGCATTGTGACCCACAATCACTCCCGGCAAGCCGGGCAGCGCGACCCCGGCGACATTCAGGCCGGGAGCTTCCAAGTGGGCCAGCAGCCAGATGCCGGGCAGGGAATACTCCAGGTGCATGTCGTTCGAGAGCAGCGGCCTTCCGGACGCTGTGCGGCTGCCTGCGACGGCCCAGGCGTTCGAACCGGGCTGCACTTCCGTGCCCGCCCGCACGGGGAAAAGAAACTCCACCTTTTTGGCATCGCCCGCGCGCAGCATGTCGCGTTTGAGCAACTCGTTGCGCCACGTGGTGGTCAGAGTGCGAAACATGTGGAGGCTGATAAGGATGGAATCGACGACGCTCCAGGGACGCGGCTGATAATTGAGCAGCGTAAATTCGACCGGCAGACTGCTGCGGTGGGTGGCGAGGAAGGCGTTCACGCCGCGGGCGTAAGCGGCCATGGCGGCGCGATCGTCCGGCGGGAGATTCACGTAGGCGGCTTCGGCGACTCGGCGGAGCCGCAAGCGGCGGGATTCGCGATCGGTCTCGAGGAACTGAGGGCCGAAGATCTCGGCGAGATCGCCGGCCGAAAGACGCCGCAGGGCATCCATTTGAAAAAGCCGGTCCTGGGCGGTGACGTAGCCTTGGACCACGAGAGCGTCTTCGAGCGAACTCGCGCGGATGTGCGGCTCGCCCAAGGCATCGAATCGAACCGTGACTGGCAGCGAGACGGGAGTCTGAATGGTGCCCGAGCGCTGCGGCAGCGGGCGCCAGGCATACCAATAGACCAGCGCCAGCGCGGCGATCAGGGCGATCAGGATCACCAGGTTAATGACTCGGACGATTTGGCCAGCGCGGGAAGTGTGAGTCACTTCGCGGGAAATCCGGGGTTCTCGCGGACACGGCGCGCCTGCTCGAGGTGGCGCCGCTCGTGCGCCGCGGCTTGCGCGAACGCCATGCCCAGGCTGAGCTTGAGTAGGCGCGTGATCGGCGTCGAAACCTTGACGCGCGCGAGGTCGAGGCCATCGGCTTGCGCCGCCAGTAGTGAGAACTGCCTCTGGACATGAAGAAAAGTGGGAAGGATGGCGGTCAGCGGTTGTCCGTGAACCGGACGGAAGCGGCGTGGTGACCGGAATGGACGGCGCACGGGCGGTTCGGTCTGGCGCAGAATATTACGCTCGATCCAGCCGTAGCGGAACGGCCCGGTTCCGGTAAGCCCGTGCGCGCGGCCGTTCTGAATGGCGGTTTCGATGAGCCGGATTTCCTGATGGCCGACGATCGTCAAGTGCGCCAGACACTCCTCAATCGACCATGCATCCGGCCGCGGTCTCCAGTTGAATTGAGCTTCCGACAGCCCTTGCGTCAGAGTCCTCGCTTGTTCGCCGGCCTGCTCAAACTGCTTCTGATAGTCGTCCAGTTCCGGTACCCCCATAAAAGGGGATTATAACTTCGGGGCAGGGGTTGGATGTGACACTCCGCCTTTCGGCGGTGTAGACGGCTCGCGACGCGCGACTGTTTCGTGGTTTCGGCTGGTTTGAATAATTCTTCGAAGCGCTTCTTGGGGATCCCCGTGCGCGTTCATCACCCTGAATGGCAAGGGCTCATCGGCTCGACGAAGACGCGGAGTTGCCTAGGATTCCACGCTGCCGTGGATCGGGGTCCGATGAGGTCGCACCCGATCCTTCCAATCTCACAATACCCCGAGGGGTGCGCGAAACCGGGTTTAGCGCGCGGCCCCTTTGCAGCTAAGTGCATGTCCGGTCATGGTAAAAAGATTTTTCCGGAATCGGTGACCGGTCCCGGTGACGAAGCCTACTGTGGCGATTGTGGTGCGGCTGGGGCCGCCGCTGGCTCACTGAGGTCGATGCCGATCGGTGAGCCCGAAACCACCATATCGACACGGCGGTTCATCTTGCGGCCGGCGGCGGTGGCGTTGGATGCGACTGGATTGTCCTTTCCGAGCCCGACCGCGGTCACCGCGTCGGCAGGCACGGACTGCTGGATCAGGTAATCGCGAACCGCTTCGGCCCGGCGTTGCGAAAGCGTGCGGTTGTATTCCTCGCTGCCGATGTTGTCGGTATGGCCTTCCAACTGGATCTTCAAACCGGGGTAGGCGAGCAGAATACCCGACACTTTGGCCATTTTTTCGCGGGTCGCGGGCCGGAGCGTGGATTTGTTGAAGTCGAACAGCACGTCGTTGATGTTGACGATCAAGCCGCGCTGCGTCTCGCGAGTCTCCAGGATCATATTCAATTGCTGGCGCAGACGCTCGCGGAGCTGGGTTCTCTCGGCCTCAGCGCGTTGCCGGTTTGCTTCGGCCTGTTGAGCGTCCAGGCGTGCCCGGTCGGCTTCGGCCTTCAAGGCGTTTTGCTGCTCGATTGCGGCGGCGCGAGCGGCATCGGCAGCCGCGCGTTCCTGCGCCGCCCTGGCGGCTGCGGCTTCTGCGGCTAGCCTGGCCTGCTCGGCCGCCTGCCGGTCCCCTTCCGCCCGCGCCCGCTGATCCTGTTCGAGGCGCGCCTGCTGGGCGGCTTGCTCTGCTTGCCGGGCAGCCTGCTCTGCCTGCGCGCGCGCCTGCGCTTCGCGCGCAGCCGCGGCCGTTCGTTCGGCGGCCTGTTCGTCTTCCTGGAACTTCTTGATGGAAATGATGCGGGCATCCTCTGCCATCTGCGCGGCTTCCCGCGCATTGGTTTCCGCGCGTTTGCGATTGTGGCTCTTGAGCAGGAAATCGCGCGCGTTCTGCAGGTCAGTCTGGGCCTTCTGCATAGTGTCTTCGGCGTAGCGATCGGCTCCCGCGATGTTCGCGATCTGAACCGCATTTTCCGCCTCGGCGAGCTGCAGTGGTCCCTTAGGATCGATCTTGACCGGATGATATTTGCCGCGATTGGCCACATATTGCCCACGCTGCAATAACTGGTACTTGGCATCGACCTGTTCGAGGGTTCCGGTCGTATCCTTTCGGACAAAATTCTCCGCCACCACTACGTCGCTCGGCTGTGTTACAGCGAAGTAGGGCTCGGCGGTGACGATCAAGCCGAAGCTCTGCAGATCCGTGGTGGACAGCAAGTCGGCGTGGTCGCCTTCAAGAACCACCTCCCCTAAGTTGGCCGCGCGTCCTTCGGGCGTGATTGCCCACAGGACAAACGTCAGGTATTCCGGGCCGTATTGATTAGCCGGAGACAAATGAGCGAGATGGGTCTCGATCTTGGTCGACCCAAGCCGGCTTTCCACACGGGCGTCTCCTTCGGCTTTTGGCATAAGTGGGGTACCGCGGAAATCGACGCGGGTGGTCCCGGAACGATGGTGATAGTTGATGGCTCTGATTGTGCGGGAAACCACGGTTACGCGAAACGTCGGGTTCGGTTGGGGTTGGCCCAGCAGCATTCCAACAGATGCCGCAAAAACAATTAGGACTCTCATGAAAAATTTGCGCCTCATGAGAGGTATGGCACGTCGCGAGCCAGCGTAAATGTAGTAACGGACACCTCGTGCGTTATTCGACTGCTAGCCCACCCTCACGGATGGGTTGAGTTTCAGCACGGGCCCGTGAGGGCGGCGGCCTCACGCCGTGGCTTTGACGCGATCGGCGATCATCCGGATGGCGCGGTGCGCGGCTAGGGCCGCGCCTTCCATCCAGGCGTTGATGTGACTGCAGTGGTCGCCGGCAAAATAGAAGCGATCGTCCGGCTCGATCAGCTCTTTGTACGGGCCGTCGTAATAGCTCCCCTCGTTCCCGTCGGGATGAGAGAAACCGCGAACCCAGGAGCCGACATTGTAGGGGATCTTGCCCCAGGAAATATAAATCGGATTGCGGATCTGCTTTCCGCAGTTGGGATGCAGCTTTTCGACGGCGGCGCGCGAGGCGGCGAGCTTCGCTTGCATGCCGGACAGCCTGCCGAATTCGGTCGGCCCTTCCGGTCCGTAGCCCGAGAGCACGACTCCGGTCTCGCTGAACAGGCCGCCACTGGGATACCACACCAGCCCGATCGGCCCGCTGGTCAGCCACGAGATGCCGCCGTAGATGTTGAAATCGGATTCCCAGAACCGCTTCGATTCCCACGCAATCTTGTAATTGTCGGCGTAGGTGGTGGCTTCGATCGCCCGCCGGATTCGCGGCGCAAAGTCATTGGGAATCGACTGCAGCACCGTCACCGGCAGCGCGCAGATGCAGTAATCGGCGTCCAGGCGCTTCTCCTTTCCGGCCTGCGTATAGATGACGAACACACCGTTATTCTTCTTGCGAATCTCTTTTACGGCGGAGCTGCACTGCACGGTTTTGCCCAGCCGTTTGGCGAATGCGTTCGGAATGTGGTCCATGCCTCCGACCGGCTGAAACATGGTTGCCTGGTAATCGAGGCCTTCTTCGAAAAGGATGGCGTTCCAGAAATTGGCATCGAGCAGGTCCTGCAGGGCGAGTGGAGCGCGCAGCGTTTCGGCGTCGGAGCCGGCGCCGGGCGAATGGGCGACGCCGGCGCGTTCGGAGCCGCGGTAGGCCAGCCGATTGTCGAGCGCGCCGTAGATGCGCAGGAAACTGAGGATGCGCTCGCGGTCTTCAGCCGTAAGTTCGCGATCGAGTGCGCCGCGCTGCACGCACTTGGCGAGCAATTCGGAGACGTGCCCGCGCGTATCGTTGATCGCCTGCCGCTGTTCGATGGCTTTACCTTTGAAAGCTTTGTCGTTCACCAGCAGCGTGCTGCGCGAAGTATTGATCTCGACTTCGAGCGCGACTCCGAGCTCTTTGCAATATCCGAGGATGGTCTGGTGGATGGAAGGGATGCGCGCCGCGCCGGCGTTGAAATAGCTGCCGGGTGAATAATGCGCGGTCTGCCGGCTCTCGCCGATGGACTCGACAATGTCGCCGTCGCGGATGGTCCAGACACGGCCGCCCACCCGCGATCGCGCCTCGAGCACCGTGCATTGAAAGCCGGCTTTCGCCATTTCATGGGCGGCTACGAGACCGGCGATGCCCCCGCCCAATATGGCAATCTTCAAGCCCTTACCAGAACCGGGAGGCAGGTCCGGCCTGGAAGCCGGCGATGCCGCCAGCGGCATCAGCCCGAGCGATTGTAGAGTCACGAATGCCGCGGAATATCCGCCGGCTCCGGCGACTCGCATCAGAAAATCGCGCCGTGTGGCTGCCATCGCGAGTTGAATTGTACTACTACGCCAGCGTTATTTGGCGGCTGACGATTTCGGGGCGTGTGCGGCCCAGGCCTTGGACTGCTGCCCGACAATGTCGAGCAGGTTGCCCATGGCGAGGTTCACATCCACCAGATGCAGTCCCCAGTTCGCCTGGACACCGCCGGGGCCGCGGATATCGCCGATGATGTCGTCGGTGCGAGCGCCGGATGAATCGGGGTGAGCCGTGACTTCCAGGTAACCGCTGGCGTTGTCATTGGAGGCGCATTTCGCGGCCAGCAGGCCGGGAACGCTGACCCACGGCGTGTCGATTGTCTTATTCGGAACCCAGGGCTTGGGCGGAAACGTTCCGACCATGGTGCGGCCGTCGGTCGAGAGATATGCGTGCAGGTCGCCGCTGCCGCCGCCGAGCGCGGCCGGGTTGGTGCAGGCAGCGGTCATTTCCGCGCCCGTAACTTTGCCGAACAGGGTATTGGCCGGAGGCGGGACGGTGGCACGGAATGACGCGTAGGTGATCACGCAGCCGGTCTGCGAAGGGGAATCGCACAGCGGCACGTGCTGGAACGAGCCGCCGACCTTCTTTCCCTTTGGCACTTCGAGCGTGGTGCCGAGCAGAATGGCCGAAACCATGCGTGCCTGGACCGGCTTGCCGTCGATTTCTTCGCGGATGAGCCGGTTCAGAATGAACGAGCCTTGGGAATGGCTGACGAGCACAAAGCCGCGGCCGCGGTTGTCGTGCTCGAGATAGTAGTTCCAGGCATCGCGCACGTCGTCGTACTGAAGGCCCTTGTCGAGCGAGCCGCCTCCGCCGCCCAGGATAGTGCGAAGCCCAGCCAGCGTGACTTGGCGGTACATGGGTGCATAGGGGCGGCACTTGGAGGCGAAGCGCGCGAACTGCTGCTTGATGACATTGCGCTCGGCGTCGTCGGTAACCATGTCGCTGTTTGGAGTTGGGTCGGTCGACACCGTGGGATAGACGTAAAAGCAATCGACCGCCGCATTCGGGTCCGCGGCCATGGTTTCGCGCGTCAGCTTGCCATCGGGCGCGATCACAGTGGTGGTGAAGTCGATGTCGCAAGCGTCGTGCTGGCCCGGGCGGCAAAGCCACGACGCGGGTTTGCTGTAGTCGTTTGGCTGTGCGAGGGCGAGACCGGCGACAAAGCCGGCAAGTACGATAAGTTTCGTCATGAGACCTCGGTGGCGCAGGCCATCGTTTTTTGTGGCCTGCGAGGCGGGCAGACGACGAACCGCGATCGTCTGCCCCACAATCCAGTTACTTGCTGCCTTCCTGCGTTCGAGCGCCGCGCAGAATGTCGGCCAGCGCGTAATTGCCCTCGTGGCAGGCGTATTCGTAGATGGGCTTCTCAGTCACCGGCCAGGTGTATTCGCCGGTCCACGCTTTGTCCCACGTTTCGGGGTCTTCGACCGTGAAACGATAGAGCAGCGTCTTGTCGTCGAGGCGCGTGAAACGCTCGATGACGTGCAGGTTGTCGGTCGCCCCGCGGAAACGCGTCTTGTCGTTGAAATTGGTGGTGTCGACCACCAGCGTGTCGCCTTCCCAGTGGCCTACCGAATCGCCCATCCAGCGGCGGATATTCTTCGGCAGATGCTGTGCGTTCATGCGGACGATGCGCGCGTCGTGCACCATCTCGGTGAGGATCATGATCGAGTTGGGAGTCTGCACGATCTGATGCAGGTCATTGTAGAAGTAGTCCGGCAGCGCCGGGGGCCCTGAAGTGGACCCGAAGCCGAGCAGGCAGCGTTCGCCGAGCGGCCGCTGCTCGGGGTTGTCGAAGGCGCCCGGAGGCTCGGAGGTGGGATCGTTGTTCTCGCGCTGATCGGAAGTCGGCGTGGCATTGCGGGCGGCCGCCATGCGCTTCTGGGCGATCGCATTGTACGCCGGCACATGGCCGTTCGCCGGATCGATCACGATGGAGGTTCGAATCTGTCCATCGACCACCGTGTACTGCGTGCCCTGATTGAGCCAGAAGCGATTGTAACCGCCGACCGCGCCGCCGCCGGCCCGTTCCAGAATCTCGAAGAATGACTTGGGCGGGGTGTTGACGCCGCCAACCGGCGGAGCCGGCCGATCGGCCTTGGATGGCTTGTTATCTTCGGCGCGGCGGGCGAGCTCCGCTTTCTGCAGAGCTTCCGCTTTCTCCTTCGTCAGGAACGGCGGATCGCCGGGCAGCCGCTCCATCGGCGTGATGGTGGCTAGGTCGTAAGTGCCCTGCAGGTCCGGATGGCCGTCCGGCATCCGCGGTATAGAAGACTTCGCCGCCTGGCCGGCCAGGGGAAGAGCCGCCAGAGACAGCAACGCGATGGCGATGAAAAGACGATTCCGCATACGATACCTCCTCACTTGCTGAGCGGATGTTTCCGATATTGCCCGTACATCAGTTCTTCGACGAACTCGACACATTTGAAATCCAGTAACTGTGCGTTCATTTCCTGGCGGCGATAGAGCACCATGCTCATTTTCCACGGACGCGTGAAGACGTCCGAATCTTCGATGGTCGCCTCGTAAGACAGCTCGTTAGGACCGGTGCGCGTGTAACGCTCGACGACGTGCAGTTTGTCGCTGTGAAAATTTCCGGCGCGGTCGAACCAGGACTGATCATTGAGGCCCGTCACGTCGACAACGAAAGTGTCGCCTTCCCAACGGCCGAACGATTGGCCCATCCAGGAATCGACTGGCGCTTTCCCCGGGTTTTTCAAGAAGATGTTGCGCACTGCGCCGGCATACTCATAGACGAATGTGATCGCGCTGGCGCTTTGCACGATCTGGAACGGGTACGGCATGTAGGTCGCGCGCGGCACTCCGGGCAGATAGCACTTGATCTCGGGATCGCGGTTCAGCCAGTCCTTTTCGTTTTCCTTTTTCTTGGCGAGCGCTTCCGGCTTATATGGAATCTCGCCGCCTTCCACGACTCCCACGCCGGGCGGCACGGAACCCACAGCGCCGAGCGCGAGAACCTGAGCCGCCGGCACAGGGCCGTAGGGGCCGGGACGGAGCGCCAGCGCGGGGCGCGCCACATGGGCTTCGATATCGTAATTCGCCTCGTTCAACGCCTGCCAGATGCCATTGAGGTCGGCCTTGCCGCCGGGAGCGCGCGGCGCGCGATAGGCCTGCCCGGCTAGCGACATTACAGCCGCTAGCAGGATGGTGAAGTTTCGAACGGTTTTTCCCATTAACTCGATCCTACTTCTTTTCCGGTTTGACGGCGTTGATCGCAATCTGCTTCAGTGCTTCGGTCTGGCGCGGCAGCTCCGTGGAGCCCGCGGGAAACCCGTTGACACTCAGAATATCCGCGAGAATTTCGGCGGTCTTGTCCCGATTGAGTGTGCCGGCGGCATTCGCGGGCATGGTGCTGCGGATGCGGTCGAACAAGTCACCGACCGTGAGGCCGTTCCAGTTGGACATAAATTCACCGCCTGTCAATGGGGGTGCCATTTCGCCGCCATTGAGCGCCAGGCCGTGACAGGAGGCGCACTGATCGGCGTAAAGGTCAGCGCCCTGCCTGGCCTGTTCGGCCGTGTAGACGCCATCCCAAACGGAACGCGAGGTCTGCGCGGCGGCGGTGAGAACGAATACCGCCAGCACCGCCGCTGCGAAATACAAGGGCCGCTTAGTCTTCGGAAGGCAGACTATAGGCAATGTATTCACCCGAATAAGCGCCGCCGCTGACGGCGACGATGATGTACTGTTTGCCATCCACCGAGTAGCTCATCGGCGATCCGCTCTGCGGAGCCGGCATCAGAACCGCGCCGACTTCCTTGCCTGTGGCTTTGTCGTAAGCGCGGAGCATGGCGCCGCGGGGATGCGTCACCGAGGTGATCTGGCTGTCGCCCAGCACAACGAGCGCTTTGGTTACCAGCAGACCGACGCTGCCGGGCTGCCCCGTGTTCGGAATATCCTTGCCCTTCAGTGCCGGATGATTGCGGACAGCGTCCGGTGTCTCGCCGTAGGGGACCTGCCACTGAAGATCGCCGCGATCGAGGTTGACGGCGGAGATCACCGCGTAGGGCGGCTTCACGATGGAGAGCCCCTGTACCGTAAGGCCGCCCACGTTCTGCGCGGGCGCACGTTCGGCGGCGGCGCGCGGCCGTGGGGCCGGCTTCGGGGCGTCGGCGGCGCTGCCGAACCCGGGACCTTCGGAAACGACGAAGTCGGTGCCGTTGCGCCCCATCACGTAGCGGATGTCGGAGAAGTTCTGCGGCGGCGTGCGCAGCGAAATCGGAAACAGACCCGACTGATTCGCTTCCGCATAAACAATGTGGGTCTCCGGATCATAGCCGGCGCCCGGCCAGTTGGTGCCTCCGCCCGCGGTGCCCAGCGTCAGCGCGGCAAGCATGCCGTTGCTGTCGCCGACGATCGGCGGCAGGAACATCGGCCCCGTTTTGTAACGAGCGACGTTGTCGCGAGCCTGCGCCCGCATCTCCGGCGTGAAATCGATCAGATCGTCTGGAATCTTCAGATATTGGCGGCCGTACGCCGGCGGCTTGGTGGGGAACGGCTGCGTGGGCGAAGTCTTCTCCCCCGGCACATCGGATTGCGGCACGGGGCGTTCTTCAATCGGCCATACCGGCTGGCCGGTTACGCGATCGAACACGTACAAGAATGATTCCTTGCTGGGCAGCGCGACCGCTTTGATAGCCCTTCCGCCGACGTTGATGTCCGCCAGAATCGGGGCGGAAGAAAGGTCGTAGTCCCAGATCGGATGATGCACGATCTGGAAGTGCCATTTGCGTTTGCCGGTTTTCAGATCCACGCAGACCAGGCTTTCGGCAAACAGGTTGTTGCCGGGGCGCTCGCCGCCGTAAAAATCGGAAGTGGGCGTCTCGACTGGCAGGTAGACCAGACCCAGTTCCTCGTCGACTGTCATCTGCGTCCAGACGCCGGTGTTGCCGTTCGTGGCCCAGGAGTTGTTTTCCCAGGTTTCGTTGCCGAACTCGCCGGGGCGGGGAATGGTGTTGAAGGTCCAAAGGAGTTTGCCGTTCTTGGCATCAAAGGCGCGAACGAGACCCTTGGTGTTGTTGTGGGTCTTGACGGTCATTCCTTCTTTGAAGGAAGAACCGACGATCACCACGTCTTTCACAACGAGAGGAGTCGAGTGCAGGCCGGCTTCGCCCTCCTCGAGATCGATCTGCTGTCCGCTGCCGTTGACCATGCCGACCTTGAGGTCGACCATGCCTTCCTTACCGAAGTTTTCGATAGGGCGGCCGGTGTGAGCGTTCAATTCGACCAGGCGATATCCGGTGGTCACGAAGACCACGCGGTCGTCGCCCTTGCCGTCGGTCCAATAAGAAACGCCGCGTCCGGAAAGCTGCCGCGGCGCGATAGCGGCCCGTTTGCCTTCGCGCAGGCTGTAGACCCAGTTCACTTCGCCCGTTTTGGCGTCGAGCGAGATGACGTCGCGGCGCGTGCCGGCGGTCACGTATATCGTGCCTTTGACCATCAGGGGCGTGCCTTCGAGCTTGTATTCAGGTTTGGTGCCCAGGCTCTCGGTCTTAAACCGCCACGCGACTTCGAGCTTATTGAAGTTGGAGGCGTTGATCTGATCGAGTGGCACGTACTTGGAGCCTTTCAGATCGGCCGTGTAATACGGCCATTCGCCATTCTTAGTCGAAGGCTGGCCGTTGGGCTGGCTCCAGGCTGCCGCCGACGTAGCCGCTAGCAGGATCGAAAACACCAGGGTTCTCTGAGCTGTGCTCTGGCGCATATTCCCCTCCAAAAACCGCGACCTCGCAGTCGCGGCTGAAAAAACGGCACGCGCCGGCGACAAGATCCGGTACGGACGCATCGTCGCCGGCGTTACTTCACAGAAACTTTGACCAGGGCGTTGGTCCAGCAGCACTGGAATCCGCGGCCACCCTTGCCGGTCCAGTCGTTCGCCACCAGGTAGAGAGTATACTCTCCGGGTTCGCTGAATGTGGCGGTGGTGCTCGCCTTGCCCTTGAATCCTTCGGCCGAATCTTCCGTCTTCTCGACCGGCGGCCGCGCGTTCGCGAACGTCACGGTTCCCGGCCCGCGAAATTTGCTCCAGCTCAGACTCACCGCAGGCGTCTTGGGCTTGTCCATGCCTGGAACCAGCCTGGCGTCATCCGACGCAAACACCGTCAGGTTGAGCGGGTTCGGCAGCGCATCGGTGAGCGCCACCGTCACCGGGCGAGGGCCCTGAACCGTAGCGCCACTATCAAAACGGAGCAGGGGCGGTGTGTTCTCGGTCGCATCCTTGAAGGGCTCCACCTCCCAAAGCGGGTTCAGACCAGCGGGAATGGAAGTGCTCTGGCCGTTGACGGTCAGCGTCCATGTCACTTTCTGATCGCCAAAATTTTTTGGCACGGTGATAGTGAACACGCCCCACTGGCGGCCGATAAGGAAGTGGGTCGGCTGACCCCGATCGGGGCCGCCGGGCTCGATGCGGTTTTCCGGCCCGATCGGGATATCCAGTTCCTCTTTTTGATTGCGGTTGTAATAACCGAACAGGATGCTGTAAGTGCCGTCTTGATTCTGGAACCAGCCTTCGTACGCGGCCGTGATGCTCTGACCGGAGTTGTGGAACGGTTCCAGCGGCAGAGGGTTCTGGGCCTGTGCCCCCGCCGTCATGGCGAGGACGATTGCCGCAGAGAAGATGGAAGAATTCAACCGCCCGATCGCCATGGTCCCAATCTCAATGGCCCGCTCAGCGGGAAGCGACGGTAGCACCCGGCTTCTTGTGTTCCTTCAGCCATTGCTGGTACTCGTCGTCGCTGAGATACGTCACGTTCACCCAGGCGTGCGCCATCTCGTCCACTGTGCGGTCGCCCCAGCCAACCCACTGGTTGGGGTCGGGATTATTGCGGTTAGCCGCGGTGTTGTCGTGCCAGGCCCGGACGTGGATCACTGTGCCCTTCGGCAGCACCGGCGCGGCGTCGTCGGCGTAAATGTAGTTGATCATCCAATTGAAATTGAAATGATCGACGTAGCTGAGCGTTTCGCGGCGGCCGTCGGGGAAGATGGCTTCGAGCTGCATCGCTTTGCCGCGCAGGTGCATGTGCGGCTGGTAGTTCTCGAGCCGCGCGGCCTGTTTCAGAACGTGGAAGCCTTCGGTTTCCGACATGGAGTTGGGCCGGATGTCCAGAAGAGCGCCGCTGTTGTCGGTGGCGGTCGCGTTGAAGATCATCAGGCGCGTCCGATGCTTCGGCTCCTGGCCTTTCGGATACAGGTAGACGCCCAGTTCGGCGTGATCGCGAATCGATTCGCCCACGGCGTGCAGGTGCATCTCCCACCAGATGTGTGAGCCGGGCAGAAGCAGTTTGCCCGCATCATTCCGGTAGATGTCATAGTTCTTGCCGATGGCCCACTCCATCAGCAGGCCGGGGCCGGCGTTGGGGTCGTTGTCTTCCGGGGAAGCGCCGGGTTCCTTCTGCTCGAGGCGCGCCAGCACGTGATGCATGATCCGGCGGCCGGCGGGCGTGCCCGGACGAATCTCAACCGCACGCACCCAGCGCGGCTCAGTGACTGGGATTGCGGTATACGGCTTAAACCAGACGTCCTGGCCGTGGGCCGGCATGGTGTACGCGTCGGACTTCAGCACCAGGTCGGGCTGGCCGAACTGCTTGGCCAATTGCCAGCCTTCGTAGTTCGGGAATTCCTTGGGCGGAGGCATGTCCTTCGCATCGCCCATGGGCGCGCCTTCGTCTACCCAGCGAACGATCGTAGCGATCTGCTGGTCGGAAAGCGATATGTCGTTGGCGAAGTGCTGAATGCCGACGGTCTTGTCCATGTGCCACGGCGGCATCTGGCGCGTGAGAACCTTCTCGCGAATCGACTTGGCCCAGGGACGGCTCTCTTCGTAGGTCATGAGAGACATCGGCGCCATCGAACCTTTGCGGTGGCAGTCCTGGCATTTGGCTTGGAAAATCGGGGCCACGTCCTTGGTAAACGTGACGTGTTGCGGTTCGAGCGCCGCCCCCATCAGCGGCAGTGTGGAAATCGCCAGACCACCCAAAACCAGAGCACTGAGCCTCGTCGTTGCCCTCATTAATCCGCTCCTTTTCCGACTCTGCCAGTTTACCTATCGCTCGGTAGGTTGTCAATGCCGCAAACGGGCTCCCGCCGCCTACGAATGTTTCGGCCAGAGGACGCCCTGGTCCTGTTTCGTGACCGCGCCCATCCCCTTGAAGACAAACTTCTGGATGCGCTGGCCGCGATAGGTCTCGGTGGTGTAGATGTTGCCCTTCGAGTCGGTGGCGATGCTGTGC
>DASXAK010000008.1:0-12744 GCA_036406715.1 Bryobacteraceae bacterium | reverse complement strand
ATCTATGAGTTACTGGCGTACTGAGACAATAGCTCTCTTGTACTAGTCTAATTCTGGAGCAGCCGGCCAGAGGCAACTAACGACTGAAGAGACCACGGCCAGCCGATTGAGTGAACTTTGCCGGGCCCACGTGGACGGCGGCCGGCGCGGGACCCTACCGGTCGCCTGGACGGCAGTGTGGATGGTCCTCCCGTAGGGCGTTCCTCGCGCCGCAGCATCGTTCTTACCGGGCGCGATCTACGCCCGCTTGATCTGAACGAAGATCACTACCGGCGTGTAGAGCGCCAGCGATTCGATCAGGGTCAGGCCGAGCAGAAGCGAAGCGGATGGCCGCCGAGGCGCCTGGATTCCGCGCCAGCCCTTCTGCGGCGGCGGCAACGGCCCGCGATTGGGCAAGACCCGCTTTAGTGGATGGTGATCGGCCCGGCACGGTCGCGTCGAAGGTCGCACATCGCCGTGCCGCAGCAATGCTACATCTACCCGAGACACGAGGCCAGCCTGTCACTCCGCAACGGCGGCAGCCTTCGGCCAGTAGTGACGAGCCAGTTCCAGCCCACAGTGGTGAGCCTCCAAGTGCTCATAGAGGCAGAGGCGTACGTCATCGCAGTGCCGCCGCGCGGCCTCGCACCCTTCCCACGCTCGATCAAAAGCGTCGGTTTCGTAGGACAGGGCCGCGTCCTGAAGCCGTGCGACACGCTTCTCGAAGCTCGCCACAGCGCGGCTGTATTGAATCATCAGGCGCCAGCGCTGTGGACAGGGCATTCGGCAGATCATGTTTGAAGGCAAGCGAAATCCCCTTCCAGCGGCGCTACTGGATTCTCGCGCCGTTGCGGCTCCACGACAAGCGATGGCGCCCGAGTCGACTGGGCCGACTGTGCGTGGGCGTGCATGTCACGTTTCAAAATGAGGCCTGCGGGACGGATAGAAGCGGGCTGGCCGAGCCGTTGAAGGTTTTGGATCTGTTGCAGCCTATAGGACTAGATCTTCCAGTAATTTCAGTACTGCAGACATCCGCAAAACAACTATTGCTCTACTGCAAGTGTGAGCCGTATAATCTCCCCCAATTGTGCGCCACGGGGATCGGAGCGCCTTCGGTGTGACTGTGCGGCGGGGCGCGCGGGAGGCCGTCCTCCTGGCGGCGATTTTCCTCGCGTACTTATTCTTTGGAGTCGTCTTCCGCATCGAGCCTCTCTGGAAACAAGTTCTGGTTGCGGTAATCGGAACCGCGCTGGCCCGCGTGGCAGTCTGGCTGGCCGGGTGAGATGAGTCACCACACCGCCGCACCGGCGAAGGCGAAGGTTGCGCCCGATCCCGTCCGTGACGCAGCGGGCGCGGAAGCGTCGTTCGGCGCCAAGAGGAAGGGCAGCGCCGTCGGGGCGTCGCTAGACCGCCGCTCGGCCGAGCGCCGTTCGAATGCAGTCGATCAGCTTCTCGGCTGTGAAGGGCTTCTCCAAGACCGGGAGATCGCGCAAGCTTGGCGGCAGGCGCGAGAAGCCGGCCGTCCCCGACATGAGCACTACCCTGGTGGACCGACTCCACCTATGGATATTCTCGACCAACTCGATGCCCATCATTCCCGGCATCAGGATGTCCGTCAGCACCATGTCGATCTCGCTCCTGTGGCGCAGGAAGGCTGTCAAGCCGTCTCGTCCGTCGAAGGCTTCGAGCGTCTTGTACCCGCTCTTGCGGAGCACGTTCAGGCAGAAGCGTCGCACGGTCTCGTCGTCTTCGACAACCAGGATCGTAGTGGAGGCGTCTCCCTGCACATTGCTAAGCAAGGCACCTCCGTTACCGACGCGTGAAACGACACGCAGGCGCCGACGAAACTGTAAGCGATCTTAAAGAACGCCAGCTCCCGATAACGCTCTTACTGTTAAGTGACGAACCGTCAGGTCCGCAGAGAAGAACGAAGGAGCCCCACCCGCCCCGGTTCCACAAAAGGAGCGCGCCGGTGCTGCCCCGCATTTACAGAGCGGCACGCCCTTCAGCAGCTGGCCGCATCCAACGACCGTGAGGAAGGTCACATTCGGACCGGATGCCCTGGTTTTGGTCCTCGACCTTGCGCGTCGCGGAATCTCCTTGGTGATCCAGCACACCGTTTCCGAGATGGACGGTTCAGGCGGGCACGAACCCGCCGCGGCAAGGCCAATCAAACACTAATCTAATTTCCCCTTTCTGTCAGAATCCCAGAAAGCGGCTGGAAGGTCATTAATCAACTCTTGAAACTCCACTTCTGAACTCCGCCTCTGCTTCGACCAGGTCGCCGAGAGGGACGACTTTCTAAGGAGGAACGGACAACATGTCAAAATTCGCGTATGCATTGGCCACGGCACTAGCGCTGGCCTCCAGTGCATTCGCTTCCACGATCACTTTCACGGGTTCCGGCGCCCTCTCGGGTGGCGCGGTAAGTGCTTCGGCTGTTTTTGTCACCGGTCCGGGTACCATTACCGTCACACTAAACAACCTGCTGTCAGATCCAAAGGATGTCGCGCAAAATCTCAGTGATCTATTCTTCACGCTAAGCAGCGGCGAGACGACCGGCGCCTTAACATCAAGCAGCGGAACAGAACTGACTGTTAACTCAGATGGAACATATTCGGTCGGCGCAAGCGTCTCCACTGGCTGGGCATTGTCTTCGTCGGCAGGGTCGTTATTGTTGAACGTACTCGGTACTCCCGTGGGGCCTTCGCACACAATCATCGGCCCTTCCAGCAACGGGACCTATTCCGGAGGAACGTATTCCAACGCGAACGGATCGATAGCCGGCAACGGACCTCACAATCCGTTTCTTGAGAGCGGAGCAACATTCAATATTTCGATTCCCACTGTCACCGCGACTACGACGGTGACGGGTGCGACCTTCTCCTTTGGCACCACTGCTGGAATTAACTTGGCCGGTACGCCGGCGCCCGAACCGGTCCCAATTCTGCTATCGGGATTGGGCGTGCTTGCAATTGGGCTGCTTCGACTTCGCCGGAGAGCTAAAGCCTAGGTTGAGTGGTTAATTCCGCATGCGACAGCCAGAATGCTAATCCTCGGGCGGGTCGGGTCTACGCCTCGACCCGCCTCCGGCAAGCCGACCTTCACGCGCTTAAGACAGGATTCTGATCGCCGGCGGCGGATCCAAGATTGCGGCCGACATCGTAGGCGACTCATCGGAGGTTATTCGGGAAATTCTCTGACAAGGGTTGCCGGATCTTTTAACGCGCACGTCCATGGACCGCATTTTATGGGCACGGTCTACGGCATGCGAGAGTTTAGCGAGTGCGGGTCGCGTTGTAGGACAGATCCGCGGGTACTGTGGGAGAGGGTCGAACAAAGGGCGTCGTGAGTGTGAACAGCCGATCCGCCACCTGATGGGAGCGCACTAACGCACCGGCATCACGACCTGATTGCTCGGCCGATCGAGATAGTTCAGCCGCACAGATACGGCGTCTCCCGAAACGACGCCCGCGGGCGCTCGAACATTAATCTGGTTCAGGCCCGGATATCCCGGCGTATTGCCGACGAAGAGGACCTCGGCCGGCCGGCCGCCGATAGCCACTCGCGGCGGAATCACGCTCCCGTCCAGGAGCCCCGTGCAGTAGATGATCAGCGCCTCGCCGGGCGCGGCAGGCCGAGCCATCGAGACGAGCTCATAGGTGTCGGCATGCTGGATCGCCGCTTGACCGCCGGGAATCGATAGGAGCACCGGGGGTCCGACAACCGCGGCCGGATGATACAGTTCGGCGCTCACGAGCGGGACGCAGCAGTCGGCTGCCCCACCGGTAATCAGCACTGTGCCGTCATTTAAGAGCGTCGAGGTGAGATCACGCCGGGCGGCGATCATCGGCCCAGTGGCGGAAAATGCGCCGGACAAGGGATCGTAGACCTGGGCGCGCGCCTCGGAAAACCAGCCGCCGGCGATCAGGACGCCGCCGGTCGAAAGCAGCGTACCGCGCGGCCGGCAGATGCCCGCGGTCATCATCCCGGCGTCGCTGAACCGGCCCGTCGTCGAGTCGTAAAGCGCCGTATTCGCGGCAAGGTAATCGCACTCCTGTACATTGAGGCCGACCAGCGTCTTGCCATTGGGAAGCACGTTCGCGGTCGCGGCGACGAGGCCGTCCTGGCGCGCCCAATCGGTGCGGCTGAACGTTCCCGCATCGGGATCGTAGATTTCGGCGCTCTCCCAGTCCATGCCGTCGCTGCCGGGCATGATCAGTACTTTCCCGTTGGGCAGCAGCGCCGCACGGCTCTGCAGCCGGCCGACAGTCATCGGTCCGGTCGGCGCGAATAGTCCCTTGGCCGGATCGTACAGCTCCGCCGACGCCAATTCCTTACCGTCGCTATACCCGCCGGCGATCAACACCTTGCCATTGTGGAGCAGCGTCGCGGTGTGCCAGAACCGTGCATTCGACAGGCTGCCGGCGCGTATGAATGCTCCCGAGACCGGGTCGTAAATCTCGGCTTCGGCTACCGCACTGGTAAAGCTCCCGCCGCTGACGGAACCGTAGCCGCCCGCAATCAGGACCTTGCCGTCGAAAAGGAGGGTGGCGGTATGGCCCGTGCGCGCGAATATCATGCTGCCGGCCGGTGTGAATCGACCGGTGGCGGGATCGTAAAGCTCGGCCGTCGCCAGCGACGAAGCGTTAGGGCCGTACACCTCTTGGCCGCCGGTGATCAGCACGCGTCCATCGTTGAGCAGGCTGGCCGTGTGTCCGGATCGCGCCACCGTCATCCTGCCGGTGGCGGTAAACGTTCCGGCTGTCTGCGCCGGGGCAACCGAAGGGCAGAGAGTCAGTAAGAAGAGAGTAAATGCAGAGCGGTTCATCGCGTCCCTCCTTCCGCTATAGAGTATACGCCTGGCCGAAGGAGGCAGCGTCCGAATCGGAGGTGAGCTTTCGGTTACGGGGCCGAGCAGCGCGGGATCGAGCAGAGGATCGTCGAGCTGCTTGCGACTCGATGGGACCTCGCCGAGGAGGGCCCCCAGTGGCCGACCCTCGCCGCGGAGACGGTGGGCTACGGTCTCGTGCGAAGCGCACCGAAGCGCATGGCAGCTGGACGGACGCGCTTCGCCGTCGCTCCGCCCAATGCGTGACAAGAAAGGTTGCAGCCGACCCGCGCCGGACCTTCACTCGACCATGTAAGCTCCGGATGGAAAGTAGCCGTTGGCCAGGTGGGAAGAGTTCGCCGGCTGGGTGATCACCCCGCCGTCCATCTGGATCGTGTCACAGACGATCGTTGTGCTGGTGGCAACGTTGCCGCCATTGTAAGTAAGCTTGCCTCCCGGCACGTAGATGATGCCATTCACCGTGTTAGTGCCGCCGTTCATATTAGCGCCGGCCGTGTCGCCTGCCGCCTGCCAGAATGCCATGCCCTGATAGCTGCCGCTGGTCGGGGCGGTTAGCTTCAACGTGCCGCCGAAGTTGTTAATAGAATGTGTATTGGTTGGCGGGAAGTAAAATGTTACACCACTGGTTGCATCGATCATGCCCCCATTCAGTTGGAGCGACCCTGTAGAGATGACATAGGTGCCGCTAGTCAGAGTCAGCGTTCCGCCATTCGTGGTAATGCTACAGTAGGTGCCTGGATTGATCGTGGCCGAACTGGAACTAAGAGTGTAGGAAGTGCATGTGCCGCCGACTGTTGGCGCTGTGTACCCCGAAATCGGATCAGAAATCGAAGGCTGGTAGGTGTTTACGTTCCACGGACTGATGGTTGCTCCAATGGCAACCGCGCCGCCATGTACATTGACGGCCGCGCTGTTGTTCAACGTCAGCGTTCCCCCGTTCATGTCGAAGGCGGCGGCATTGTTGGAGTTGACGTTAATGCCGCAGCCTGTCGTAAAAGAAGAGCCGTTCGCAAACCAGGCGTGAAGGGCGGTGGGATTCAGAACATAGACGCATCCTCCACTGGCGGCGTAGACCGCCGAGGTCGCCCGTGCAGACACCTTCATCGCCGAATGCCCGAGGACTGCTGAGAAAAGCGTCGGCATGTTCTCCGAGACTGTTGTAGTGATCCAGTAGCCCGGCGAGATGCCGCTGACCGGCGCCGAACTGGTTCCCGCAGAGACCTTTACTGTCTGCCGGTTGGAGCCGTTCGTAAATCCATTGGCCGTCGCATAGAGACACGCAACTTGCCACGGCGTGCCGGAACTCGGAGTTGCAGGACATTCGGTTTCGGCCACTACAGTGTAGGTCCCAGCGGCTTTCGCGGCCAGCGCTGCTGCTTCCGCTGCCGCCTCAGCGGCTGTCTGACAAGCCTCCCGGCGCCAATATGCCCAGCCGAAGTCAGTAACGAAGCCCACGAGGCCTAGAAGTGGAACCAACGTCACGGTAACGAAGATCATCGCTTGCCCCTTCTGACCGTGGCGTCTTCCGCGAGTGGTGAAGCGTCGGAGTTGAATCACGTTTGAATCGTAGTGTATTTAGGGTGTTGGGAGATGTTAACCGAGGTTATCTCAGGGTGCTATGCCCGTTGCGGTACTCCCAGGAGTTACCTGACCCGCTCAGCCTTATTTCATAACAGCTTCTGGGCGTGGATAGGGCGCGCTGAAGAATGGCGCTAGACCGGCCGTGACTCTACCCAAGGGCGCAGCCTCCCGCCGGCCCGGACTTCTTCTGGACGAGGCTTAAATGCTGGCGGTCAGATTGATCGCACACGCTCGAAAGCGTCTTCAAGGCCAGAGCTGTTGCCGAATGGAACTAGCGAAGGTCGCGGCAGCGGCGGTTTCGGTTGTGCAGTTTGACATCATCTTCCGCCCGATGCCAAGCGCGACCGGATCAGCTTCGGCCGCTGGGGCAAGTAGGTTGATCGGCTCGGGGCGGTGTCGGTTCTCCTGGTGGGCGCTCTGTTAAAGTGAACGCGCCAGCGCTGCCGACCGTCCGTCACGTTACGCGATCCGGTCTACTTTGCGGGCAACCGGAGCGCGGCACGGCTCGACGGTCACCGGCGTCCTCGTCGAGCGGCGTTCTTATCGCTTTCCGCACGCTCGCGTTGCTGTGGGTTTCACGCCGCAGTCGGTCTGGCGCCGATGACAGTCTCGTTGTGGTTCACCGCGAGCTTTCCATTTTCCTGTTCCGTTGTCCCCGCTCCCGCCTTTAAGCGAGTCTTCACCGCGACGCCCTTCGTCGCACCGACGACCGTCTCATTGTGTTGAACGGTGTTGCCGAACTGCCTTCACGCTGGTTCTGATCTTCATGTGGGTCCGCCTCCCTACGGGCGCCGTTAATTGCAATCTCGCGACCAACCGCCAGTTGAGCTAAGTTCCTTTTTTCCAAGTGCGTTCACCTGCCGACTGCGACTGGAACTCGCCGAATAGAGAGGGCGGGCTATCCATTCGGAGAGGGTACCGCGCGGGCGACGAATCGCTACGGCAGCACTCCTGGAAACGTTGGAGCCTGTACGGGTAACTGACGCATTCGTCGTTGTGGTGGTGCTGGAGGAGGGGGTCGAACCCTCATGCCCAGTGAAGGGCGCGGGATTTTGAGTCCCGTGCGTCTGCCAGTTCCGCCACTCCAGCAAGTGTTGGGCTGCTATGAGTTTATCGCAGGTTCCGTCCTCCCGCACAGCAGTGCTTCGCCGACGGCTTGCGGAATCACCGGACTGCTCCTGCTTGCGGCGTTACGTGCGGTTGGAAGGGAGAGCGGGTCGCTCCGTCAATTTTTCTTGAGCGATTTTGCAATGCGAATGCGCCCGAATCAATGAAGGCGGTTGGCACGAAGCAAGCCGTCAGAACAGACAGAAAGGAAGAACAGACCGATGAAAACCCGCACGAATCTGCGCGCCGGAATCGTCTGCCGAAAGGCGGGCGGCTAAAACAGCGTGCTGCGCACGCGGAATAACAGGAGATTCAAGAGAGGAGAAAAAGATGAAAACCAAGACCAAGGTCAGGGCCGGCATCATCGGCGTGCTGTAGTGCGCCGGTTTCGATCATCCACCCACTCAGGCCGGTAGCGGCTCTCGATCGCGAGCCGCTACCGGCCTTCGTCTTTTTGCCGGCAACACAAAACTGATCCCGTGACGTTTTCTCCGAGTCCGCCAGTACTCGGGTGAGGGAGCCCACCCTCGGAGGAAATTCCAGCAATGAAAAACTGGCTTTCGATTTTCGCGGCGCTCGCCGCCGGCGCCGTCTTGACGGGATCAGTCGCGCGGTGCCAGACGCAACCCGATCTTTCCATCAACAGCATCAACGACCCCGGCTCGCCACGACCGAACGGCAGGCTCACTGCAACCGTCGTGTACAAAGGGCCTACGGCCGTCACCGCGGACGTCGTCGCCTATCGCGGCAGCGTGGCGGCCGGAAACGCAAGCGAGATCCTGCGCCAGTCTCTGGCGTTTAGCCCCGGAGCGTTTGTCACCTTCGACTCGGGATCCGTCATCCCATTCGCCGAAGGCGAGGTCTACACGGTCTGCGCCAACCCGGGCCACACCGTATTCGAATCGAACTTCAACAACAATTGCGAGGAGCGTGTAGTCTCCTCGGCATACGCCGACCTGTCCCTCGACGTAAGCGCCATCACGATCGCCCCAGTCGGGCCCGCAATCGGACAGCCTGTCGCCATCACGGCGACGGTCCGGAACAAGGTCAACACGCCCGCCAGAGCGTTGGTCCGGCTGTTCCAGGGGCATCCCAAGTCGCCCGGAGCGAAGCTGCTGGGACAAAACACCATCAGCGTTCCGGCGAACGGGTCCGGAGTCGCGACCTTCATGGTCACGCGGCCCGCGGGCGACTCCAACGTCTGGGTTCAGATCGAAGACGTCTATCCGCACGACGTCAACCTCTCCGACAACCTGGCGAGCCGGAATGTCTATTTGAAAGCGATCATCAACACCGGCCGCACCTCCCCCGGGTCGACCTTGCTCGTGCCCTACGCGAGTTCGCCGGCGATCGGCGACTTGCTTGGTACGGGGCAGCCGGTGATGGTGTTCGCGGAGTATGTCGCTGCCGGCACTCCGAACGAAGAAGGGCGGGTCACGGCGCTTCAGGTCTTCAGCGACGGCACGACGAAGGAATTGTGGAGCAAGTCCGGATTCCTGCCGCCCCGCGCCGATGCTCTGGCGCCGGCCATCGCGGATATCGACGGCGACGGCCAGCCGGAGATCATCTTCGAAGTCGATCACTTTGACTCCAACGGCGCCGGCGGCCAGATCGGCATCTTTGTGCTCAACAAAGACGGGTCGCCGAAGTGGCAGCACATCTGGAGCACCGTGGGCCGCGTGCCGTGCCACAACTACTCCACCGATTCGCTTCCGGCGATCGGCGATATGAACGGCGACGGCATAGCCGACATCGTCGTGCTCGAATCCGACTTCGTTGTGCTGGATGGCAGAAACGGAAACGAGCTGGTGCGCAAACCGGTGTCGTTCCTCGGCGTCGGCTGCAGCTCGCTGGCGTACTCGGCGATTGCGGACGTCAACGGCGACGGGAAAAACGAATACATCGTGGGGGACTTCGGCATTCACGTACTGAAGAACGACGGCACAAAACTTTGGGAGGTGGCCGGTCAGAATCTCTACGCGTTCTCGCTCCTCGATACGGACAAGAATGGAACCCCCGAGGTCGTCGTTCCCGTATATCGGTCCGGTTTCCTCATCCTGGACGGCGCTACCGGCCAGGTGAAGCGGCAGTATAAGCCATCGCCGGACTGGGGCGCGTCGTCGGATACGATCGCCGCCACGACCAGCACCGATCCCAATCGCTATCCAGGGATCGTCGTCGCGAACAACGACTATGCAAACGGCACCGGCCTGCTCAATAACAACCTGAACATCAAGTGGTACGACATCGTGCCGCCCGCCAAAGCCGGATTGCTCGACAATCCCAGTTATGTTATGCTTGCCGATCTCCTAAGGCAGGGCCGGCCGCAGGTCATCTCTCATTCCGACTACCGGAATCTCGGCATTCAGGACATCCTGACAGGGCAATGGCTCGAATACTTCTCGATCACGGGAGGGTTCCTGGGCCGGAACTCCTGGCCCATTCCCGTGGATGTCGACGGCGACGGCCGCGGCGAGATCATCGCGAGTTACTCGCTGCCCTGGACTTATGACAATTCCTACGAGCCCAAATATCCCGCCGCCGACTTCCTCGTTTTCGGCAGCGACCAATGGAAGAAGATCCCGTCCACGTGGAACCAGCATTACTTCGTGCCGAACCAGGTCGACCAGAAGCTCGCGTTCAAGAACGACTACCAACCCTGGAAGACGCACAACACCTGGATGCAGCAGCCGCTGCGCAAGCCGTGCGACGTCGACTTCGACGACGATGTGGACCAGAACGACATCAACGCCATCACCGCTGCCCGCGGGCAGACCGCTCCTCCCGGCGATTGGCGCGACTACGACAAGGACGGCTTGATCACCGTCAATGACGCGCGCGCCTGCACACAGCTCTGCAGCCTTGCGAACTGCGCGGTCATCAACCCCGCCGGACACATCCTATCGGTGTCCCCGCGGCGCGTTTTCCCCGGGTCGACGGTGAACGTGACGGTTCGTGCCGAGTTCCTGAAGTTCAAGTCCGGGGCGGTTGCGCTCGATTTCGGCGTCGGCGTCACCGTTTCGAACGTGACGGTTCTCGATGCCGATACGCTTACCGCCACCGTGACGATCGGGTCCGGACAAAGCGGCGACCGCAGCGTCACCATCACCAGTTCCGGCCAAACGGTCTCCCGTCCGTCGGCATTCTCGCTGTCCGCCGGGAACGCCCCGCCTGTGGTTCACGGCGGTTCGGACCAGACCGTGGTGCTGCCGGGCGCCATCACCGTCAGCGGCTCCGTAACGGACGACGGCTTGCCTTACCACCAGCTCAGTTATAGCTGGCAGGTGGTCGCCGGACCGGGACAGGTGACGATCGCGAACCCTACTGCGCTCACCACCGGGGTGTCCTTCTCCCGGGAAGGCTTTTACGTCCTGCGCCTCTCGGCAAGCGACGGCCAGTACTACGCGAATGACGACATCGGCGTCGTGGCGATCCTGGGGAATCAGCCGCCGTACGTGAGCGCCGGACCGGCCATGACCGTCGTGCAGGACGCCGCCGCGATCACCCTGAACGGCGATGTGCAGGATGACGGGCTGCCGTACGGCGCTCCGGTAACGTCGCAATGGACCAAGATGTCGGGCCCGGGGAATGTGACCTTCTCCGCGCCGAATCTCGCGGTGACGAATGCGGCCTTCTCCGCTCCCGGCAACTACGTTCTATCGCTCTCGGCGAGCGACACGCAATTGAGCGCCAACTCGACGGTAACCGTGACGGTGAATCCGCCGACGCCGCGCATCCTGTCCGTCACGCCGGATTCCGGCGCGCTCGGACAGAGCCGCACCGTGACCATCGTGGGACGATACACCAACTTCGCCCAGGGCGTCACGCAAGCCAGCTTCGGGCCCGGCGTCTCGGTCGGTGGGGCCGCGGCAGGTTCTCCCGGGCCGGTGACGGTAGTCGACGCAACCACTGCAACCGCGCAGGTCGCGGTCTCCTCGAGCGCGGCTCTCGGAGGCCGCACGGTGACGATTGCGACCGGCGGCGAACAGGCGTCGAGACAGAACGGGTTCACCGTCGGGACCGTCGGCGTTCCGTTCACGGTTCGCCCGAATCTCAACTACCTGGCGATTGCCCCGGGCGAATCGATCACCGCGAGTCCCCAAGTGCTCGATGCCGCGGGGAACGTCGTCTCCGTTCCGGCGAACTTCACGATGACGGTGACGCCGAAGCCCGGTCTCACCATGGGGAACGCTCCGGTGGTGAACGGTCTTACGGCATCGTTCCCCAAGTTGAACAAGCGTCTGATCAATCAGGACGTCACCATCGATCCCGCGGGCGAGTACGCCGACGGCGATCCGACGGATCCGAACTACGGCAAGGAGACCGGCGGCGTCTATACCGTCGAGGTCACGCTGAACGGCACGGGCGTGAAGGGGACGGTGGATCTCGCGGTCCTGCCCAGCGGTACGGCCAAAATCACGCTCGGCGCGCTGCGGTCTGCTACCGAGCTCGAGTCCGCGCTCGCCGCTGCCCTTCAGGCGGTCACGTCGCGCGACAGTATGGCGATCTCCACCGCAAAGGGAGCGTTCGCCGCCATCGCGCAGAACCTCGACTACAGCCCTAAAATTTTGGGTTCGAACAACGTCCTGGTTCCTGTCAACGGCTTCCCGGTTTCCTATACAAGCGTTGCGGCCCGGTTCGCGACGACGCCAGATGACGCCCAGTTCGGACGATCGATCGAAGCGATCTCCGCGTACGCGCGGCTCGTCCGGGCCCGTATCGAGTCGATCACCGCCGTCACGATTTCACAGGCCGACCTCGACGCTCTCACGGCTGCCGCTGCGACTTACAAATCGATGGTGGACCAACTCGGGGCGCTGAAGCCCGGGCCGGTGGGAGTGACGCTCGCGGCCGACCAGGTCAACACGCTGCTTGCGGAAGAACTTCCTCTTCTGCTCGATTGCATTACACGGAAGAGCGCGGAACTGCTCGCAAGCCTCCCGACCAATAGTTCGAACCTGAAGTACGGGGCGACGATAAATGCGGCGACCGGCGACACGGTGTGGACCTTCTTCTCGAACCTGTTCTCACTGATTACGGGTTTCGACTCCACTTTGAAGGCCAACATCCTCGAACTGGCCGTCTCACTCGCGAACGATCTCGCGAACATCGGCATTGCGCACGTGATCAACACGATCGGCACGGGCGATCTCTCGGTGGATTTCATCGCCGCAGGCGGCCAATTCTCCTTCGTCTGCCCGCACTGGCAGAACACCTACGTGGAG
>DASXAK010000007.1:0-4833 GCA_036406715.1 Bryobacteraceae bacterium | reverse complement strand
GAATGACCGATGAGGAGATGTTCCTTGAGGCGAAGCGGGCGCTGAATCCGGTCTTCGACGACCCGAAGCCCCTTCACCGTGCCGACTATTCGCTCGCGTACCGGAGCGCTCGCAGCCAGATCACCAACACGAGCATCGAGGACGAGCAGGAGAACTACCTGCAAGTCGGCGGACCGCTTGACACGTTTGTGAGCATGAGGGACTTGCCGGACGGCACATTTCCGGGAATACTTCGCGAGTTGCTGGTTTTGGATTTTCCAATCGCCGTGAACGCAGAGATCACCATCCCTGATCAGACCCAGATCCTCGAACACTTCAATGGCCGGCTGCGGCGAATGCAGGCGGCTCAGCGGGACCCACACGGCGGCTTCAAGATCAACGTCGAGGCGCAGGTGGCGCAGAGCCAGATGCAGGAGTCCTTCAGGCGGTGATCTCGTCGTCGCTGAAGGTCTGCAACTACTCGATGGTGATCGCTGTTCGGTCAAGGGCGATTGTCAGCCGAGCCGACCTCGTGGAGGCGCAACGGACCCTCTCCATCGTATCGATCTGGCCTACGCCATTACGGTCCACAAAGCGCAAGGTAGCCAGTTCACGAGAGTGATCGTGCCGGTTGTGAGAAGCCGTCTGCTGGACCGGACGCTGATCTACACCGCTTTGACACGCGGGATTGAGCAGGTGGTTTTCATCGGCGATCGGGACGCCTTCGATGCAGCCGTCATGGCGCCGCCGCGCTCGCACGAGCGCCAGGTTGGTTTCTCTGTTTGATTCGGGAAGCCGTGGGGTGCCGATCGGAATACGGCATGGCCAGGAGGCGGCCCGGAGGCCGCCATCCACTCCGGGCTTGAATCGGCGCTCGGGTCGCATCCCTGCATTGCCCTGCGGGAACACATCCCAAATCTCCGGGGCGAGACTCACGCCTGATGAATCGCTTTCACGGCCAGACGTGGCTCGTGCGCGATGATCCTCAAGAGGGCTGCCGCCGGCCCCGTGGGGCGGCGCCGGTCCTGTTCCCAGTTCTGCAAGGTCTTCACGCTCACGCCCATTAGCCGCGCGAACTCCGACTGGGAGAGACTGGTTCGCTCACGAATCGCCCGGATCCCGGAGGGCCCCAGTTCAAACCTGCGCGAAGGCTTTCTCTGGCCGCGAAGAACCGCTCCCCCTTCCCGCACACTTTCCAGCAGTTCTTCAAACATCTTCGGTTTCATCCCTGAACTCCTGTTTGACTACCTTGGCGAGCTGCGCTGCCTGCTTCGAAGTCAGATTGTTGACGCCGGTTTAAAAGAGCAGCGATTCGGCCGGTCTTGACGTCGCAGCAAGCGCCGGTTTGCACGCTGGCGCAGACCGGTGCAATGGCCACCGGTGATGAGGCCGGTAGTCCGATGGAGCTTATTCAGAGCGACTCCTGGATCAGCGCACGGTGGAGCCTCCCGCGCCGTCAGCAAGAACAGGAGCAGTGGACACCCGGCGGGGTTTCGTGTCCAGGCGGACCGATTCGATCACGAGATAGAGCTTGTCGGCGCTGTTGACCTTGCCCGCTACACAATAGGCCACGCCGGGCCGGATGAGCTGGGCCTTGGAGAAGTCATAGAGCCGGTAAACCCGCTGCGTGTCGCAGTCCCGCATGAGGAGCACGGCGTACGACGAGTATTCCGTCCGTGAGATCAGGAGGAGATGATTGGCGCTGAAGTTGAACATGCGGGGGAGATAGAAAGGGCGGGAGCCGTAACTCCCGCCGCCTCGGCAGCGCCGTTGTGGAGTTAGCCGGTGGACGCCTCCACCGGGTTATCATCACAGCGCGGCGCGTCATCGGCGCCGGCGCTAGGGTTTTTCGGCCGGCGGATTGGGATTCTTGGGCTTGCGCAAACTCTCGCCGCCAAGCAGAAAGACCTCGGAGTTTTCCACCAGGCGGTCGGCGATGGCGGTCGCGATCGTAGTGTTGAAGAGGATGTTCCCCCAGTCGGAGAACGGTGTGTTCGTTGTAATAATTGTCGAGCGCTTTTGGCTGTGCCGCGTCGAGATGACCTGATAGAAGAGATTGGAGGTTTGCTGGTCGAGGGCCAGATAGCCCAGCTCGTCACAGACGAGGAGCGTCGGCTCGGTGTAGGTCTTGAGCTTGCGGACCAGAGAGTGATCGACCTGGGAGGCCAGCAGGTGGTTGAGCATGTCCATGGCGGCGGTGAAGAGCACGCGCTGATTGGCCTGACAGGCGCGCCAGGCGATGATTTTCGCCAGAAAGGTTTTGCCCACGCCTGGATTGCCAATCAACACGAGATTGGTTCCTTTCGTGAGGAATTCCAGATCGAGTAGGCGCAGGATGCGCGGCTTGGCTTGCTGGCGGGTCTTGTGGTGCTGGAACTGAAAGGCATCGATACTGGGTTGCGCTTGCAGACGCGCGCATTTGTAGCGGCGTTCGATGGCGCGCTGTTTGCGCGCTTCCAGTTCCATGTCGGCGAGCCACTCCAGCGTAGCGGACGCACTGAGATTCTTGGCGGCCGCTTCAGTCAGAGTCGTCTGGACGTGACGGCTCATGGTCGATAAGGTCAGTTGATTCAGTTTCTGTTCGAGAGGAGTCATCGGATTGCTTTCCAGAGTCGAGAATGAAGGCGTCATATTGCAGCAGCGACAGCGGGTCGGTGGCGAGATCGTTCAGCCGTGGGTCGCGCAGGCGGAGAGGCGGCTGTGTGTATCGCGGAGAGTGCTGCTGGCGAAGAATGTTGGCCACATAGTCGGCGCCGAAAGCGCGGGCCGCGGAGGCTTTCTCGAGGGCATTGGCCACCGGTTCAGGTCCGTATTGGCGGACCAGTTCCAGCAGTTCGGTGAGTTGCCGGGAAAGAGCGCGATCGGTATCGGCCATCTCGCGCAGATAGGCTTCGAGCATTGCCTGAGAACAGTAGCCATCGAGAACCGCGAACAGGCGTTGTTGCGCTTGCGAGCGTTTGGCGGCGGGACGCAGTTGGGCGAGCTCGGCTTCGAAGCGATCGGCGCCGAGGGTTTGGCCGCGCCGCCAGCAGCGCGGGTAGGAAACGATTTCATTGACGCGGTCGTAGATCGTTACGGAACTGGAATCGGCTTTTAGTGTGAGGCGGCGGCCCACAAAACGTGGCGGCACGCAGTAGCGGTTTCCATCAAAGTGCAGCCGGAGGTCCTTGTAGACCAGCGCCTCTAACTTGTCGCGATAGTCGTAGGGGATAACAGGCAAGGAGCGCAGAGCATTGGCCCGGAATCGATCGACGGGGCGCTCACGCGTTTCGCGGTGTAGGCGCTGATTGGCGATCTCCGCCAGCCATTGCCGCGCCTGGCGATTGACGTCATGTAAATCGGTGAACTCCCGCAGCGGCCAGAAATTTTGGCGTGCATACCCAATGGCGCGCTCGACTTTTCCTTTCTCCCAACCTGCCGCTACGTTGCAAGCTTTCGGATAAAAACCGTATTCGCGGGCGAAGGCGAGAAAGCGCGGAAGGAAACGGACCAACCGGCCATCATGTTCAGCGACGGCGGTCGCCAAGTTGTCATAGGCGATCTCGCGTGCGACGCCACCAAGCGCGGTGAATGCATGCACGTGGCAGCGGACGAACGTCTCGAAAGTTTGACTGTGGGTGAACTCCAGGTAGAGCATGCGGCTGTGCGTTTCGACCAGGGCGAACGCATAGAGCTTGCGCTTGTCGCCGGAGTAATCGAGCACGCCGAAGTGGCCCCAATCGACTTCGAAACGTTCGCCTGGCGGCGGTTCCATGCGCAGAAAGGCGCGGCTCGATTTCAACTGCGGGCGGGCGGTATGAACATATTCGCGCAGGATGGTGTGTCCGCCGCGATAGCCAAGTGGCCGCAGCTTCTGTTCGATGATGGCGGCGGTCACGCTGGGATCCTTTTCCAGCCATTCGGCGATGGTGGTTTTGAAGGGGTCGAGTTTGCTTTCGCGCTGCCGCTGGGCCGGTCCTTGCGCCGGCGCATCGAGATATTTCTTGATGGTTCGCCAACTCATGCGCAGATGCCGTTCAATCTTGCGGATTGGCCAGTGCTCGGACCAGTAGAGGCGATGCAGGTCGTTGATCTGATCGGTGGTGAGCATGGTGCGATTTCAGTTATCCGGCAGAAGCCGCCTGCTGACCAGGACGTTGTTGTTTGCAAGATTCCGACTGTGGGGGTTTTCGGGGCGGAACTGCTTCCAGTATCCAGACTTGAGCCGGAGCTGAGTTGTTGTTTGCAAGATTCTGGAGTCCGGCGCCCAGCAGCCAGACCCCTGCGGCGGAATGCTTTAGGTCGAAAGCTGAGTTGTTGTTTGCAAGATCGCGCAGACGCCGCTTCTGGTCCCGAACGTGCTGCTGCTGGCGGTTCCGCTCCACGGCGGCCGGGTGCAGTTCGCGATACCGCCGCCAATAATCCGGATTCCGGGATCGCCATTTCTGTGGGCTGTCCAGGCACACCTGGCGGTATTCCGGGTCCGTCGCGATCTTATGCCGGTGATACTCAGCGCGGCGCCGGCGCTGGCAGCCAGAGTCGCTGCACACCGACTGCGACGGCTGATATTTCGATGGATGGAAGATCCGCTCACAGTAGCGGCATCGCCGTTCGACCATACCGGCGGTTGTCGCATCCCGCTGCACGTGGTTGTCAGGCGGGAGACTTAGAAACTCCTATAGCGTGCGTACTGCATCCTGGCCGATGGCTGGTTCCCTCGACGACGAGACCGGCGGAAATGCTGTCGTTTTATCCCGGCACCGACAATCGAGTGGTCGAGGCCGCCCAAGGCGCTCCGTGCCGTCGCCGATCCAGTGGCTACGGCAAATGATCGGCTGCTAAAGCTCATCGCGCATTTGGACGTCGAGACGATCG
>DASXAK010000006.1:0-11778 GCA_036406715.1 Bryobacteraceae bacterium | reverse complement strand
TGGATTCCGGCGAGGTTCAGTGCTCGGAAGAGATGCTGCGGCTGTACGGGCTTCCGGGTGCGTCCTCGACGTTCACGTGGGAACAGTGGCAAAACCTGGTGCATCCCGAAGACCGGGATCCCCAGAACCGCCCCGCTCAGCAGCTTTTCGCCGGGCGAGACAGTTTCGACCAGCAATTTCGCGTGCTCTGGCCCGATGGCTCAGTCCATTGGCTGCATAGCAAAGCGTTGGTCATCCGCAACGAAGAAGGGCGCCCCAACCGCGTCATCGGGGTGGACTTCGATATTACCGAGCACAAGCGCACCGAAGAGCGGCTGCACGTGCTCTCCAGTGCGGTCGAGCAAAGCCCGGTGAGCGTGCTCATCACGGGCATGGACGGGAAGATCCAGTATGTGAACGCGCGGCTCACCGAGTCCACTGGCTATACGCTCGAGGAACTCAAAGGCAAAGAGCCCAGCATCCTCACCGTTCCCATGCCGCACGAGCACCACGCCGAGATCGGCAAAGCGATCCAGACGGGCGAATGGCAGGGGATCATACGGAGCAAGCGAAAAAATGGGGAGCTGTTCTGGGAATCCGCCAGCATTCGTCTGATTCGCGACGCCTCCGGGAAACCCACGCACCAATTGGCCGTGGCGACCGACATCACCGAAAGGCTCGAGATGGAAGCGGCGCTCAAGCTTTCCGAGGAGCGTTTTCGCATCGCCGCGGAAAGCTCGGGTGATTCGATTTACGAGTGGGATCTGCGTAGCGATCAAGTCACGGTGCTCGGCGGAACCGAAGCGAATTTCGGTTGGACCGCTCCCTGGGCGGGCGGAAGCTTCATGCGGCTGGTCCATCCCTCCGACCGGGAGCGGATCCGAACGGCGATCTGGCGCAATCTCTCCTCGGGCGAGCCGTATAAACAGGAATACCGGATGACGACGCCTTCGGGAGAACTCCGGTATTACGCCGATCAGGGCTCGGCGTTGCGGGATAAAGAAGGACGGCCCTATAAATGGATCGGCGTATGCCGTGACATCACCGAGGAGAAAAAGACCGAACGGGTGAACGCGGAGCTCGCCGCCGTCGTGGAGTGCGCCGATGCCGGCATCATCAGCAAGGACCTGGCGGGATCGGTCCTGACGTGGAATCGCGGCGCCGAGCGCATCTACGGTTATACGGCGGAGGAAATGACCGGCCAGGAGATGAGCCGGTTGGTCCCGCCGGAGCGGAGTGAAGAACATGCGCGCTTGATCGAGCGCGTGCGCCGGGGAGAAAGCATTCAACACCTGGAAACCACGCGTTTGACCAAGTCGGGCGCGCTCATTCACGTGCTGTTGACCATGTCGCCCATCCGCGATCGGAGCGGCGCTGTCTTGGGGATGGCGCACATCGCCTGGGACATTACACAGATCAAGCATCTCGAACGCCAGCTCGCACAAACGCAAAAGCTGGAATCGATCGGCCACCTGGCCGCGGGTGTGGCGCACGAAATCAATACACCGATTCAGTACATCGGCGACAACGGCAAATTTCTGGAAGATGCCTTCCGTGATCTGTTGCGGTTTGTGGCGTCAGACACACCGGAGTCGAACGGATCAGAGGTGCCGCCGTCCCAGCGGGAACTCAACCAGGGCGTCCTCGGGTATCTGCGGACGGAAATCCCGAAAGCGCTCGAGCAGTTACTGGAGGGTGTCGATCAGGTAGCCCGCATCGTCCGGGCGATGAAAGAGTTCTCTCATCCCGGGCCGGTCGAGAAAATGCCCGTGGATATCAACCGTGCCATCGAGAGCACCGTGTTGATTTCGAAGAATGAATGGAAGTACGTAGCGGACGTGACCACGGATCTGGATGCGAACATCCAACCAGTCCCCTGCGTCGCCGGCGAATTCAACCAGGTCATTCTCAACCTGATTGTCAACGCGGCCCACGCGATTGCCGACGTGGTGCGAGGTACCGGCCGTAAAGGCTCGATCCATATCGGCACGCGCCAGGCCGGCCGTTTTGCGGAGATCCGCGTCGCCGACACCGGCTGCGGCATTCCGGAAGCCATCCAGTCGAAAGTCTTCGACCCCTTCTTCACGACCAAACCAGTTGGTCAGGGAACCGGACAGGGGTTGGCCATTGCGCACTCGGTGATCGTGCAAAAGCACGGCGGGCTAATTACGCTCGAGTCTGAAGTCGGCCGGGGCACCACGTTCGTGATAAAGCTGCCGCTGGACGGCGGAACGGAGCAAGCGTGAAACGAATTCTTTTTGTCGATGACGAGCCCAAGGTGCTGGAGGGGCTGCGGCGGATGCTCTATCCGTACCGCAACGAATGGCAAATGGTGTTCGTCTCCAGCGCCGCCGAAGCCCTGCGCCAGCTTTCGCAGTCCCGGTTCGATGTTCTGGTTACCGACGTACGCATGCCGCAAATGAGCGGGATCGAACTGCTTTCGCAAGTCGTCGAACGGCACCCGCAGGTGGTCCGCATGGTGCTTTCGGGAATGGCTGAAAAAGAGGTGACTCTCCCCTCGGTGATGCTCGCTCATCAATATCTGGACAAACCGTGTGATGCGACGACGCTGCGGGCGGCCGTCGAACGCGTGTTTCAGCTCCAGGTGATTCTCGATAACCCGGCTCTCAAAAGTTTGATCTCGCGGCTGCACTCGCTCCCCAGCATTCCCACTGTCTATACGAAGCTGATGCAGGCGTTGGAATCCGAAGATGTTTCTCCCAAGGAGATCGGCCGGATCGTGAGCCAGGACCTGGCGATGACCGCCAAGCTTTTGCAGTTGGTCAACTCCGCGTTTTTCGGGCCGCGCCGGCCGATTTCCAATCCAACCGAAGCGGTCATTTACCTCGGCGCGGATACAGTCAAAGCGCTGGCGTTGACCGTCTCGATTTTTTCGCAGTTTGATACGCGGCGCGTGCCGGGTTTCTCGATCGAGGGTTTGCGCGACCACGGCATCGCTGTCGGCACACTGGCGCGTCAGATCGCAGCCAGCTTGAACTTAAGCAAGACGGACCTCGATGACGCCTTCCTGGGAGGATTGCTCCACGAACTGGGCAAACTGGTGCTGGCGGCTAACTACCCGAAAGAATACGGCGAGGCACTGCGCAGAATGGTGGAGCAGAATCTGCCGGCGCAGGCGGTCGAATTCGAGATGTTTGGCGCTACTTACGCCGACATCGGGGCATACCTGCTGTGGCTTTGGGGCCTTCCCGACCCGGTGACGGAAATTGTGGCACGCCACACCCAGCCGAAGCCCGATTCGGGGGCCGGTCCCGTGGTAGCCGTGCATGTGGCCGACGCCCTGTCGGACAACGAATCCAAACAAAATGTCAATCTGGAGTGCTTGACCGCGATGGGCCTGATCGACCAGCTTCCCTCGTGGAAGCAGTTGCAGAAGAAAGCAGAATCCGAGAAGACCCGCCCTTAACCAGCGGATACTCCAGCGCCGATTATTTGATCCCGTTCAGCAGGGGAATGTCTTTCACGGGCTTGGGACCGGGCAACGTTTTCAGATACGCCCAGATATCCGTGAGTTCCTGATCGGTGATGACTTTGTCGATGTAAGCCGGCATCGCGCCTGAAGGGCGCCGCACGTAGCGGATCAGCGCCTGCGCATTGAGAGCCGTGGACGCGATCCGCGCGCCGTCACGGCTGCCCTGCCCCGCGTAGCCATGGCACTCCCAGCAGCCGTCCCTGAGAAAGAGGCGCTTGCCGTTCTCGGCGTTTCCGTTCGACTGGGCGAAACCGATGCTCACCAGCAGGGCCGCCACAAACAAGCCAATAATCTTCATGGCCGTTTCCTTACCGAGGCTGCGTAACGAGATCGATCAGCGCCGGCTCGCCCTTCTTGACCACTTCCAGTGCTGCCTTGATGGCGGGACCAAGGTCATTGGGATTATCGATCGGACCTGAACTGTACATGCCGTAGGCCTTTGCCATGGTCGCGTAATTGATATGCGGGTCTTCGAGGGTCACGCCGATGCTCGCGTTCTCGATACCGCGGCCCGCGCGCGCGGCCATGTCTTGCAGGAACATGTGTTCCTGGTGATAGGCGCGATTGTTGTGCATGATGCTCAGCAGCGGAATGCGATGATGGGCCGCCGTCCACAGCACGCCGGGCACATAGTTGAGATCGCCGTCGCACTGGATATTGACGCTGATCCGCCCGTATTTCTTATTGGCCAGCGCGGCGCCGACGGCCGCCGGTGCGCCGTAGCCGATGCCGTACGCTCCGTGCCCGCCGATGAATTGATAGTGCTTATTGAACTCCCATAAACGCTGCGGCCACCAGCTCACAAACGTCGTATCGGAAACCAGCGACCAGTCTTCGGTCTTGATCTGATTCCACAACTCCGCCGCCATCCGGGCGGTGGTCACGGGGCTGGCATCCCAGCCTACCGTCGCCTGCTGCAAGTCGCGCTCGCGGCCTCGTCTGTGTTCCTCTGCCAGTTTCTTGCCCCGCTCTTCGATGACGCGTTTGCGGTCAGCGGTCATCAGGCGCTTGCAGGCTTCGATCAGGGATGGCAGCGTGGCTTCGGCGTCAGCCGCA
The DNA here is from genome assembly GCA_036406715.1 of Bryobacteraceae bacterium. Lineage (GTDB taxonomy): Bacteria > Acidobacteriota > Terriglobia > Bryobacterales > Bryobacteraceae > PSRJ01. Next base: position 7,250 of record DASXAK010000006.1, on the reverse strand, counting down.
ATCGCGAGATCCACTTCGGTGTAGCGGCCGAAATCCTGGTAGTTGCTGCGGCTGAACAGATCGCCGGCCGTAATCGTGATCAGCTTCGCGCCCGCCTTGGTGATGGGCCGCGATTCCATTCCCATCCGATTGATCGGCGTCTGGCTATGAGTGGCGTTCCAGAAGTCCGGAACCTCCAGTCCCAAAACCACGTCGGCCGCCGCGACACTTCCGGTATTGAACAGCGGGTGATGCGAAGGGAAGTTCATACGGAACTTGCGGTCCTGCACCCCGGCCTGCAAGAGTTCCGCCAGTTCGACGAGCAGCTTGATGCCTTCCGGCGTGCGCGCCACGCGGCCTGCCACGATTACCGGGTTTTCAGCGGCAACCAGCATCTTTGCCGCCTCGTTGACCGCCGCCGGGTCGCCCGCCGGGGGTGTCGGCACCACCAATTTCGGAACCCGCACCGTGCGGCGGTCCTCTTCGGACATCGGCTCTTCCTGAAGCTGGCCATTCGCGCAGATCACTACCGGCTCCATCGGAGGCGTCATCATGATCTTGTACGCGCGTACGGCCGATTCGGCGAAATGCCCGAGCGAGACCGGCGAATCGTCCCACTTGGTGTAGTCGCGAACCATCGACGCCGCGTCCTGCACACTGTGCGCCCATTCCACATCGCTGCGGCGGAAAGCGATCTCCTGTTCGTTGCCCAAAATCATGTAGACCGGCACGCGATCGGCATAGGCGTTATAGAGTGCCATCGCAGCGTGCTGCAGTCCGACGGTTCCGTGTGCCAGCGTCAGGATCGGCTTGCCTTCGATCTTGTAATATCCGTGGGCCATGGCCACCGATATTTCCTCGTGCGTACAAGTGATCCACTCCGGCTTCGTGTTCTTGCCGTAATTGATGAACGACTCCTGCAGGCCGCGGAAGCTCGATCCCGGGTTAGCGAAGATGTACTCGAAGTTCAGACTCTTGAGCACGTCGACCATGAAGTCGGCGCCGGGGCGGTCGGTCGTATAGACGTCCGCGCGCGGTGGAGCACCCGTTTCGAGAGCCACCTGCCGTGGGGTCGGCAGCGCCGCAGCCGGACGCGCCTGGGCCTGCTGCTGCGCACTCGCGACCGGAGGCTTGACTACCAGACCAGCTGCTCCGGCCGCGGCCCCCGCAGCCGCTCCCTTCAGAAATCCACGACGGTCGACTTTCTTCGATTTCGCCATTGTTTACTCCTTATCCTGCGTTAGACCGGGCAGGCCACGCGCGTCAAGAATTCTCAAAAGGCCGGCTCGACTGTTCCTGAATTCCCCCCAGTCGGCCTCCTGCCGGAGTCGAACAGACGCAGCAGTACTCCTTTAACATCAATCGAGTACGGTTCCCAGTGTAGGGCTTAGAAAGCGCGGGAGTCAAGGCGGCCACCCGGGCGCGCACGTCCTACTGCTCCTTGAATTGCGCCAGCGCGGGAATATCCTTGGCGGGCTTCGATTCCGGAAGCGTCTTGATGTAGGCGTGGATGTCCGCCAGCTGCTGATCTGTCAGAACCTTGGCCGAAAAGGAAGGCATCTGCCGCGTTCGCGGCGCCCGCACATACGCTGTAAATGCGGAGGTATTCATCCGCATCGGGACCAGCCGCGCGCCCGAACCATTCTGGCCGGAAAAACCGTGGCACGCATAGCAACTGTATTTGAGGAAGAGGTCTTTGCCTTTCGCCGCGTCGCCGGCAGGCTGTTGGGCAATCAGAATTCCCGCCAGACCACCTATCACGATCAGAAACCTTATCAATAATAACTTCATCGTGAATCTCCCTGGATCGAAAACCGGCATTCATCTTATCGCAATTCCCATGTCGCGCAGAAAAGTGCGCATGTCCCTGACGTGCTTTTCCTCGAGCCCCCACAAACGTGCCGACCATTCATTGACCGCCCTCTCGGCTTGATCGAGACCTGCCGGATTATTCTTCCGAACCGCGGTGTGCGCCCGCCGCGATGCAGATGCCAGGCCTCTGTGAACCGGTTCTTCGCGCCTGAATCGCGGCACTCCGATGTGCTCGAGCACATGCGTGGCGATCTGCGTTTGAACAGCATACGCCGCCACGGCCGCGCTGACTGGCGGAGCGTTGAGCGCACCGCACAGGTAATGCGCCTCCATCTCAGAGTCGACCGGCACAATCATAAGCTTGTGATCAGGGATGGGCACGATTCCGCCGGCCGGCTCCGCCACCGCGGCCGTGAATGGCAACGCTTGTTCGCGCCACACGACTTTCCAAGGCGCAAACGTGTACTCGCCGATATTGAACAATGAATAGAACGGCGCGTTGGGCTTGAAGTAGCGCTTGTACGCAGGCCGCTCCCGCAACAATCTCTCGAACCGCTCCAGATACGAAAGCGCGCCTGGAAACACCGCCTGCATCTCCGTTTCCGGCAGAGCGCGCAGCTTCATTCCCGGCCGGTGGGTGACGAGGATCGAGTGTTCCGGGACGGCGCTCCACCGCCCGACATTTCGCCCGCGCAGCAGCGGATAAACCAGATCGGATTCCACCTCGCCTTCTGTAGCGGGAACCTGTTTGCGGGCGCCCTCGATGATATTCCGAATGGAAACCAGGCCTTCCGAACGCCTCACCGCTTCGATCCAAAAGACAGCGTTCGCCCCGCCGGTATTGACCCCTTCGCGCGCCCGGTAGGCAGACTGGCTCAGCAGGCGTCCGATTGCGGCCAACGCTGCCGCCGGCGCCGCGACCCACGGGCTGGTTGGATCGGGCGAGACGGGCCGCGCGCGCCACTCGTATTCCTTTCCTCCGCGATGATATCGGTAGTTAACGGGATACCGGGTCTCACGCCCTTTCTCGAGAATCAACAGGGCCGTACGGTTGGCCGCGTCGCGGAACGGTTTCAACTCCACCAGGTCTTCCACCTCGCGCACCCCGAGAGGCGTGCCGTCGGGAAGTCGAAACTGGCGGAAACCTTGCCCGGCGGCGGCTGCCCGAAAGAACGCCTGGGGAACGACAAACCCCAGCCGCCCGCCCGGCCGCAGATACCGGTCGGCAGCAACATACGTCATCAGCATCGACAGATCGTATTTAGCAGCGCCGAGAATGGTCTCGATGCCGGCGCGACGTTTTGGAAATAGCCCATAGTGTTCCCATAGGGCCATGGTCTCCCGCCGGTAGTCCGCCGGAAGGTTCTGCCAGTTGATCCACGGTGGATTTCCGACAATGTAGTCGAACGGCGCCAGCTCCGGCCCCCGCAGCACCGAATCCGCCTCGTAGACCGGCACGTCGATCAGGCCCTCCGCCAGATCTCCGAGAGCCAGCAGATAGTTGGTACGTGCGGTCTGCACCGCCAGCGGATTCACATCGCACCCTGCCACGTTCCGCAGAATCAGCTCGAGCGCCCGCCGCGGCGCGATTTTCCCGGCCGCTACACGCTGCCGAATCTGTTTAATCGTCTGGAGGAGAAATACACCCGACCCGCAAGAGGGATCGAAGACGCGTTGCGCCGGATCTCCGAAATCCCGGCCCATGGTGGCGATCAGCAGTTTTTCCGCGAGCCAATCCGGCGTGTAATACTCGCCCAGCCGGCGCCGCATCGCTGCCGGAAAGAGCTGCCGGTAAACATCGTTCAAGAAGTCCGCCGGCTCCTCTGGCAACTCGATGCGTTCCATCAGGCTTGCCACGACGCGTTGAAATTCCGGAACGCGCGGCGCCCCGGCGCCCGTAACCCGCGCCGCGACGCACTCAAGCAAAATCCGGTAATACGTTTCGGCATCGCCAACGAGCGCCAACTCCTCCGCGAAAAAGGGAAGAGACGCCTTTTTGGGGCTGCCTGAAATTACCACGATGTATAATTCTCAACGAGCATGACACTAGGACGCAAACTGATCGGTATTAGCGCTGCCGCCGTGCTTGGGGCCGGCGCTGCCCTCGCCCAATTTCCGTCTCCGGTCCTTCCGGAGACCGCCAGCCGTGTCTCGGATCACGTCCAGGTCATTCTCGGATTTCCGAATATCGCGATCGTTACCGGCGATCGCGCCACACTCGTAGTCGACACCGGTCTTGGCCCGTCCAACGGAGCGATCGCTGCGCGCGTCGCGAAAAAATTGTCGAGGGGCGGAAAGCTGTACCTCACGACTACGCACTTCCATCCCGAGCATGCCGCCGGCGAAGGCGGGTTCCCGTCCGACACCATTCTGCTCCGAAACGCGGCGCAGCAGAAGGAATTGATCGAGCACCAGGCCGAGCTGCTGGCTTTGTTCAATCGACTGAATCCCGAATACACGAAGCTCCTGCAAGGCGTCGGCAACCTCCGAACCCCGGATGTCGTTTTCGAAAACGAAGCAACGGTCGACCTCGGAGGCGTAACCGCCCGCGTGATGTGGCTGGGCGCCGCGCACACCAAAGGCGATCAACTCGTGTTCGTCGAGCCGGACCGCACCCTGATCACCGGCGATGTGGTTCAGAACAAGGTCGTGCCCGGCGTGGCCGGGGAAGGCGGCAGCTTTGCAAGCTGGCTCACGGTTCTGGACAAGCTCGAACTGTTGAAGCCGCTCCACGTCGTGCCCGATCACAGCCGCCCTGGCGACGGCACGCTTATCGCCGCGGAGCGCGCGTTCATGCTCGATATGCGTTCGCGGGCGCTCGCGTACAAGAAGCAAGGCCTCTCCGCCGCCGATGCCGGCAAGCGCCTTGCCGACGACTTCAAAGCCAACTATCCCGCGTGGGCCGCCAATCCCGATTGGCCGAACCTGAACTCGATCAACGGGTTCGCACAGCGCGTTTACGCGGAAGCAAACTAGGCGCCTCGCGCAATTCCCATCGCTTCTTCGTACGCGCGCCGGACCTCCTCCGGCTGCTCGGCCTGAAATGGAAATCCGTCGGTCAGTTGCTTGCCGAGCAGCGGATGCCGCAGGAGCTCTTCTCTTGTCCCTCCTTCGGTAAGAATTTTGCGCTCCGCGATCGGCAGCGCCAGCGAGCGATTCACTTCCGGATCGCGGACAATGGCCTTCGGGTCTTCTCCTCGCGCCAGACGATCGAGATCGCTCAGGAATCGGTTCCGCATCATGATGATCCCGCGGTCGCTGGTGCCCAAGTGCTCCTGTGTTCGATCGGCAATGGTCCCCTGTCCGATCCACGCGACGAAATCCTGGTTCATGATGTGGCTGGAAATCCAGCGGCCGGTTTCTGCGTCGCGCACCGGGCCGTGCCACGCCGGAATCCGTTCCTGGACGTACGGCTCCTGTTCTTTCGGAACGCGGGTGAACGCCCACGTCACGCTGAGCGTGTTTTCGTCGTCAATGGGAACACGCCATTCGAAGTGGTCCCCCGTGAACAGCGCATTCGGCCAGAGGCAAACCCGGCCGACGGTCCACAGCAGGTCTGACTCGCTCATGCCTTCGCGGAGGCGGCGATACACGAAGCCATAGTCGAATTCCTCGAACGCCAGCTTCAGGTGCCGCGGCGAATACGGCCCGAGCCGATCGTGCAGCCGCACGCTCCAGTTCATGTGCATCCACTCGAAGTGCAGCGGATCGATCGAATTCTCCTGGCACTGAAACCAGTTGCACGGCACCTCGGCGAACACGATCTGCACAAAACCGTTAGACCAGGTGAACGGCTCCCAATTCGGCACCAGCGGCACGGGCTCCGGCCCAAGATATGCCCATACCAGCCCGGCCCGGGCCTCGACCGGGTACGACCTGATCCGAATCTTGTCTTTGAATCGCGCCTCCGGTTCCGCGACATCTTCATACGGCTGCTCCACGCACCGGCCTTGCTCGTCAAAAAGCCAACCGTGATAGTTGCACCGCAGCCCGCAGGCTTCGACGAAACCGTACGAGAGATCGGCGCGGCGATGCGGGCACCGGCGATCCACCAACCCGAACGTGCCGTTCAGGTCCTTATAAAGGGTGAGATCCTCGCCCAGCAGCCGGACCGGCTTGATGCTCTCCTTCTCAAACTCACTCACCCCCGCAATCGGCATCCAATAGCGGCGCAGCAAATCGCCCATGGGCGTGCCCGGCCCCACCTGCGTCAGCAACTGGTTTTTGGCGTGGTCCAGCATATCGGGATCATCCTATCGGTGTACCCTTCCTACGGTCAAGATATAATTGCCTGAGATTTGAGTCTGTCTCAACTGAAGGAAATGCCATGTTTGCGAAAATGACGGTCTGGATCCCTGCGCTGGCGGCCACTCTGGCGGTTGCCTCTCTCGCACCGGCCCAGGCGGTGCAGAAGATCACGATCAACTATCCGACCCGGAGCGGCGCTTCCTGGCCCATGTACATCGCCAAGGAAGGCGGCTACTACCAGAAATACGGCCTCGATGTCGACCTGAAATTCGGCGTGCACCCGGCCGGCATCGCGCTGCTGGTGAACGGCGACGCCGCTATGGCCAACTATTCGCTCGAGCAGGCGATGGAAGCCAGTACTAAGGACGGCTCGTTCGTGATGGTGGGCAGTTCGCTCAACAAGGCTCTGTTCGCCTTGATGGCCAACAAGACTTTTTCTGACGTCAAGCAGCTCAAGGGAAAACGCATCGCCGTCGGCCAGCTCGGGGATGCGCCCTACAACTACACCATCGCGCTGCTGAAGACATACGGGCTCGGCTTGCGCGATGTGCAATGGATCCCCGTCGGCACCGACGTCAGCGGCCGCGCCGCCGCCCTGGTCAGCGGCCGTGCGGATGGTACGTTGCTCACCGCGCCCAACTATTTCCGCCTCGAAGAGCAAGGCTACAAAAATCTCGCCAACCTGGCCGACCACAACGAAATCTACGCCGCCACCGTCTACATGATGCAGAAGAGCAAGGTGGCGTCCGACCCGAATCTCCCCGAACAGTTGATCAAGGCCCACGCCGAAGCCATCAAGCGCTTCTATGAAGACGAGGCCTTCGCCATCAAGGCTTACGAAGCCTTCGATAAGCAGCCCGAGGACGACGTCAAACGCATCTACGACCGCTACAAGCAGGGCAACCTGTTTGAGCGCGTTCCCTACGTGCTCGCCGGAGCCGTCAAAGCCGTGATCGCGCAGCAATCCGACGACCGAATTGCGGCGCAAATGAAGGCGTTCGATTTCCGCACGGTGATCGACAACAAGTATGTCGACCGTCTCGCGCGCGACGGCTTCTTCGAAAAGTTGTTTGGCCCGGACGCGAAATCCGAAGAGAATCGCAAGCAGAAACTCGCTGAAAGGTAGTTCAGGAGAACCCGAAAATGGCCGAAATTGTGTTGGGAATGGGGTCATCGCACGGCCCGCTGCTCTCTACTCCCCCCGAGCAATG
>DASXAK010000005.1:0-2508 GCA_036406715.1 Bryobacteraceae bacterium | reverse complement strand
CACATGTCTCTTGGAACGCCCGCAGCACCCGCGTCTGGTCCTCCGCGTCCAGTTCCAGGTAGGCTTCCGAGTCGAACACATCACAGCCGCAAACCAGCACCGTCAACTGGCGGCGCTCGGCCTCTCGCGCGCGCTTCACCGAAACGGACGTTGTAGTCTCCGGCCCTGAGGACGGTCGTGTGGATTCGCGCGGGTGGACGGGATACTCGGTTGCCGTCTGCCGCAACACTGCCGATATCGGCTGAATCTCCAAAACTCGCTTCAGCTCCTCGCCGAAGTCCGCCGCCGTGGCGTAGCGATCCTGTTGTTGCTTGGCGAGCGCCTTGAGACAGGCGCGCCCCAGATCCGGCGGGATCTCGGGAACGAGTTGTCGTGGCGGCTGTGGCTCGTCCTCGCAAATCTGCCGTAATAACTCGGGAAGCTGCGTTGAGCGGAACGGCACCCGTCCGGTGAGCAGTTCATAAAGGACCACGCCCAGGCTGTACACGTCGGTGCGGCCGTCGATGCGATGCTCGGCGCTCAACGCCTGTTCGGGCGAGATGTACCACGGCATGGTCGAGACCGATCCCTTTTTTTCGTCCGCCTCGTCCTCGGCCGGCGTCAAACGGAAATCAACCAGCACCGGCATCCGCTCGGCCGTGAGAATGATGTTGTCTGGTGTGACGCCTCGATGAATGATGAATCGCTCATGTGCGTGCGCCAGGGCGTCCGCTACGGCGGCGACCATCCTTGCCGCTTCGCGCCAGGACGGCCGGTTCTCCCGCAACCAGCGTCCCAGGTCAATGCCGTCAAGGTAATCGGAGACGATATAGACTTGTCCTTCGTGTACGCCGACGTCGTGCACTGTCGCGATGCCGGGGTGGCGCAACCTAGCCAACTTCTGCGCCTCACGCAGCGACTCTTGTACCGCGCCTGGCGCCTGCGCGGATTCGCCGCGCATCACCTTAATGGTTACCTGCCGGTCGAGTTGCGTGTCGTGCCCGACGTATACCTCGCCGAAGCCGTATTTTTCCAATCTGTGACGCACCGAATAACGGCCGAAGACAGTCTCGGCAGACGGGGATGGAGGGTGCGACGCCGATTCCGAAACCGGCCGTTCTGCGCCGCCGACCGACTTTGAGGAAGCAACTACCCTGGTCGGAGTGTCAGGACCTACGGGGTCCGAAGGTGGTCGATTCATGAATTCATCGCTTGTTCCAGTAGCGCCCTGGATTCCACGAGATCCGGTATCGTGAATCCTTCCGTGTATGCGGCGTAGACGGGGGCGAGCACTGCATGAGCTTCAGCGTGACGACCCTGCCGCTGGCAGAGCCGAGCCAGACTCATTGCGGCGCGAAGCTCACGCGCTTTGCTCCGCTGTCGCCGCGCTGTCTGGATGGCCGTATGGAAGCACTCTTCGGCCGCGGTGAGGTCATTCGTCTCGGCCAGATGCAACTCACCCTTGAGGCGGTGCAGTTCAGCCTCCTGATACCGTTCGTCGTTCTTGATGGCGACTGCTATCCCTTCCTCGATAGCCTGACGCGCCTCATCGAATTTGCCCGCCTGTGTGCAGGCCTCTCCCAGAATGCTGAGATAGTGCGACAGTGAGATCGCGGAGCCCGTGGCCCGGTACGATTCGAGACCTTGACGCAGCGAGGGCAATGCCTCCCCGGCAAGTCCCTGGCGCAGCAATCCGGCTCCTATCCAGAATTGACCCGTGGCCTGCCACATCGGAAAACCATGTTTGGACGCGATCTCGAATTCTTCCCGACCTGCGGTCTGTCCCTCAACCCCATACCCGCAATCGCTATACAGCCATCCTTCCTGGTGCAGAGCGATACAAAGCCCAAAAGGCTGATCTTGTGCACGCGCCATCTCCACTGCCTCGCGGATGACGCGCTCCGCCTGCTCAGGATAGCCGAGGTGCCAAAGGCTCATTGCGATGTAACAGCGATGCATGATGCTGGAGTTATGGTGCGTAAGAGCCGCCCAAGCCTTGGTGCGCTCCGGATCATCAAACTCGTCTACCGCTTTGGAGCACGCTTCATAGGCGCCGGCGAAATCGCCGCGATAGAACTGTGTTGCGCCCTGCGCGTATAAGGCTTCCATCATGCTGCCGCGGTCATTCAGGTCCTGGGCGACTTTCATGAGTTCGGCAGCCAGATCGGTGCACAATCGGAATTCGCCGCTCACGATCCGAAATGCCCAGTTGCCCCACATCATCATGAACATCTGCTCCGGTCTTGCGGACCTCCGGCACAGCTCGCGCGCGCGCTCGAAAATCGGGGAGACCTCGGCAGCGGAATAACCTCGCGCCGACTGGTATGCCGCAGCGAGTAGATTCAACAGCTCCAACTCCCGCGAGTCGCGGTCGAACGATTCCCCGAGCGTGTCAACCAGCGCCAGCCCTTTCGTGAGATGACCGATCGCCTCGATATTCGCTGACTTGTCCCGCGATCGAAGTCCCGCCTTCAGCCAGTAACCAGCCGCCTTCTCCGCCACACCCGCTTCCGTGAAATGGTGCGCCAC
>DASXAK010000004.1:0-48225 GCA_036406715.1 Bryobacteraceae bacterium | reverse complement strand
TCGACGAGTGATTCCAACAGCTCGCGCTGCCGGCCTTGCAACGCCGACACTCCCGCGGGAGTTTTGAGCGCCTCATCGCGGCCCGGCAAGGTAAAGATATCGGGCGGCAGAGTCTCGGAAAGCACCGCAAGCCGCGCCTGCTCAGGCGTCAGCGCGTTGCGCAGCGCAAATCCTTTCTCAGTTTCTCCCCCCAGCACATGCCACCCGGCGTGAGTGCCGGACGGTATGACTGCCGGATCGGCGCCAAAATGCGCGGGCGTCATCGTGACCTGATGGTCGACTACCGTGAGGTTCACGGCCAGATGATGTCCGTCGAGCTGCACGCCCCAGGGCGCAGCGCCGCCCGGCTCCCCGAAAACATCGAGGAAATAGTTCTCCGCGCCGTACTCCTGGCGCAACTGTTCGGATCCCGCGCCCAGAAAATCGTCGAGCGCCATGATCGTCGTGGCTTTGTAATAGCCCTGGCTCGAAAGCATGGCTTGCAGCAGGCCGTGAGCCGCCGCGCGTTCGGCCGGATTCGTGTCGCCCAGCCGGACGCCTTTGCGCGGATGAAGATAATGCGGCAGGTTGCTCCAATCCTTGCGCTCCGGATCGTCCATCGCGAACAAGAGCCGGCCGCGCAGTTCGGGACGCAGGGCAGCGATGAATCTCTTCGCCGCCTCGGCGATCAGTTGATCTGCCTGCTCCGTCGCCTTCTTGTTCTGCGCCCGCAAACGCGCCGCCGCGAACAGCAGCGAGATGCTTTCGAGAAAACTGCGACGATGCATGTCACCGCACCTCAATCTCGATCCACTGGGCCTCGCCGCGGGCCGAGATCTGATGTTTTTCTCCCGCGGGAACCAGAGCCCAGCGGCCGGGTTCATCTAACTGTTTGTCTCCGGCCGTCACTTTGCCCGTGACAAGGACCACCACCGTCGGCACGGCGTGTGTGTGCGCAAGGGCCGCCGGCGCCGTAAGGTTCGCCTTGTAAACGCGAAACGACCGATTCTCGCGAACCACCGTTAGCGCCGGATCGGCCAGCGCATCATTCGCTTGCCACCCGCTGTCGCGCAGATTCTCGACCAGCAGCAAGTGATAGACGTCCGGTCCCACATTTTGCACTGTATGCGAGCGGGGATTCCCCGTATACTCGGTCATCCCTGCAGTGCCCGGCACGCACGGCATGCCCGGATTGCTCCAATCGCGGCCGGGTTGTTTGGCCCGCACTTGGGAGCCGTGAATGCACACAGTCGCGTCATCATGCGTGTGGATGTGATCGAGTGTGGTGTCGCCCGCGGGAATCTGGGGTGAGATCACCCGCAGCGATTCGTTGGCGAATTCGAGGTGATGCCGGGGCTCCTGCTCGAGCGGAACCTGGGCCGTTGCCAGACCGCCGGTTATCGCGACCGCCCACAGGCATCTCAATCTCATGTGTTCTTCCTCGACGCGGAATAGGAGTCTATTCTATGCCATCGAGGGGAAAGGCGGGATTTCAGCCGAATGTGGGGCGGACGGCGGTCTGACGTCTGCGGTCAGCGGGGAATCGGGACGACCCAAAACACTTGCCAGTGGCCATCCGGCGAGGTCTTGCGCCACGCCTGGTAGCCGGCGGCCTTGAGGAAACGTTCCCGAGCTTCTGCTTCGCTCTCGCTGCTACACTCGCGTGCGAATTTCATTTTTTCCTCCGGCGCTCCGCGACCTGCGATAGAGCAACCTCGCTGCCAAACCGATTCTGGGCCGCTCCCGCACGTAACTGAGAGCAACCGCACAAATTCTTGGGGAGAATTTACTCGGAATCCGGCGAAATTCCGGTTTCTCCGGCGTCACGCGGGCTCGAGCCGTATCCGAATCGCTGAACCGGGCGGCCTCAGCGGCGGAGTCGAATTCCGCCTCTGCCGGGAAAGTGATTCCGCCGGGGGGTTCGTTACACTTCCGCCCAATTCCGGTGCTCGGTGAACGGCTTCGGTTCGTAGACCTTGCCATGGACTAGTCGTTGTTGCTCGCGCCGGCTGGTCCATAGCAATACCGGTCCCAGCAGGCCCGCCATCACTCGGCTGACGATTCCGAATTCGCCACCCATTTCGGCGCGTAACATGCGGATTTGCCGGCTCACACTCTCGTTGGTTTGCCGCAGTTGCCGTTCCATGGCCCACAGCAGGCCGCTGTAGACGGTCCGGATCGAGCGGATTTCCCAGGCGAAACGTTGGCGGATCCGGGGATCCGGATCGCTCCGGTAGCGCTTCCAACCTTCGAGCGTGGTGCGGCAAATGCGGTATAAGCTCGGGCCATTGCGCTCGAAGTCGCGGCGGAACGCCCAGTCCAGGAAACGCTTCGAATCCTCTCGCGAGATCGCCGTGTGCACGAAGTTGAACTGGTGCTGTCCGTGGATGTCCGCCAAGTCCACGTCCAGCAGCCGGTGCTGCGCCTCCATCTCCTGATAGAGTGGCGTGCCGGGCACCGGCGTGTAGAGCATGAACTGGTGGAAATCCGCCTCCTGTGACACGGCGTCCTCGATCTCGCCTTCGATATTCTCCGGGGTGTGGTGCTCCAGGCCCACAATCGTTGACCCGAGCAGCTTAATCCCGTGGCTGTGCAGTTCTTCCAACAGCGCTCGTGTATCCTGGCCCTGCAGCTTGGCGTAACCGGAGCGCGCGGACTCCAGCCCCATCCAGATCCAGGAAATCCCGAGTTCCACGAGTTCCCTCATCGTATATTTGCGGATCGCGTTGGCCGACGAAAATACGTAGAGCGCCCACGCCTTGCCGCCGGCTTTCATCCGATCGAGCAGTTCCAGGGCGCGCCTCCGGTGAAGCAGGAAATTCTCGTCCATCATGAAGAACGAGCGAACCTTCAGGGAGGATTCCATTTCGCACATGACGTCGAACAGTTCCGCGCCGCTACTGTAGAAGTTGAGGAACTTCCCCTTGCCGCCGAAAAAGGCCGAAGTGGTGCAGAAGTTGCACCCCACGGGGCAGCCCACGGACGGGATGATGGTTGCTGCGGTTCCGCCCGCGGGCGCCGGCACGCGGACTCCCATGGTGCGGATATCGAAGCCCGACACAATGTGTGGATGCCGGATGGGCGCGCTCGCATCCTCGCCCAGGAAACGCCGCATCCAGGCGATGCCCTCGCCGCGCACGATGTGGTCGGCATCGATCATGTGCTCGATGCCCGGAATCGCCGTGACGTGGCCGCCCACCACGATCGTCGACCCGGGCGAAAGCCGGCGCACCATGCGGCACATCTCGCGTACCTTGCCGATATTGACGACGATCGAAGAGATCCCGACGATATCGTAATGATGGCGGGTCAGTTCCTTGGCAAACGCCGCGCGGGTCGGGAAATCGAGGAGTGTGGACGGGGCGGAGAGGTTCTCCTGGATCATCATGATCCCCCACGAACGATGGAACATCCGTAGGGAAAACGATCCCTGAGCCCGCGTCACCTGGTTATGGTAAAGCTCCATCGGGTTGACGCGGCGGCTGCCAAACTGATCATCCTGCGCGTACGGCCCGAAAACCGAGCTCAGTAAAACACGGGCGCGCGTGCCCTTCGGGTGAACCGTCACCTTCTGCAATTCCTGCCCTGGCTACACTTTACGCTTATATAGGAGTTTCAGATGTAATAGTTCTGTAATCTTGCAGGCGAAAGGCGGGCGGAGGCTGAGCTTTTCAAGCTCGTTTTCGAGGCCGTTTCGGAACGAACGCGAGAAACCGGCGCGGGTTATCGACCGTGATCTGGTGCAGCACTTCGTCGCTCGCACCCGCGGCCTTCAGCTTCGGAAGAAACACGGTCAGGGTCTTGGCGTAGCCGCTCGAGGCGTCGGAGGAAAACATGAGGTGACTGGCGAAGCCTGCTTCGATGAGCGCCATCACCAGCGGAACCTGCTGCGCGTCGTTGTTGCCGCCCTGGCGGTCAAAGCCCACAAACGCGCCGCGCCGGCAGACGGCTTTGTGCACATACACGTTGGGATCGACCAGATTGCCGAGATGACCGATGACCACGCGTTCGGGGTTCACGCCGGCGTCTTCCAGAATGTCGAGCTGTTCGAGCGCGGACTTGCCGGGAATTCCGGTGTGCGTGAAGATCGAAAGGTTGGTGGCGACATGGGCGCGGCCGACGGCGCGGAAAACCTTGCGTTCGTCAGCGGTGATCTCGTCCCAGGAGCCGATTTCGCCAAACACGCCGAGCGTGTCGGTGTCGGCCTGCTTGATGAGCGCTTTCACGATCTGGTCTTCGCTCATCGAGGAAATTTCCTTGGGATAAAACGGCTGCGAGTAGAAGCCGCCGCCGGCGACGATCGGCACGCCGGACTTCATCGAGACCTGGCGGATGAAGTTGATGTCGCGTCCCATGTCCGGATGACCGCCGTCGACGAGGCAGGCAATGTTGCCTTCGGTTTTGGCCTTGACGACTTCGGCGGACATCAGGTCGACATTGTGCATGATGTCGGGAGGCGGAGGCCCGCCGGCGCGGTTGCCGGCGCGCGCGGGGAGCGGAGGTAGCCCGTTAGCGGCTCGGGCGGCTGCCGCGGCGGCGGCAAACTTCGCGTTGAAATCGGGCGCGAGCTGCATGTGCTCATGAAACAGCGTGGCGCCGCCGGCCAGATCCTCGGGCGCGTAATCTTTGAGAACGGTTCGTATGATCGCGCCCTTGGGGATTGACGGGTTCTGTTCGCCGGCCGCGTTTAACAGAGAGGCAGCCGCCGCCGTCATCCCGAGGATTTCCGCCGCTTGGCGGCGGGTCCAAAGCTGTGTTCGGGTCTTCGACATGGTGGAACTATTGTATGTGTTTGAGCAAAGCTTCCGACGATCGCGGGGTCCGGTATCTCGGATACCATAGTCAAAGTATGTGGTTGATGAAAGGTCTATTTGCGTTTCTGCTGATTGAAGCTTCGATTCTCGCAACCGTCGGGATAATCACCTTGATGCAGGGCAGCTAGGTCCTCAGTGTGGGGCGGCCAATCGTGGCCGCAGCCGTGTTTCCACAGGGCACCGCCTGAAAGGCGGCAGCAGGTTGACAGCCTGCCTCACGCGCTACCGCCGCTCGACCAGTTTCAGGAATTCCTCGTTCGTTCCGACCTGTCCGTGCAGCGGCACGTGCTGTGCGACGTCCAGCTTCTGCTTCCGCATGTTCTGATATAAGGTGCGCATGCCGGCTGTCGGCGCGGGCGTCGCGGCGCCCGTCGGCGTGTAGAGATCGGCATTGATCAGGATCTTTTCTTTCGGCAGATAGGCCATCAGCATGTCGGCGCTGTGATTGCCTTGCGCGTACGAGGGATCTTCCAATTCGTACGCCATGTCCTGCACGTGAAAGATCTCCAGGACGCGCACGCCATCGGTGATCACGTATTTCGCCGCGCCGCCGCCGGGGCCTCCGGCAAAGCTGGCCACGGTCTCGATCGGCGCCGGGCGCCGGCTGATCATGTACATCGGGTTATAGAGCGCCATCCGATCGGGCTTCAATTCGCGGGGCGCGGTCGAAAACAGGATATCCAGGTAATACTGCTTGTTCGATTCGTGCGTGATCACGGTGGTGCCCTGAGAGAGATAGGTCCGCAACCCGCCGGCGTGATCGAAATGGTGGTGGGTGTTGACCACGTACTTGATCAATTTGTTTGGAACCAGGCGGCCGGCTTCCTCGATAACGGCGAGCGAGCGCGCTTCGTTCTGCGGCGCCTCCACCACCGTGACGAAATCCTTGAATTCGACGAGAACGCTGTGGTGCGTGCCTCCGGCCAGCAGCCAGACGCCGTCGGCGAGCTTCCGGCTTTCGACTTTCACCGGCGCCGGAGCCGCCGCGCGCACGACATCCGGAACCGGCATCGGCGTCACCGGCACGTTCGCTTTCACGTCGGTCACGGTGTACTCGTAATAGTTGTGCGCGGGGTTTAACCGCGGGTCGCCCTGGTGCACGTGCAGCATCGTCGGAAACTGAACGCCGCCAAAATTCTTGTATTTCGTGTACCGCATTTCGTAATCCATATCGCCGTAGACCGGATTGGGAAACCAGGTGTCGGTGAGCTCGACCAGATTCTGGTCGTTGATGGTTCCGTTGACGCGGTATTTGCCGATGGTGAACGAAACGATCGTCACTTTGCGGCCGAACTGAGAGAGCCCGGCATCCGAGGCGCCCACGATCGGCAGCGAAATGGCGGTTGCGTCTTTCGCGGCGAGAGCGGCCTTCAGGAACCCGTGAGGCGTAATCGCCAGATCGAGCTGCCGCAGGTCGGCGTACGAAACGCCATCCAAGTACAGGCTGGTGAGCGGCACCGGCTTGTCGCCCTGCATGTCCCACGCGTAGCGGCCGCTCAGAATGGACGTGACGTGTTCCTCGGGCATCGGAGGCTTGCCGAGAAGCGGATATTTGCCCTGCCGGCGCGTGTAATCCTCGCGCGACCATTGCGCGTCGAAATCGATCACCCGGGTATAGTTCGCCACCTCGTAATGCGGCCAGTCCTCGGCAAGCCCGTAGGTCTGGCCGATTCGGGACGACCAGCCGCCCGCCGAGTACTCGAGCGTCTTGAGATTGGCCCCGCCCATGGCACGGAGCGATGCTTCGAGAACCGAACGGACATCCGTGACCGTCTGGGCCGCAAGCGCAGTAGTCAACGATGCCAACAGAACTATGTTGCGCGTCATGGGAAGAATTCTAGCGTAAGCCACCGGCAGGTCGGAGACCTGCCCCACGGCTATCCGAACAATTCCCGCGCGTCGATCTTCTTTCGGGTCGATACCAAGGGCGCGTTCAGAAACTCCAGAAATGGCGTCATCGCGCGGAACCGCGAATCGATCTCCCGGAACAGGCGCGAGGTGGTGACGCTGTCGGGCGGCAGTTCCACATAAAGCAGAAACTGTTTCATTCGCAGCAGGTCTTCGGCGGGATGCCCGCACGCGAATCCTTTGGGTGTGCGCGAGAGTTGCTCTCCGTGTAGCTCGCCGAGCAGCTTTCGGACCGTGCGGGAACTCGTGAGGCGGCGGAACGCGTCATGATGCCCGGCAATGTGGTTGCGGACCGCGAGCAGAGTCTCCGGCGCGGGCATGTAAATACCTCCGCCTACCGCCACTTCCTTATGAGAAACCGAGAAGTAGAATCCGGCTCCGTCGTGCCGTTCCAGGCCGCGGCGCCGGAAGCTGGCGGCGACCTGCTGCTTATAGGGTGACTTGTCCTTGCTGAAGCGCGTGTCGCGATAGAAGCGGTAAACGGCCTTGCCCGGGTCGGTCACGTACTCGGGCGCGTACTCCATCAAAGACGCGTTGAGCGCCGAAACCAGCTCCTGCATCGGCTGCTTGACCTTTTCTTCGAAGATCGACTTGCGCGGCAAGAACCAGTCTCGTTTGTTGTTGCGGGCCAGGCCGCGAAAGAATTGAATGCCCTCTTCAGGAAACCCGGGAAAACCGGAACGCACGAATGCCTCCTTACTATAATTGAGCTGATGCCCACCACCGAAGAGGCGCAGGCGCGCCTCGCCGGAATCCCTAATTTAACCGTTTCTACGGGGACGTTGCTTTCCCGCTATACACGGTTCGGGATTGGCGGCCCCGCCGACCTCTATGCCGAGACCGACGATGCCGAAGCGTTTATCGCCGCGCTGGCCGCAGCGCGCGCCGGCGGTGTTCCGACGGCGGTGATCGGAGACGGCACCAATCTGATCGTTTCCGATTCCGGCTTTCGCGGGCTCGTGCTGCGCTATCGCGCCGACCGCCTGCAGGCGGCGGGAACCTGCGTGATGGCGGATGCGGGAGCCGTGTTGCAGGATCTGGTCGATTTCACCATCGACCGCGGATTGAAGGGTCTCGAGACGCTGGCCGGAATTCCGGGCTCGGTCGGCGCGGCCGTCTACGGCAACGCGGGTGCGTACGGGCACTCGATTTCCGAGCGTGTCGTGCGCGTGCGTTTCTACGATGGCGCCGAAATTCGGCTGTTCACCAATCACGAATGCCAATTCCAGTATCGCGAGAGCATTTTCAAGCAGCACAAAGAGTGGATCATCTTCTCGACGGAACTGGCGCTGGAAGCAGCCGATGCCGCCGTGCTGCGGCGCACCGCCGATGACATCGTCAAAATCCGGAATGAGAAATTCCCCGTGACCATGAAATGCGCCGGCAGCATCTTCAAAAACCTGCTCTATAAGGATCTGCCCCCGGAGGTCGCCGCCGCGGTGCCCGCCGCGGTGGTGCGCGAAGGCAAAGTGCCGTCGGCCTACTTTCTCGAGCAGGTCGGGGCCAAGGGCACCGAATATGGCGGAATCCGCGTGGCCACCTACCATGCCAACCTGATCTACAACGCGGGCGGCGGCACCGCGGCCGAATTGTGCGCCGTGATCCGCGATCTGAAGCAGCGTGTCCTCGATCGCTTTGGCTTCGAGCTCGAAGAAGAAGTCCAGTACGTTGGATAGCCGGGGCACGTAAAGCTCGCGCCGGTTCCCGTCGATTTTTTACTTGTGACGGGCCTTTTCACGCGAGCCGCGCGCCCCCATATCCGGCGTCTCCTCCGCGCCCTGGCGCGTCCGGCCCGCGGGCTGGAACGGCGGCTGAATCTCGAATTGAACCGCCAAGGCTGGAATTCCGCTCAGGTTGGTGCGTTACTGGCCGTGACGCCGACCGCGTGTGCGCGCCTCAGTTCTTTGGGGTGCTTTGTCCGGCAGGTGGATGAGAACGGCCGGCGGCTGGCGAAGCTGAATATCGGTCCCGAGGACGCGCTGAAGGCTCTCGAGCAGTTTGGAATGCGGATCGATCGGGCACTCCAAGGCCGCTACGAGCCGGCCCGCGAACAGCTCCACCTCGCCACTCGCCTGGTGCTCGATCGCGCCTACTACCAGGTGCGGGAAGCCGAGTCGCAAGCGCTGCTTGCCCTATCGCAAGCCGAAGTGGAGTCGCCCGATCTCGATCACCTGCTTCGCTCGTTCGTGGAGGTCCTGGTCCGGACCTTCGGCGCCGCGGCCGGCTGGCTGATTTTGATGGAGCCGGGCGTCTCCGGAAAGACTCCCCAGCCACGGTATTTCGGAAAAGCCGGCCGATATGGATCGATTTGGTCCTATCCGTTGGGCCCGAGGTCCGTGTTGCAGCTTGCCTTCACGAACCCCCGGGTCTGGTTACCGGGTGAACAGGCGCTTCTCGAGGCCGCCGCTGTGCACTGCCAGGAGGCGCTGGAGCGGGCCAGGCTGGAGGGGGAGATACGGCGCCTGGAAGCGGAGGCGCACCGTGCCGAGGAGGAGGAGCGCCGCCGGATCGGGCGGGAACTGCACGACGAAGCCGGCCAGGCGCTGATGGCGCTGCGTCTGCAGTTGGAAATGCTCGAACGGGAAGCGCCGGCCCATCTGCGCCGGCGGCTCGCGGAGGCGCGCGAAGTGGCGGGCCGCACCGCTGTCGAGTTGCGCCGGATTGTGGCGGCGCTCAGCCCGGCGGTGTTGGAAAGGCTGGGTTTAGAAGCGGCACTCCGGCACCTTGTGACCCGTTTCCAAAAGATCCACGCCGGCCGGGTGCGGTTGCGCATCCGGATGGGCGAACAGCCGCTGCCGAGGCCGGTTGCCGAGGTCATTTACCGCGCCACCCAGGAGTGCCTCCACAACATTGCGCGGCATTCTCAGGCGACCGCTGTAAATCTTCGATTGCATGCCGCCGATAAGAATATCGAGCTGAGCGTCACCGACAACGGCTCCGGTTTTCGTGCGGATCAGGTCGCGGGCAAATCAAGTTCTTTCGGATTGGCGGGCATGCGGCAACGGGCCAGGCTGCTGGGAGGAACACTCGAAATCTCGAGCAGGCCTGGCAAAGGGACACGCATCCGCTTGCAGGTGCCGCGGGATATCGCACTGGTGGTAGGTAATGGCAAAGATTCGCGTACTGTTAACGGATGATCACACATTGTTCCGGCAGGGAGTGCGGACGCTGTTGAGCGCCGAGCCCGATCTGGAGGTGGTGGGCGAGGCTGGGGGGGCGGCCGAAGCGGTCGCGCTCGCGCGGCAACTGCGGCCCGACGTGGTGCTGATGGACATCGGAATGGCGGGTATGAGCAGCTTCGAAGCGACCCGCCAGATTCGCAAGGAGCGTCCCGATACGAAGGTGGTTTTCCTGTCGATGTACGACGACGAGGATTACCTTGCCGAGTCGGTCGAGATTGGCGCCAGCGGGTACATCTTAAAGGAGAGCCCCGCCGAGCAGTTGGTGACCGCCATCCGGGAGGTACACCGCGGGGGCAATTATCTGAGCGCCCGCCTCTTGACCCGACTCGTGGACGGGTTCCGCGAGCAAGGCCGGTCGCCAGCGCGCTCTCCCCGGTTGGGCACACTGACCAAGCGCGAGCGCGAGGTGACCAAGCTTCTGGCCGAAGGCAAGTCGGTCAAGGAGGTCGCGGCTAATTTTGACCTGAGCGTGAAGACGGTGGAGGCGCACAAGTTCAACTTGATGCGCAAGCTCAACATTCACAACAAAGCCCAGTTGGTGCAGTACGCCATTCAAAAGAAGATCATCCGGCTGCCGGAATCGTTCGGAGGAGCCGCGTGATGCGTCCCGCGGGCCACACGTGTCTGGGCAGACACGCCCGCGTTTGCAATCAAGGCATTCTTTTTCAACAGTTTAGCGTCTGGTCCCGCCATTGCTTTTCTGCTCCTCGAAGGGAGGATGCGGAGATGCTTCGGACGGAAGAACAGATCAGGAAGGTGGCGGCAGTTACGAGTGTGGTGTTGCTGGCGGCTGCCGAAGCGCTGGCGCAGGACAACGGGGCGAAGGCGGCACGGAAGATCGTCGTCAGCATACCGGATCGGAAACTGGCGGTGGTTGAGTCGGGGCACGTTGTGAAGATTTTTTCAACGGCCGTCGGTGCCGAGAACTCGCCGAGCCCTACCGGCACGTTCGAGATCGTCCAGCGCATTCCGGATCCGACCTGGTACACGAAAGGAAAGATTGTCGGGCCGGGGAAGGCGAATCCGCTTGGCACCCGCTGGATCGGGCTGAGCCTCAAGGGATATGGCATTCACGGCACGAACAACCCGGCATCGATCGGCCATAACGCCTCGCACGGGTGCATTCGTCTGCGCAACCGGGATGTCGAGGAATTATTCACGATGGTGGCGGTCGGGGATGTGGTGGAACTCCACGGCGATCACACGCCGGACTTGGATGAGATTTTTGGAATTACCGTGGCGCGGGCCGATATGGCAGCGGGCCAGTAGGAAGGATCCATGGAAAACGTACTTGGTTGTGTACTCATGGTGGCGATCACCTTTCCGATTTCGTTCTTAGTGGCGCGGGGGTGCTTGCGCGGCATCATCTGGCTGATCGGCGGGAACGAGCGGCGCCATATGCTATCCTCGCAGTCGTGAAGGCGTCGCGCGCGGCTTTAGCCGCGCTGGTGTTGCTCATTCCCCAAGCCTCCACGGCGGCCGAAGATCTGCCGGGCGCAGCGCGTGAGCTGGCGTCCAAGACCTCGGGCGCGGTCAGCGGGCCGGTCTTCGCCACGTACAAAAACCTTTCTTCACTTCCCGACTCCGAAGTGGCGCGCGTCCGCCAGGCATTCGAATCCGCCCTGCCGCATACCGCCGAGGGCGGGCCGGCCGTCGAGATTCACATCACGCTTTCCGAGAACTCGTCCGAGTACCTGCTTGTGGAGGAAATCCGCAAGGGCGACGAAGGGCAGGTGTGGATCGCGGATTGGAAGCGGTCCGAGCGGCCCATCGTTTCGATCGCTGGCGCAGTTCTGGAAAAACGGTTGATTTGGGAGCAGGATGAGCCGATGCTGGATGTCGCGGTTCTGCCGGATGGCTTGGCGGTTCTGACACCCTCCGGGATCACGATTCATCGGAATCAGAGCCAGCAATCCGTCGCGCTCGTACCGGAGGCGCCGCGGCCGCGCGACGTTCGTGGGCGCTTGCGGGTAATTGGAGGTCGTGTCATCGTTTCTCTGCCCGGGATTGCCTGTGAAGATGCCCTGCAAGCGATTCTGTCGATCCGGTGCCAGCGCAACGACGAGCCTTGGGTGCTGGAGTCGGGCAGCCGCGGCCTTGTGCTCGCCAATTTTGCGGCGAACCGGAATTACTTTGACGGCCGCGTGGTGACGCAGAGCGGTGTGCGCAAAACGATCGCACCTTTTTATTCGGCTGCCTCGGTGGAAGACCAAGGCAGCACGTTGTGGTTGTTGGCCCTGGTGGACGGCCACACTCAGATCTTGGATGGCGCGCTTGATCCGGTTGCCAGTATTTCGGGGTGGGGCAGCGACGTCGCCGGAATCGGCGCGCGGTGCGGCACGGGTTCACAGGTGCTGGCGACGCGTCCCGGAGAATTCAACGAGCCGGATGCCGTCCAGGCGTTCAGCATAGTCAATCACGCGGCGGCGCCGCTGGGGCCGCCGGTGACGTTCGCCGGGCCGGTAACGGCGTTGTGGCCTTCGGGGCCCGCTTCGGCACTCGCGATTTCGCGCGATGCCGCGACCGGAAGATATACAGCTTATGTCCTCACGATGGCTTGCGCTCCTTAGTGTGGCGGCGGCAGCGTCGGCCGCGACGCGGCCGCATTATGGCGGCACGCTGCGGGTCGAAGTGCAGGAGTTGGTCGAGTCTGCCGACCCGCCGCAGACCGGGCGCGGTATGGCGGACCTCGCGGATGGTTTTACGATCGCGCGCTGGGAGGCCGGGCGGCTGGCGGTTTACTCGGCCAACGACAGCGCGCCGGGCGGGCGGCCCTACCTGGATCAGGTGGAAGTCCAGATGGGGAGGCCGCTGCGCGAGCAGGGGATCGATCTGGAACTTGGCAAGGCGGATGTCGTGCAGCTGGGGACGCGTCCGGCGGCCGGCCGCAAAACGTGGGCATCGGCTCCCGTGCGCCTCATGGTGCTGGTGTTCAATTCGCGGGTTTCGGATGCACGCATTCGTGAAGCCCTGGCGTGGGCGGTCGACCGGGCGGCCATTCATAACGTGCTGCTGCAGAAGCAGGGCGAGATTGCAGGCGCGTTGTTGCCGCAGTGGATCTCGGGATACGCCTTCTTGTTTCTGACCGCGCCGGACCTTGGCCGGGCGCGCGGGCTCGCCGCCGCGGCTCCAGCCGGGACTCGCGTCTTGTCGCTCTCCGTGGAGGAGGCGGGATTGCGCCCGATCGCAGAACGCGTCGCCTTGAATGCGCGCGATGCGGGCCTCGCGGTAACAGTGGCATCCGTTGCGAGTGCGGACGTGAAGCTCATGGAGGTTCGGATCGAATCCAACGACCCGGCGCGTGCGCTGCCGGGAGTTGCTGCCGCACTGGGCCTGCCCGAAGCGGCGCGGGCGGACACGCCTGAGAGCCTCTTGGCCGCCGAACGCGCGCTGATGGCGGGCTATCACGTGATTCCGCTGTTTCATCTGCCCGACGTTTACGGGGTCGGCCCGCGCGCCAAAGGCGGTCAAGGGATCACGCCGCTCGGCGCGTGGCGGTTCAGCGATTTGTGGGTAGAAGGAACCCGGCCGTGACGCTGCGGACGCGGCTGCTGCTGACTTTCGTGGTCGTGGTGGTGGGAACGGTCGCGCTAGTGGAAGGATTGGTTGCGCGCTCCATGCGCGACGCCTTCGAGCGGGTCGAAAACCAGCGAGTCGAAGCGCTGGTGGCTCAATTTCGCCGGGAGTTTGCGCGCCGCGGCGAGGAGATCGTCCGGGCCGTGAATAGCATCGCGGTGTCAGACGCGGCGACGAACATTGCGGTGGCGCCCGACCCTGCCGCGCACTACAGCCAGGCGGCTGCGCTGGCGATGGCGCACGGCCTGGACCTATTGGAATTGGTGACGGGCGACGGGACGATTATCTCTTCGGCGGAATGGCCGGCGCGCTTCGGATACAAAGAGGAGTGGCTGGCCGGGTCCACCGGATGGAAATCGCACGGGGCGTTTCTGCGACGCGAAGAAGTAGCGGAAGGGGTGGTGCTGGCCCTGGCGGCGGTCGGCGAGACGCGCGCCGGAGACCGTTCGCTGTATGTGGCGGGCGGCCAGCGGCTGGACCGCGCGTTTCTCGCCAGCCTTGTGCTTCCGGCCGGGATGCGCGTGCTGCTGTACCGCAATCTCGAGCCGCAGTTGTCGGCCGGCGAACTGATGGACGCGAACGGCGTGGCGCCGCAAGCCGCGGAGTTCCTGCCAGTGGTTGACGAGGTCCGGAAGAATCCAAGCGAAGCCGTGCGCACGTTCGGCAGTGGCATGCGCGCCGAATTGTTTCACGCGCTTCCGCTCACCGGAGAGACGAACAACGTCTTGGGCGTTCTGTTGATCGGCAGCTCGCGCGCCGAGCTGGTGGAACTGGAAGCGTTTCTTCGATACACGGCCGTGGCGCTGGGCGCCGGAGGGATTCTCTTGGCCATCGTGCTGGCGTGGTGGGCGACCGCGCGCGTCACGCGGCCGGTTCAGGCGCTCGCGGCCAGCGCGGGCAAAGTGGCGGCCGGCAACTGGGAGACTACGGTCGATGTTTCCTCCAAAGACGAAGTCGGACAACTGGCCCTGGCGTTCAATCGCATGACGCGGGAGCTGGCCGCGCAGCGGGAGCGGCTGCTGCAGGCCGAACGCGTGGCGGCATGGCGCGAGCTGGCGCGGCGTCTGGCCCACGAGCTGAAGAATCCGCTGTTTCCGTTACAGATCACGGTGGAGAACATGCAGAGGGCGCGCGAGCAGTACCCGCAACAGTTCGACGAGGTGTTTCGCGAAGGGACGGCGACGCTGATCGCGGAGCTCGGAAATCTGAAGCAGATCATCGCGCGCTTCAGCGACTTCGCCAGAATGCCGGCGCCCGAGATGCGAGCGGTCGATCTGAACGAGCTGGTGCGGGAGGCTGCGAAGCTTTTCGAACCGCAACTCGCGCAGGCGGGGGTCACGGGCCGCGCCGAGCTGGATCCGGCATTGCCGCAAATTCTGGCCGATGTCGAGCAGATCACGCGCGTGCTGCGGAACCTGATCCTGAATGCGATAGACGCGATGCCGGGAGGAGGCGTACTCACCATCCGGACCGAGCGACGGGAGGGTGTGGTGCGGCTCGAAGTGTCGGATACCGGTCAGGGGTTGACGCCGGAGGAGTGCGAACGGCTGTTCACGCCGTATTACACAACCAAGACACACGGGACGGGGCTGGGCCTCGCGATCGTGCAGTCGGTGATCAGCGACCACCATGGGCGCATTTCGGTGGAAAGCCAGCCGGGCAAGGGCACGACGTTCCGGATCGAGTTGGAGTCACAGGTTTCACGGTAACCTCAAATTTGGCGCATCTGCTGATTGTCGATGACGATGCCAGCACGCTGGCTTCGGTGGCTCGGGCTTTCCGAATGGCCGGTCACGAGGCTACCGTGTGCGATAACGCGGGGCGCGCGCTCGAACTCCTCAAGTCACAGGCGTTCGACATGATGCTGTCGGATGTGGTGATGCCGGGCAAGGACGGCCTGTCGTTGCTGGAGGATCTCCGGCGGCTCGAAATCGGCTTGCCGGTAGTCATGATTTCCGGCCAGGCGAATATCGAGATGGCCGTGCGCGCGACGCGCCTGGGCGCGGCCGATTTCCTGGAGAAGCCCCTGTCGACCGAGAAGTTGATGCTGACGGTCGAGAACGTCCTCAAGCTGAAGCGGCTCGAAGAAGAGAACCGCGACCTGCGCCAGCGGGTCGGCAAGCATGAGATCGTCCACACGGGCGAGGCGATGAAGCGCGTGATGGCGCAGGTGGATCGCGTGGCGGCGAGCGAGACGCGCGTGTGCATTCTGGGCGAGACCGGCACCGGGAAAGAACTGATCGCGCGGGCGCTGCACGAGCGCAGCGCGCGCCGCAGCGGCCCATTCGTGACCCTGAACTGCGCGGCGGTTCCCGGCGAACTGATCGAATCGGAGCTGTTCGGCCACGAGAAAGGCTCGTTTACCGGCGCCGCTTCGCGGCATATCGGGAAGTTCGAGCAGGCGCACCACGGGACGTTGTTTCTCGATGAAATCGGCGACATGCCGCTGGTGATGCAGGCGAAACTGCTGCGCGTACTGGAAGAAAACCAGGTGGAGCGGGTGGGAGGCGATCGGCCGATCGCGGTGGACGCGCGCGTGATCGTGGCTACGCACCGCAACCTGGAAGATCTGGTGAAGAGAGCGAGCTTCCGCCAGGATTTATATCACCGGGTTTATGTCTATCCGCTGCTAGTGCCGGCATTGCGCGAGCGCGCCGAAGACATCCCGGCGCTGGTGAACTATCTGGGTTCGCAGATCTCCGCTCAGAACGGATGGAAACCGCGGGCGTTTGCTCCGGACGCGATTCAGGCGCTTCAAAGGTACTCGTGGCCGGGAAACGTGCGCGAACTCCGGAATGTGGTGGAGCGCTTGCTCCTGCTCGCGGACGGGCCGGTGGACGCGGCCACGGTCCGGATGGCATTGCCGGTGACGGCTTCGAACGGGACTGGCGCAGCCGCTCCGCGTCTGCAGGGTACGCTGGCCGAGCGTGTCGAAGCGTTCGAGCGGGAGACCATTGTGGCGGAGCTGCGCCGGCACGAGCGGATGACCGACACGGCCAAGGCCCTGGGACTCGAGCGCAGTCATCTTTACAAGAAGTGCCAGGCGTTGGGCATCGATCTGCGCGCCATGAAAAAGGGCGAAGATGCCTGAACCGCACCTACCGGACGCGCTCGAATTCGCGAACACGCTATACGGCGATTTTTTCGAGCGCGGCGTGCGGTATTTCTTTCCGGAAGCCGAGCTGTCGTCGCGGGAAACGGCGTCGGAGGTCAAACACTCTCTCGCGTTGCACAACCGGACCGATGGGACACTCGATCTGGAATGGATGGGGAACCGATACCGTCTGCGGCGCGGTGGCCGAGCGTTCACGGAGGACCAGCTCCGAATGGTGGCGGCGATCGGCGATGTCTTGTCGGCCCGATATCGGAGCATTTTCTTTCCGGAGTCGGCCGCGGCCAGCCCTCAATTGTTCGAAGGACGTTCGGAAGACCGGTACGTTTCGGCGTTTCTCGATCCTTCGCCGTACACCGATGCCGGGGGACTATCGGGCAAGCGGGACGGGATCGCCGACGCGATTGACGTGCTGCGCCAGAGTTCGCTGATCACGTACGAGAACCGGCGGATCTCGACGGGCGTGATCCTGGCCGGCGCCGGGCACGACGGGCGCGAATTGAAGGCGCAACTGCCTGACGGAGCGGTGCCGTATACCAGTGCGCTGGTTTCGATCAAAAGCTTTCACCGGCTGTGCGATGGGTTAAATACGGTGTTCCTGGTGAATGCAGACGGCCTGCTGGTCGATCTCGTGGATGTCGAGCGGTATGCACGTGCGTACGAGGATGTAGCCCTGCCGGCGCCGAGCGCGGAACGATACCGCGCGCATTGTCTGGCCACCGCTTCAGGCGGCAGCATCTGCCTCGTCTTGACACCGAATGGGGAAATCAAGATTTTCGCCGGCGGTGTGCAGGTGTTTCATTTTCTCGAGGGGCGCTGGCGGGTTACCGACATGCGGGAGAAGTATTATGAGTTCCACCAGGCGATCGGTGACACCGTGCTGGCGCAGCGGCTGTTCACGGTAGCGCTGAACCTGGCGGAACACCGGCGCGGCGGCCTGTTTGTCGTGCTTGAACAGGCGGAGTCGGCCGTCAGCCTGGTGGCGCCCGAAGACTTACTGGACGATCAGCCGCCCGGTTTCTCCAAGCGGGTCCACTATTTGCTGCGCGGTAAGAGCCTGGCCGACCTGGAATTGACAGTCTTGCAGAGCATTGCCCGAGTCGATGGAGGCATCGTCATGGACCGGCAAGGGGGACTGCTGGCGTTCGGCGCCATTCTGCGGACCACCGGCGAGCCGATGGCGGCGCAGGAAGGCGGCCGCACCACGGCCGCGATGTACTCTTCGCGCTTCGGCATGGCGTTGAAGGTGAGCGAAGACGGGGCGGTTTCGTTTTATCGGGGCGGCGCGCGGGTTTGGGAAATCTAGCCGTTAGCCGCCGATGAACACGGATCGGCAGGCCTGTTTCACCTCCAATGAATTTCGTGAAACAATAGACATACCGAGACTTACTTACTTTCGTTAACAACTTCTGTTTATCCGCCAGCTTACTGTGTTGCGCGCGGATGCGCGTGATAAGCTCTGGATTCGAAGGGGGGCTCACCTGATGTTTATTGCAAAAAGCCGAAGTGTGATCGCGCTGCTCGTGTCCACAATCGTTCCAATCATGAGCGCGGTCGCGCAAGAAAACCATGTGGTGCCGTTGACGGAACTGCATCGGGACGCCGCTGCCGCCACCGAGAGCCGGCAAGGCGACCTGGCGAAGGTCGAGCGCTTCTTCTCTTCTGAAATTGCGCAAAACGCTTTGCGCGCGGCGCATATCGACGGAGACCAGATCAAAACGGCGCTGCCTATGCTCAGCTCCGAAGAACTGGCGCAATTGGCGGCGCGGACCAGCCAGTTGCAGGCGGACTTTGCCGCGGGCTCGCTCTCGAACCAGGAGATTACTTACATCCTGATCGCGCTGGGGACCGCGGTCATTATTCTCGTAATCGTTGCGGCAAGGTGAGACGCCGCGCCGGAATTCTGGTGTTTCTCTTCGCCGTACTCCTGGCCGGCGAAACGCGCGGGCTCTGGCTCGACGTCCCGTTCGTCAAACAGACCGAGAACGGTTGCGGCGCCGCAGTGCTGTCGATGACCATGCAGTACTGGCTGCATCAGGGCGCCGCGCTTGAACCATCGGACACGGAGGCAGCCCGCATCCAGGACGAATTGTATTCGGCGGAGTTGCACGGAATCCTCGCGAGCCAGATGCGACAGTACCTGGAAGCTCATGGTTTCGAGACAGTGGCCTTTCGCGGCCTCTGGGACGACTTGAGCGAGCAGTTGGCCAAAGGCAGGCCTCTCATCGTGGCGATGCGCAGCGGCGGCGAGTCGCACTACGTGGTGATCGCGGGCGTGAGCGGAGACATGGTAGAGATGAACGACCCGGCGGACCGCAAGCTCCGCAAGATTGGCCGGGCCGAGTTCGAAAAGAAGTGGAGGACCGCTGGAAATTGGACGCTGTTGGCCGTGCCGCGACGGCTCTCCTGATCCTGGCGGCCGGCTGCGCGGCGGCCGATGATCTGCAGCGCGGGACCGAACTGGCGCAATCGGGGCACTGGGCCGAGGCGCGCGAGGCTTTCCTCGAAGGAACCCGGCTTGCTCCCCGCGACCGGCGTCTTCTCGTGGAATTGGCGGGCGTCGAGTACCGGCAAAAGAATCTCGCCGCGGCCAAACGCTATCTTCGGCGCGCGCTGGCGCTGGACCCCTCCGATCGATACGCCTGCGATTTTCTGGCAACCATTTACTACCTCGAAGGCAACGTCGAGGCGGCGGTTCGGTATTGGAATCGCATCGGCAAGCCGCAAATCGCGGAGGTCCTGGTCGCTCCGGAGCCGAAGCTCAACGCGGTGCTGCTCGATTCCGCCCTCACCATCGCTCCGGGAAGTCTTCTGACGCTCGACGATTTTCGAACCGCCGACGCACGGCTGGATGCCCTGGACTCGTTTCCGTCTTATCGGCTGGATCTGGAGGCGCACGCCGACGAGCGCTTTGATGCCGCCTTGCATTGGGTGCAGCTTCCGGGTTGGACGAGCATCGTTTCTGCATTTCGGGGCGTTGCGTATCAAACGCTGTTACCGGAATTGCGCGACATCGGCGGGACTGGTCTCAATTGGGACGCGCTTCTGCGCTGGGACGCGCAAAAGCGGCGGATCGGCACGTCCTTCTCCGGACCGCTGATGCACAACGCGAAATGGCGATACCGCTGGTACGCCGATGCCCGGAGCGAAACGTGGAACGCGGGTGGGGCGGAGGACTTCCGTATGCAGAGGCTGGCGAGCGGCCTCGAGTTTCAGGCCATTCCGAGTTGGCGGCTCGCCTGGCAGACCGGTGTGGAGGTGTCTTCGCGCCGCTTCATGAACCTGCCGGGATTCGGCGAGGGTGCCGCGATCCAGTACCGGGCCGGGCTCACCTACGAGCTGCTTCGGATTCCGGAACGCCGCATTCGTATCGTCTCCGGCGTGAATGGGGACGTGGGGCGGATGTTAGGCGGTTCCGGCGGCTTGTTTTCCCACGCCCGGGCAAGCCTTGACGCGCGGTGGCTGCCGAAGTCCCGCGGCGATGACTACGAAGTGAACGCGCGAGTGCGGGCCGGAACGACCCAAGGCAATGCTCCCTTCGACGAGCTGTTCATGCTGGGGGTCGAACGAGACAACGACCTCTGGCTTCGCGGCCATTCCGGTACGGTTGCCGGGAAAAAAGGGAGCGCGCCGGTCGGGCGAAACTATTTCCTGGCCAACTGGGACTTCCACAAGCAACTGTACCGTCGCGAACTGTTCACCCTCGCGGCGGGTCCGTTCGTCGATACCGGCCGGACCTCCGATGTCTTTGGCCGAAGCCGCTTTCAGCCCTGGCTGGTGGACACGGGGCTCGATACATCGGTGCGGGTTGCCGGCGGGTTGCACGTGAACCTGATTTATGGCCGCGACCTGCGGGGCGGAGGGCACGTGATCTATGCAACAGTCGGGCGCTGAGGGATCGCACGGAGCGGCGTCACGGCCTGTGATACTTTCGAAATAGCTATGGGCAAGTTTCTGATCGGGCTCGTGACGGGCGTTCTGCTGGTGATTCTCGCGATCGGGCTGATCTTCTTCGCGCTGCTTCGGTTTCGCGAGAGGCCGCCGGACATCGCCGACAATTCCGTTGTGGTGCTGCGGCTTAACGGCGACGTGCCCGAGAAGGCGCCGGTCGAGGTCCCGTTTCTCAGCGAAGGCCAGGTGCTGACGGTGGCGGATGTCTGGACGCTGCTGCGCAAAGCGGCGATCGATTCCCATATCAAGGCTGTCGTGCTGGAGCCGGAAGGGTTGAGCGCCGGCTGGGGCAAGATTCAAGAAATCCGCGCCGATCTGGAGCGGTTTCGAAAATCGGGCAAGCCGGTGTATGCGTACCTGCACAGCCCCCAGGCGCGCGAATACTACGTCGCCTGCGGCGCCGACCGGATTTATCTCGGCCCGGCCGATCAGTTCTACGTCAAAGGCCTGCGCGCCGAACTGATGTATTTCAAAAAGACGCTCGACAAGCTGGGGGTTTCGGTGGACGTCGAGCACGCCGGCAAATATAAGGACTTCGGCGACCAGTTCACGCGCGCCGATATGAGCCCCGAGACGAAAGAAGTCATCACCTCGGTCGTAGACGGTTTATACGGCAGCCTCATCGATGGCATCGCGGCGGGGCGCAAAAAAAAGCCGGAGGACGTTCGCGCGGCCATCGACCAAGGGGTCTTTCTCGCGCCCCAGGCGCAGAAGGCCGGATTGATCGACGAACTGCGGTTTGAGGACGAGATGTGGAACGACCTCAAAAACAGGCTCCATTTGCGCGATTTGAAGAAGGTCAAAGATACCACCTATGTGAAAGCAGCGGACCCGCCCGGTTTGCAGGGCCGCAGCAAAATCGCACTGGTGGTGGGCTCGGGTGACATCGTTCGAGGCGATCCGAGCGACGGAACTTCGGACGAAACCAACCTGGCCGCCTATCCGTTTGACAGACTGCTCGAGCAGGTCGGCAACGACTCGTCGATTCGCGGGGTCATCGTGCGGATCGATTCTCCGGGCGGGGAAGTGGTGGCCTCCGACGAGATCTGGCGTCAGATGAACCTGCTCAGCAAAAAGAAGCCGATGGTGATCTCGATGTCCGATGTGGCGGCCTCGGGCGGATATTACATCGCCATGACCGGCGACCCGATTCTGGCCTATCCAGGGACGGAGACCGGATCGATTGGCGTGGTCTTCGGCAAACCCAATCTGCACGGCTTGTACGACAAACTGGGCATCACCAAGGACGCGATCCAGCGCGGTAAATATGCCGATATTGACTCGGACTATACGTCGCTCAGCCCGGACGAGCGGGTGAAACTGAAAGATGGCATCGACGCCAGCTATCAGGATTTCGTGACCAAGGTGGCGGACGCCCGCCGCCGCAAATTCAGCGAAATCGAGCCGGTCTCGCAAGGACGGGTCTGGCTGGGGTCGCAAGCCCAAACACACGGGCTGGTGGATCAGTTGGGCGGACTGGACGATGCCATCGATCTGGTGAAAAAGCGAGCCAAAATTGCGGCGGACGAAAAGGTGACGATCGTTCCCTATCCGCCTCGCCGCAGCATCTTCGACCTGCTGTTTAAGCGGTCCCAGCCGGACCTGCTGGAATCGAGGCTCGCCGAAGCCTTTCACGGGATGCCGTACCGGGCGTGGATGCGCGGCGGCATGCTGCGTATGATGCCGTACTGGATCGTCGTGAAATAGCAGCGGCGGCGACGTTGCCGGCCGGCGACAAGATCGGCCGGCGCGACTGATTTTCCCTCACTTTTTCCTTGCGGGCTCTCGCGCGGATGCGCCATATTGGAATTGGCGCTCGACCCAGCCAAAGCCGTGTAGAACGTATTTGAAGGTCCTAAGTCGGAAGCTGTTCCCGCTGCGGACACGGGCTATGTTCAGGCGCCGGGGCTCTTTCGATGACGGATCAGATCCTGTTCTTCACCGAATTGGTTTCGATGCCGGTCTACGACGTCAAAGGACGCCGCATCGGCCGCGTTCGCGATGCCGCCCTGGTCCCGCTGGTTCACTCCTCCCGTATCGATCGCTATCTGGTGGGCGGCGAGGACACCTGGCTCACCGTCCGGTTCGACCAGATCCGTTCCATCGGTTTGAAGGAAGGAATCTACCTCAGCGACGAGCACCTCACCCCCTATCATGACGACGAGTACATGCTCCGGCTCGGGCGCGACCTGCTGGACCAGCAAATCATCGACGTGACGGGGCGCAAGGTTGTGCGGGTAACCGATCTGACGCTCGACGTGCGCCATAACGACACTCGCGACCTGCTCGTGGTCAGCGACGTAGATATCGGCATCCGCAGCATCCTGCGGCGCCTGTTCCAGGGAGTTTTGCCACCGCTCTGGATCCGGTGGGTGCAGAAGCCGGTACCGCCGAAGTCCATCCGATGGGAGTTTTGCAACGTAGTCGAACCCGACCCGCTGCGGCGCCTGCGACTCAATATCTCCTATCAAAAGCTGGAGGCCATCCATCCGGCGGACCTGGCCGATATCGTTGAAGACCTGGGCCCGGCGGAACGCGAAGCCATTTTCGAGACTCTCGACAGCGAGGTGGCGGCAGAGACCCTGTCGGAAGTCGATCCCAAAATGCAGGCCAGCATTCTCGAATCTCTCGAGCCGGAGAAAGCGGCGGACATCGTGGAAGAGATGTCGCCGGACGAGGCCGCCGACGCGCTCTCGGAATTGGAAGAGGAAGCCTCTGACGACATTCTGGAGGAGATGGATTCGGAGCCGAAGACGGACGTGGAGGAATTGCTCGAGTACGAAGAAGACACGGCGGGCGGCATGATGAACACCGAGTATGTCGTTCTCCACGATGGCGCTACCGTCAGCGAAGCCATGGAGATCCTGAAAGGCAGCGAGGAGCTGATCGAAAATCTCAACGTGGTCTTCCTCATTGACGAGGAGGAACGGCTTTCGGCGGCTGTCCCGGTAGCGCGGCTACTGCTGGCTCCCGGCGAGGCCCGCCTGAAGGAATGGGCTACAGAAACGCTGCTCCAGGTCACGGTCGAGGAGCATCAGGACCGCGTCCTCGAACTGTTTGACAAATACAACCTGCTGACGTTGCCGGTGGTGGATGAAAACGGCAAACTGACCGGCGTTATCACGGCCGACGATGTGATTTCCGTGCTGAGGAACAAGTGACGGATGCGGAACCTCCTGAGCCGGTTCCGCTATCACATCGCGGTTTTCTTTGCTGTTATCGGCCCGGGCTTCATCACGGCGGTTGTCGATAACGATTCCGGCGGAATCTTCACGTACTCCGCGGCCGGCGCCCGCTTTGGCTACCTTCCGCTGTGGACCCTGCTGCCCATCACGCTGGCCCTGATCATCACCCAGGAGATGTGCTCCCGCATGGGAGCCGTGACCGGCAAGGGCTTGTCTGATCTGATCCGCGAAGAATTCGGCTTGCGCATCACGTTCCTCATGATGACGCTGCTGGTGGTGACGAACATGACGAACGTGATGGCCGAGTTTGCCGGGGTGGCGAGTTCGCTCGAGTTGTTTCACATCAGCAGGTATATCTCCGTTCCCCTCGCGGCGGTTGCGGTGTGGCTGCTCGTAGTCAAGGGCAATTACCAGAACGTGGAGAAGATTTTTCTGTTCGCTTGTGTCCTTTACGTGACGTATGTGATTTCCGGTTTCCTGGTGAAGCCGGACTGGAAAGAGGCGGCCATATACAGCGTGAAGCCAGTGCTGTTACTGGAGCCCGCCTATATTTACATGCTGATCGGCATGGTCGGGACGACCATCGCGCCCTGGATGCAGTTCTACCTGCAGGCGGCCGTAGTCGAGAAGGGAATCACCGCCAAGGAATACGCCGAGTCGCGCATCGAAGTGGTGGTGGGCTGCGTGATGACCGCGGTGATCGCGTTTTTTATCATCGTGGCTTGCGCCGGCGCCATTTATAGCGTTATGCCGCGGGACATTGAAGATGCGGCGCAAGCGGCAGTGGGCTTGCGGCCGTTCGGCGAATACGCCTTCCTGCTTTTCAGCGCGGGGCTCTTCAACGCCTCCATTTTCGCGGCATCGATTCTGCCGCTGTCGACCGCCTACACCGTCTGCGAGGGGCTCGGATTCGAATCCGGAGTGAATCGCCGAATGGGCGAAGCTCCGATTTTTTACGGCCTGTATACGCTGTTGATCGTCATTGGCGCCGGCGTGGTCCTGATTCCCGGATTCCCGCTGGTCCGGATGATCGTGCTTTCGCAAGTGCTGAACGGAATGCTGTTGCCATTCGTGCTGATTCCGATGGTCCTGCTCATCAACAAGAAGGACCTGATGCAGGAGTGGGTGAATCCCCGGTGGTTCAACTTCGTCTCCTGGGTTGTGGTGGTGGTCATGATTGGCCTCACCTTGGCATATGCCGGCATCACTTTCCGCGGCCTCTAAATTCCGCAAGTTTCCTCCCGATTTGGCGATACAATGAGCAGAACATCATGCAGGTGCTTCAGGCCGGCCCGCACAAGCTCATCTATCTCGAACTGGAACCCGAGATGATCGCCAATATCGCGCGCCAGGCTGGGTTTGAGGCGCGCGTGAAAGACGGATCAAGGCTCATGCAGCTTGAGCTCACCGCTTCCAGCCGGACTGCGCCGTTGCTGCTGTTCGATGCCGCGGATCCGGCCAACCTTGGCTGGTTTTCGCGCTGCCAGTTTTACGTGGATGGCCGCACCGGAGCCGTCCTGCAAACGCCGCTGGTGCTGGCCAACAAGCGCGACCGCGCCGGCCATGCGCATCACCAGGCAGTGAAGCTGTCGATTTCCAAGGAACTGCCGGCCAGCTTCCGGCTTCCCGGAAAGCAGCCCCTCACCGAGCAGGTGTTCTACTCGCTGTTGTTCAATTTCCTGACCGCGCTTGCCCAGACCGGAGTGGCGGTCTGTGGCAC
Source organism: Bryobacteraceae bacterium (assembly GCA_036406715.1). GTDB lineage: Bacteria > Acidobacteriota > Terriglobia > Bryobacterales > Bryobacteraceae > PSRJ01. The sequence goes on along the minus strand of DASXAK010000004.1, from coordinate 22,798 downwards.
TGGCGTCGTACGCCCCCTGGCCGGCCGGACCGAGACCGTGGGCGTCCGCAACTAACCCGAAGGTCGCGCCATCCGCGTTACGATAGAAACGGACGCGGATGAAGACCGCCCAGCGGCAGTTCACAACCATCAGCGGGGTGCCCGTTGAACCGTTGTACGGACCCGAGCAACTCCGGGGGCTCGACTGGCAGCGGGACGTCGGCGACCCCGGAGACTTCCCGTATACGCGCGGCATTCACCGCGACATGTATCGCGGCAAGCTCTGGACCATGAGGCAGTTCTCGGGCTTTGCCGTTCCCGAGGAGACCAATCGCCGCTACCGCTACCTGCTCGAACAAGGCCAAACCGGCCTGTCCGTAGCGTTCGATCTCCCCACGCTCATGGGCTACGACGCGGACCACGCGTTGAGCGAGGGCGAGGTGGGCAAGTGCGGCGTTTCCATCTGTTCGCTCGAAGACATGGAAGCCCTGTTCGGCGGCATCCCGCTCGGTGACGTCACCGTATCGATGACGATCAACTCGCCGGCCGCCGTCTTGTGGGCCATGTACCTGGTGGTCGCCGAGAAGCAGGGCGTTGCCTGGAATCAGCTTTCGGGCACCATTCAGAATGACATTCTGAAGGAATACATCGCGCAGAAGGAATATATTTTCCCGCCGCGTCCTTCCATGCGTCTGGTGACCGATACCATCGAGTTCGGCGCCCGGCACACGCCGCGATTCAACCCGATCTCGATCAGCGGCTATCATATCCGCGAAGCCGGCTCGACCGCGGTCCAGGAGTTGGCGTTCACGCTCCGTGACGGCATCGAGTACGTCGATTGGGCGATCGAGCGCGGCCTGGCGGTTGACGAGTTCGCGCCCCGGCTCAGCTTTTTCTTCAATGCGCATAGCGATTTCTTCGAGGAGATCGCGAAGTACCGGGCCGCGCGCAAGATCTGGGCCTCGGTGATGCGCGACCGGTATGGGGCCCGCAGCGAGCGCAGCCTCAAGCTCCGGTTCCATGCGCAGACCGCCGGCTGCTCGCTCACCTGGCAGCAACCCTACAATAATGTCGTCCGCACCGCATTGCAAGCGCTGGCTGCGGTTCTAGGCGGCGCGCAATCGCTGCATACCAATTCTCTGGACGAGGCATATGCTCTGCCCAGCGAGCACGCCGTTACCATTGCGCTGCGCACGCAGCAGGTGCTTGCGCATGAAACCGGTATTACTCAGACCCCCGATCCTCTGGGCGGCAGCTACTTCCTTGAAAAGCTCACGCTCGAAACCGAGCAGGCGGGCAACGACTACATCCGGCGCATCGACGACATGGGCGGCATGATTCAGGCGATCGAGACCGGTTTTCCGCAGCGCGAGATCGCCGCGGCCAGCTACCGCTATCAGCGCGAAATCGAGAACGGCGAGCGCGTGGTGGTGGGGGTCAACCGATTCCAGTCCGACGACCAGCCGATCGATCTGTTGCAGATCGATGAGACCGCCGGCCGCCGGCAATCGGACAAGCTCGCCGCGCTAAAGCGCCGCCGCGACGACGGCAAGGTTCAAAAGGCGCTCGATGCGCTGCGGTACGCTGCAGAGGGTAAGGCAAACACCATGCCGGCTATCCTTGATGCCGTTCGCGCCTACGCCACTCTGGGCGAGATCTGCGACGCCTTCCGCTCGGTCTTCGGGACATACCAGGAAACCAGTCACCTATAGAACATGACGCGACCGATTCGAGTGCTGGTGGCCAAGCCCGGGTTGGACGGGCACGACCGAGGAGCCAAGGTGATTGCGCGCGCTCTCCGCGACGCCGGCATGGAAGTGATTTACACGGGGCTCCGGCAAACTCCGGAGATGATCGTGAACGCCGCATTGCAGGAAGACGTTCAAGTAATCGGCCTGTCGATCCTGTCGGGCGCCCACAACGCCATCGTGCCTCGTGTCATCGAACTGTTGAAAGAAAAGGATATGGCCGACGTCAAGGTGGTCGTCGGTGGCATTATTCCGGACGAAGATGCCGCCGTGCTGCGGCAGCAGGGGGTGGCGGCGATTTTTCAGCCCGGCTCCTCGCTCGATTCGATCGTCGAATTCATCCGTTCCGCGGTTCCGGCATGATCGTTTGTCAGGCCTCCGGCCTGGCGCCGTCCGACTGTGCCCGCTATTCACACTGTATCGCCTCCCGCTCGTTGTTGATCGTCCTCAACGTACGGTAAAATAATGCCTTACCAACTTGGCAACGGATCTGTACCGAGTGGGAGCGAAGTCCGAGCATCCCTATCGATGTAGGCGCGCAGAGTGGAAAGGCATGTTCCGATGAAGGTTTTCAGGCGGCTACGCCTGGCAATAGTATCCCTGGTATTCTGCGCACCTCTCCTGATTCCCTTGCGAGCTCAGCAAGCGCCGCAGCAGCCTCCGGCTCAGCCGGCGCCGCCTCGGCAGGGACAGCCGCAGCAGCCAACGCAGCCGCCACCAGCGCAGACGCCGCGGCCGCCAAACCCATTTGAGAACGTGCCGGAAGTGGCGCCTCCACAGCAGCCTCCTCCACCCGCGCAACCTCCCCAGCCCGCGCCCGGACAGCCGCGTCTGGAGCAGCCCCCGCAACAGGCTGTTCCTCTGCAGCCTTCGGGGCAAACCATCGAAAGCATCACCTTCCGCGGCGCTCGCCGCGTCCCGCAGGACACTCTGCGTGCGCTGATTTTCAGTAAGCCGGGCGACATCTACAACGAGGACACGTTGCGCCGCGACTTCATCGCGCTCTGGAACACCGGCCGGTTTGACGATATCAGCCTGGAGGCGGAGCCCGGCCGCACCGGTATCAACCTCACGTTCGTCGTCACCGAGCGCCGCGTCGTCCGCTCGATCGATTACCTGGGCATCCATTCGGTCACGGTCTCGGAAATCCTCGACCGGTTCAAAGATCGAAAGGTCGGTCTGTCGGTCGAGTCGCAGTACGATCCGAACAAGGTCCAGCGCGCGGCCGTAGTTTTGAAGGAGTTCCTGGCCGAGCGCGGCCGGCAGTATGCCACCGTCGATCCGGTCATCGAACAGCTGCCGCCTACTTCGCTCAAGGTCACTTTCAATGTGAACGAAGGCCCGAAGGTGAAAGTGGGCGAAATCGCTATTGTCGGCAACCACGCTTTCAAGCAGCGGGAAGTGATTCGGGCCATGAAAAACCTTCGGCCGATCGGCGTCCCGTATTCGATTGTTCTCGAGAACCTGTTCGCGAAGACTTACGATTCCGAGAAGCTGGAGGAAGACAAAGAACGGATCCGGCAGGCCTATCAGGACAAGGGCTATTTCACCGCCAAGGCTCTGGACGAAACGGTCACCATGCGGCGCACTGGCGGCGAGGGTTGGCGCCTGCCATTATTCAAGCCCAATAAGCCCGGCATCTTCGCCGATATCAAAATCCCGGTTGAGGAAGGCCGCCTCTACAAGCTCCACATGCTCAACTATGTGGGGGTGAAGCTGTTCCGAACCCCGGAAAGCCTGACTCCGACGCTGTTTCAAATGAGGCCGGGAGACATCTTCTCCACAGCCAAGCTCCGCAAGGGCCTGGAGAACATGCGCAATTTGTACGGCGAATTCGGCTACATCGATTTTGTGCCGGAACCCTCGTTCGACATCCCTCCGAATTCCGACCAGATCGATTTGACGCTCACCGCCGACGAAGGCAAACAGTTCTTCGTGCGCCGCATCGATTTCTCCGGCAACACGACGACCCGCGACAAGGTCATCCGGCGCGAGATCCTGCTCGACGAAGGTGACATGTTCAACACGCGCCTGTGGGATCTCAGCATTCTGCGGCTGAACCAGCTCGGTTACTTCGAGACATTGAAAAAAGAGGATGCCGCCACCATCAACCGCAATCCTCAGACGAATACCGTCGATATCACACTGAAGGTTAAGGAGCGGGGCAAGAATTCGGTGGGTCTCAGCGGCGGTGTTTCGGGCATCGCCGGCAGCTTTATCGGATTCAACTATTCGACCAACAACTTCCTAGGGCTGGGCGAAACCCTGTCGATCGACTCCCAGCTCGGAACCGTCCTGCGGAGCGTGAGCTTCGGCTTTACCGAGCCGTACTTCTTGGATCGGCCCTTGCAGTTGGGGTTCCGCGTCTATCTGACCCGCTACGACTTCAATCAGGCGCGACAGGCCTCCATTTTCGCCGGGTATGACGTGACAGCGCTCTATAACCAGTTGGGTCAGGGAAATCTGCTCAACTATGTGCAGAACAGCAAGGGGTTCACGACTTCCCTGAGTTATCCGCTCAAGCGCAGCTTCGCCCGCCTCGGTCTCACCTACGGTTATGACGTCTCCGATATCAAAACCGAAACGAACGCCGCCACGAGCTATTTTCAGTACCTCTATTTCGCCGGCGTTTCCGGGCCAAGCCAGCTCAACGGAGTCAAAACCAGCAGCATCACCCCGTCCTACACGTACAACTCGGTGAACTCGCCGATCAATCCGACGGGCGGCCGGTCGATTTATATGTCCACCAGTTTCGCCGGCAGCTACCTCGGCGGCAATGTGAACACAGTCTCGCCGGCGGTCGACCTCAAATATTACAAGCCCGCCCCCTGGCACAGACACGATATCCTCGCTTTCCATCTTTCCGGTATGTTGATTACCGGGTACGGAGGCAAGGAAATACCGCCATTCTCGCGGCGGTACATCGGCGGCGAGCAGGACGTCCGCGGGTTCGACTTCTTCGAAATCACCCCGATCGCATACATTGCATCGAGCGCCAATGTGAACGTCTTCAACGCCGATGGCACGCCACGCACGCAGAAAGTCTTTGTTAACGGTATCGCTACCAATCAAAACGTGGTGATGCAGGTGCCGACCTATCAGCTCATCACTCCCGGCGGAGATACCACGGTCATCGGAAATTTTGAATATCGTATCCCGATCGTAGGACCGGTCACCCTGGCCTTGTTTGCGGATGCCGCAATCAACCGTATCCTGCGGCCGAATGAGCTGAGGATGGTCCAATCCCAGGTGGACAATCTCAACCTCCAGTTTCCGCAGGCCGCTTTTGATGGCCGGGTGAAGATCGCGCCGGGTACCCAGGCCCTGCGCAGCTCCGTCGGCGCGGAAATCCAGGTTCTGTTGCCGATCGTCCAGGCGCCTTTCCGCGTCTACTTCGCCTACAACCCCAACCGGATTGAGCAATTCCTTCAACCGCCGATCGTGGCGGACCGCTCCATGTATCCGAACGCCGCCACATTCAATAACGCCCTCGCTACCTTTGGGCGGCCGACGCCCTTCTTTGAACGGCAGACCCTGTTCCGCTTCACCGTCGGACGGACGTTTTAACACCCCCTTCGATCTTCGCTATGCTAGTATTTCGAGATTCAGGAGTTTAGCTTGAAAAAGAACGTTTTGATGACCTTCCTGGCATTCGGAGCTGCCTTCGCGGCCCATGCCCAAGCCCCGGCGCCCACCAAGATTGGTGTGATCCATGTTCAGGAAGCGATCCTGAGCACTAAAGACGGCCAGAAAGCGGCCGGCGAACTGCAGGCCAAGTTTGCGCCCAAACGATCGGAACTGGAAAAGAAGCAGAACGATATTGCCTCTCTCCAGGACCAGTTGCGTAAAGGCAGCGCCACCATGAGCGACGATGCCAAGGGAAAGCTCATGCGCGACATCGATTCCAAGAACACTTCGCTCAAGCGCGACAGCGAGGATTTCGATGCCGACGTCCAGCAGGACGAGGGAAAGCTCATGCAGGAGCTCGGCGCCAAGATGATGAAGGTGCTGGACAAGTACGCCGCGGATAACGGGTTCGCCGTTATTATCGATGTCAGCAATCCGCAGACCGACGTCTTGTGGCGCGCCACCTCATCAGACATCACGGCCGACATCATCGCGCTGTATGACAAGGCGAATCCGGTTGCCGGCGGCGCGCCTTCAGCCGCTCCGGCCACTCAGGTGACCCGGCCGGCGGCTCCGGCTGGTGGCGTGGTGAAGACGCCCGGTGCGCCTCCTGCCGCGCCTCCGTCTGTCCCCAAAAAGTAAACAGCTCCTCCTTCGGGCAACGTTTTCGCGGATCCCGGCGTAGAATACGGTAGAGGGTCCAACCAATGAGAGCTCTCGCCGGGTCCGTTTTCGTACTATCTTTTGTTGTTTCGGGATGGGGGCAACCCCGCGGCGGTTTTGTAAATCCCACGCCTTTTGTTCAGGGTACGTTCGGCAATGTAGTCTTCCCGGGCGGCACGGCCGCCAATCCCGGTGTTCACCGAACCTTCGGGAACGCCGCCTTTCCGGGTGGTAGCGGGCCGCACCTCGTCGTGCCGGGCGCAGTGACAGATCCGACATTCCTGCAGCGCCAGTTTCGGCCTCGCACTGGCCGGCCATCGATCGGGTTTGGGACTTGGGGAAGCGGGGGAGTCTATGCGTATCCCGTTCCGGTCTACGCCGGCGGCGGATTCTACGATAATCCCTATCTGGGAGATAGTGGTGCGGCGCTACCGCCGCCTTCCCAGCAACAGCCCAACATCATGATCGTTTACCCGCCGATGCAACAGGCTATTGCGCCGAGCGGCGATAACTTCGCCGGAGCGTCGCCCGACCTGGCGGCTCAAGCGGCGGCCGATCAACCGGCGCCTCCCGAACCGCAGCAGTACCTGGTCGCGTTCAAAGACCACACCATTTATGCGGCCGTCGCGTTTTGGGTGGATGGCGACACGCTCCACTATTTCACGTCCGGAAATTCGCACAATCAAGTGTCGCTTTCACTGGTCGACAAGCCTCTCACCGAGCGTCTCAACCGGGAGTCGGGCATCGACATGCACCTGCCCTGACCGTCACTCCCACTCGATCGTGGCCGGCGGTTTGTGCGTCAGATCGAAAAAGATCGCGGCAATTCCTTGGTGTGTGAGCAGTTCCTTCGACATTCGGTCTAGCAGCGGCGCTTCCATGGTGACGGACTGCGCTGTCATGCCGTCAACCGAATGGATGGGCCGCAGTACGACCGAATCCGGCGCTTCCTCGGTCCCCAGCGGGATCAACACCACCGGGAACTGCCAGACTTGGTGATCGAATCCGCTTTCGTGCGAAAGCCGGCGGACCGTCGCGTCGGCGGCGCGCAGCCGCGCCAGCCGTTCCGGCGTGAGCGAACAGGCCCGCACCTGCATTCCCGTAAGCGGCGCCCGGCCGTTCACCAGAGCGATCACCCGGTTCACGCCCGAGAGATGGTTGATCAATTCGGTGGCGCGTGCGTGGTCCAATTCGCGTATAGCCAGCACCGGCGCATAGCTCCGGGAATCGCCCTGCACCCCGACCGAGTGAACCGGAATCACCCAACCTTCCGGCGTCGGCCGCACCTCTGCATCGAATTCGGAACAAAGACACCGGATGGCCAGCCCAGGACCCGGGAACGGATGCCGGTCGAGCAGTTCCGCCGGCAATCCCAGCTCGCGGCCGATTTCCCGCACCTCGTCCTTGTAAAACGATTTCAACGGCTCCACGATGCGCCCGCACTCGATCAGCTTTTGGATTCCGGCCACGCGGTTGTGGTGTGTCTTAATAAGCGCCGCTTTGGCCGTTCCGCCGGATTCAATTGTGTCCGGATAAATTGTCCCTTGCCCGAGAATCCAGTTCTCATCCACCAGGCGGCGCGAATCGATCACTCGCTCCTGGACGCGTACAAATTCCTCGCCGATGATGTGCCGCTTCTGCTCGGGATCGGTGACACCGGCCAGCGCATTGAGAAACTGCTCCTGCGCGCACTCCACGGAAATGCCCGGCATCCGGCGGACAAAATCGGTCTCGCCTTCGCGCATGAGGCCGGTATCGACGTAGACTCCGCGGACGCGGTTTTCGCCTAGGGCGCGCGTGCACAGCGCGAAAGCCACAGTCGAATCCACGCCGCCGCTGACGAAGAAGAAGACGTTGCGCGCTCCCGTGCATGCGCGGATCTCCTGCTCGACGAGGGGCGCCCGGTGGCGCGCATCCCAGTCCTTTTCGCAGCCGCAGACGCGGAAGACGAAGTTCGCGAGCACCTCCTTGCCTCGCGTCGTGTGGACCACTTCCGGGTGGAACTGAACCGCGTAGAGTTGGCGCGCTGGATTTGCAATCGCGGCGATTGGGCAGGTCTCGGTCCGGCCGGCGATCGAAAACCCCTGCGGGACTCCCGCCACCAGGTCGCGGTGGCTCATCCAGACCTGCTGACGTCCGGCGAGGCCGCTGAAAAGCGGATCGTTGGTGACGTCCATTTCAAGCGTCGCCAGCCCGAACTCGCCTTTTTCCCCTTTGCGCACGTCGCCGCCCAGCAGGTGCGCCATCAACTGATGGCCATAGCAGATTCCAAGCACCGCGGGGCCGCGCGTGAATAGGGCGGGGTCGACCGTCGGGCTTCCGGAATCGTACACGCTGCTCGGCCCGCCGGAAATGATGAGACCCTTGGCCGAGCTCAGTTGTCCTGCCGGCGTTTCGCTCGCGCGCACTTCGGCATACACTCCCAGATCGCGCACTTTGCGCGCAATGAGATGACAGTATTGGCCGCCGGCATCAAGAATGAGAATCTGCGGTTGGGGGTTCAAGTACTGATGGTAGCGCGGATGGCCGGGCGGCGAGAGCCATAGCCGGGCTGCTCGTGCGCGTTCAAGCGGCGAGCCCACGCACCGGCGAACCAGCGGTCATGGAGGCAACTGCCGAGTGTCACCAGCGGAATGACCGCGGCCAGCGGCGCCAGCAGGAAGCCCCACCAGTACTGCTGGGGAACATGCGCCGCAATGCTCCAGACCGCGCGCGTCAACTGCCAGTACCCCCCGGAACGCCCTCGCGCCCGCGCCCGTCCTTCTTTCAGGGCGTCGAGAAACTCGCGCTTATTGCGCGTGCCGGGCGCCTCGGTAAACGCGCGCCCCAGTTCTGCCATGGTGTGCGAATCGCTGCCCCCCAGCGGGATCTTCCGCCAGCGGGCCGAAACCATCTCGGCTTCCCAATTGCATGCAGATAGGAGGTGGCCGTTGAGCGTCTCCATAGCCGGAAAACAGTCTTGGAATAGGGCGAAGTCAGCATCCGTGCGTCTCCCCGTAAGGGCAGAAAAGACGTGGTTGACCGCGAAGAGCAGTCGACGCTGCCGAAGGTAGGCAATCAACGCGGGAACATCATGGCGGCGTTTCTGAATCTCGATGTGATCTCGCTCGGCGATGTCGTACACGCCGACGTGCACTTCGGTTCCAGAGGGCATCGTGCACGTGACTTCTTCGCTGAGGAAGAAATCGGGAAAACGGCGGAGGCACTCAGCGGCATCGATCGAATCGTGATCGGTGATAGTCACGAGGTCCATGCCCCGTTTCTTGAGGGACCAGTAGACTTCGAGCGGGTCGTTATAGCTTTCCTGGCAGAATTGCCGCGCTACCGGCACCGTGCACATTCCGCTCCGATCGGTATGGACGTGCAGGTCGCACCGCATACCCTCTTATCCCCCGGGAATCGTTACAAATTCGTGTCTGGACCGAAACAATCAGAAGAAGAAATGTTGTGGCTTGGTTAACACTTACTGCTAAGTCCAGGTGACATAATGGCCGAATATGCTTCTGCGGCTGATTGGTTTGGGTCTTGCAGCGCTGGCCTTGCCGGCCCAGACTGCGCAGTACGTGGGTTCCGCGGCCTGTCGCAACTGCCATGCGTCCATCTACGAGCGCTGGCAGAAAACGCGGATGGCGAATATCGTGCTCGATCCGAAGCAGCACCCCGACGCGATCATACCCGATCTTTCTCAACCGAACCCGCTGGTGACTTTCACCAAGAATGACGTTGCCTTTACTTATGGCAGCAAATGGAAGCAGCGCTATTTCAAGAAAGTCGGCGACGACTACTATGCGCTCCCGGCCCAGTGGGACATCGCCAATAAAATCTGGCGGCCGTACAAACCGGCAATGGGAACCGACTGGTGGCTGTCCTACTATCCCGACGACAACATGAAGCGACCGACCGGCCCAACCTGCGACGGTTGCCACTCGGTCAACTACAACATCCAGACCAAGACTCCGACGGAATGGAACGTCGGCTGCGAAAAATGCCATGGAGCGGGCAGCGTGCACGTCACTCAGCCTTCACGCACCAACATAGTCAATCCGGTGCGCCTCGATGCGCTCCACGCCAGCGACACCTGCATTCAGTGCCATTCGCAAGGCAGGCCCGTGACCCCGATCATCGAAGGCAAAGCGTACGACTGGCCGGTTGGTTTCCACATGGGAATGAATCTCGCCGATTACTGGACTCTCGAGGATCACAAACTCGGCGAGACCACGTTCACGCACTACCCCGATGGCACGGCGCACAAGAACCGCATGCAGGGAAATGATTTCGTGTCCAGCGTGATGTACACCCGCGGCGTCACCTGCTTCAGTTGCCACGATGTACATGGAACCGGCAACAATGCCGATCTGCTGAAGCCGGCGCAGGTGTTATGTCTGGAGTGTCATGGTCCGCAATCGCCCAACGGTCCGCACGTGGCGACCATCGAGCAGCACACGCACCATCGCGCGGGTTCGAGCGGCAGCGAGTGCATCGGCTGCCACATGCCAAAAATCGAGCAGACTATCGCCAACGTGAACGTCCGCAGCCACACCTTCCGCTTCATTGCTCCGGCTGAAGCCGCGCGCCTGAAGATGCCTGACTCTTGCACGAGCTGCCATACGGATAAGACCGCCGCCTGGGCCACGGATGCGCTCAAGTCGTGGAAAGAGTATTCCGTCTGGCGTGTCGCGAACTAGAATTCGTACTCGGTCGGCGTGATCCCTTTTGCGCGCAAGTACATTTCCGCCGACGCGCGGTGATGCGTCGTGTGATCGAGCATGAACATCACCATCTCGACGCCGGTCATCGTGCCGTCGCCCGTGTTGTACGTCTTGGCGAACTGCTCCGGCGTCATTTTCGAGACGCCGTCGATCGCACTGTCAAACGACTTCTGCATGAGGGCGATCACATCCTTCTTGGCCATCGACGGTGGCTTGCCGAAGTTCGGCTGCTTGCCCTCGAACGTTGCCAAGAAAGCGCCCAGGGTCTGTGACAGATGCACCATCTGCTCGGCAAAACTCATCTGCGGCGGCGTGAGCTTGAAGTCGTAAGATGCCTCCGGCATCTGATTCGCCACCTTCAGCGTGAACTCCCGGGAAGTCTTTAAATGTTTCACCAGGCTCGCTTTGATATCGGTCTGCGCCAATCCAGGCGCCGCTAGCGCAGCCGCTACCAGGAGCAGGCGCGAGATCTGTGATTTTGTGGACGACATGGTCTCACGGTAATGCACCGAGCTTCATCTGTCAACGGCATACGCCCAAAACTCGCGATTCAGTACGGCACTGCCGCAAGGAACGCATGTCAACGGGGCGGCCGAACGCATCGCCCGCGCTTTGCCACAATGGGTTCGTGGTTGGCGAATTGTTGGCGAGCGCCCACGCGGCAGCGCTGCACTCAAAGCCGGACGTGCGGGCAGCAGCCCTGTTGCGGATTGCGCGAGTGCAAACCGCGGTCGACCGCAGCCAGGCGCGCCGTACTTTCGAACAAGCCCTGGACGAGATACGACGGATTTCCGGGCGGGATGGCGCTTTTCTGTTGGAGCATGCCCGCCTTTTCGCGGCGGCCGTCGCGCCGGACATGCTGCCGTCCATTCCCGCTGAGCACCGCATGCCACGCCATTTCGAAGCGGACCTTCTCGGCAGGACCATGATCGAACACGGAAATTTGGAGGCCGCCTTGGAATTCGTCATGCGCTATGACGATGCCTCCACATATCCGTTTCCAACAGCGGGCATGCTGATCGACCGGGTGGACGCACAAGAGCGCCTCGCGCTCGTTCGGCGCGCCGCTGCGGCATGGCGTGAGGCTCATGGCGATGGGTTTATCTTGGTTTTTCAGTACCGATGGAAACTCCTGCCGGACGAAGAGGCGCGAGCAATCGTGCGAGAGATCGTCCGCTTCGCGCTCGACGAGCCGGATAAACCAACAAGGGCCACGTACGAAAGGACAATCCAGATCACGTCGTCCCGCGAGCACCGGTTATTTCAGGTCCTTCCGATTCTCCGGCAGGTGGATCAGCCATTGCTGGAATCACTGCTCAGTTCGCATCCGCAATTTGCGGCCGCCGCCCGGCGCTTCCCATACGGGATGGAATCGATCATGGAGGAGGCTCGCGGGCGCATGAAATCCAACCCACCGAGTCGCGGCGGCTTCGGCATGTTGGGCAATCCGCGCGATTTTCCATATTTCAGTGCCTTGATGCAGGGCTCGCAGGATGGCGATTTCGAGCAGGCGATGGAACACGCCCAGCAGCAGTACCGGATCGATGCCGGGCCTGAAGGCCGCAACATGGCGCCGGCAGAGTTCTGGCCTTCCGCCAGCCAGTTTCGCAGCATTCTGTATTCTGCCGGCAAGCGGCTCGGCGCGGGAGCGAGCCGATACCTCGCCCGCATCGAAGATCCCGACCTCCGGCTGTTTGCACAGATCGAATTAGCGGCCGGGCTCGCCGGGCTCCCGGAATTTCCCGGAATTCAGCGCGGGCTTCGGTCACGCCGCCCGATGCCTACGCCGGCGGAGGGCCCCCCGGTGCTGGGCGCCAGCGGCGAGACGATTCGCTGCCCGAAATGTAATTGGGTTCCGCGGCTCCGCGACCGGTGGCGGTGCAAGTGTGGCCACAGTTGGAACACGTTTGAAACGGCCGGCGCATGTCCCGCCTGCCGCTACCAGTGGGATGTGACTGCCTGTCTCTCCTGCGGCGAAACCTCTGCTCACTCCGGCTGGTATGTGCGGCGATGAGTGCTTACGTTGCTATCCCCGCGCCGCCAGCGCCGCTTTCACTCGCTCTGGTGTGAACGGGATCTGCCGCAGTCGTGCGCCGGTAATGCACCGAGCTTCATCTGTCAACGCCTTCCCTCACCTGGGCGCTCGGCGGAATGCAGTGGTCGCGCCCACCGTAAGGTGATAATGTGTTTCAGAAATGCCGTCGTCTAGGTTTTTGAGATACCTGGCTTTCGGGGTTGCCGCAGTCTGTCTTTGCGCCCAGACGCCCACTGCCCAGTCTGTGGGCGGTACGATTAATGAACCACAAGGCCTCCCAGCGAGGACCTCGCCGTCCGACTATCCGGCGCAAGCCAAGCTCGGAGCCGTCACGCTGGCGGCGGAGTTCGCGGGCCACGGCATTCCCACTCCGGATGGCCCGCTTTCCACCGACAGCTATATCGTAGTGGAGGTGGCCGTCTTCGGCCCGCCCGGAACGCGTCTGCCGGTCTCATTCAATGACTTCTCTCTGCGCATCAGCGGGAAAAAGAATGCGACGCCCAGCGAGCCGTACGAACGCGTGGGCACATCCGCGAAGGACCCCGAATGGACGCCGCCCGAAAAACCCGAGAAGGGAGGCGGCGGACTTCTCACTGGCGGAGGTGGTGGCGGAGGCAACGATACCAGCAAAGAACCGCCCCGTCCACCCGCTGAATTGCGTCGCGCCTGGGCTCAGCGCGTGAGAAAAGCCGCGCTGGCGGATGGCGACCGCCCGCTGCCGCAAGACGGCTTGCTGTACTTCTCGTATGGCGGCAACGTGAAGAACATTCGTTCGCTGGAACTGATCTACGCCGGCCCGGCCGGTAAGGCTACACTCAAACTGGAGCCGTAAACGGGCGGGACAATGGCATCGGCCAAATTTTCACGGCCTCCTTCACCTCCGTGTCGCGGCGACGAAAGCATCCAGTGGTCCCGATGCGAGTGCATTGAGCCGGTCTTCCGGAATGCCGGCCGCCCTTCCCAGAACAACACGGGCGCAAAACGCCCACCCGACATTGCGCCAGCGGGCGATTTCCCAGAGCGCATCCCCGGCTTCGGATTTGATTCGCGCGAGCAGTTGCGGATCTCTGGATTGAGTAAGCGGCCATAGCGTGAGGCACCCCTTATTGCGATCGCTCCACGTGCCCGAGCGGACCAGTTCAATGAATGCCTCAGGTGCGATTTGGGCTGCGGCGGATGGATCCGCCCGCAGGATTTCACCAAGCGCTCGCGTCGCGTTGTTGCGTACACCGGAATCCGGATCTCGGGCCGCCCGGACAAGCGCCGCAGTCTGGCGCGGCTGAGCGTATCCGAGCGCATCGGCCGCCATCGCCCTCTGCTCGGCCCTGCCCGAGGACTCCAGCACATGCACGATCTGTTCTTCATGCCTGAGAACGTACTCACGGAATCGGAGTTCCGCCGCGCGCGGTTCGGCCTCTTTCATCAGGCGGTACCCGGGCGAGCCGTCCTCTTCCGAGTTGCCGCGTTGAATCGCCTTCATTTCCGGTTCGATCATGCGTCCATAGAGTTCGGCCATTTCGTCCGGGGCGGCGGCATCTCCGTTCGGCGCAGCATGGAATGAGAGAGCGCTAACGCTTGGAGTGCCGGGTAGCCCGATGAGACCACGCGATCGCTGTCCCCGGTGCAGCAGATTGCCGCGAAGTCCGTAATCTCGTGCCCCGTCACTTGTTTCACCGCGGCGCGTGCTTGGATCTCAAGATCTCTGGAGAAATTGTCCCCGTCATGCAAGGGCAGAGCGTTTCGCACCGCGGTTACATCGATGCCTTGGTAGCCGAAGAACTCGATGTAGGCGATTCGATCGCGCGCGGAGATGCCGGTAACGAGTCCTAGCGAGATCAGCAGTGCCCACATAGGGCTCCCGGCGATTTGCGGCCGGGGTCGCTTCGGGTATCGATACAGAGTCACACCAGTGTTTTCCTCCGGCCAGCGCTATCCCCGCTCCCCCAGCGCCGCTTTCACTCGCTCTGGTGTGAACGGGATCTGCCGCAGTCGTGCGCCTGTCGCATCGAAAATCGCATTCGCGAGTGCCGCGGCCACCACCGTGATCGAAGTCTCGCCCGCTCCGGTCGCTTCTTCGTCAGGACGGTTGATCAGCACCGTCTCGATCTTCGGGACGTCAAACCCTAGCGGAAGCGTCCGGTACGTGCGCCAGTCCACCGCTGTCACTTTTTGATCGTCCCACGTCACTTCTTCCCGCAGCGCTCGGCTCATACCTTGCAAGGCGCCGCCCTCGATCTGGTTGCGCAGCCCGTCTGGATTCGAGACCGGGCCGACGTCGTTGCAGACCACGAATCGCTTCGGCGTCACCGCGCCTGTTTCCTGGTTGACCTCCACTTCGGCCACCAGCGCCGAGTACCCGTTGTCGCCTTCGTACAAGACGCACGCCACGCCGCGCCCCGTCGCGACACCGGTCTTCCGGTTGGCCGGTTTCGGCGACGGCCGTTCGTCCCAGCTCGCGGTTTTTGCGACCTCCTTCACTACGGCGATCAGACGCGGGTCGCGCAGGTGCCGCAGGCGGTAAGCCACCGGGTCCGCCTTCGCTCGAACCGCCAGCTCATCCATGAACGACTCGTGCGCGAACGTATTCTGCAGCCGGTTGGGCGAGCGCAGCGGTCCCGTCCAGAACGGAGATTCAATGTTGTGGATCAGCACGCGCTCGCTCTTCACGATTCCGGTGCCCTGGTCGCGTCCGCCCACGCGGCCCGCCACATACGACGGCACCGCATTCGCGTTGTTGTTGTAATTCGCCGGCGGAGCCGCAGGCGAGCGTGGCGTGAACGGCTGTGGCTGAAAACCGGCGAGATATCCGGTGATAATGTTGCCCGGAGTTCCCGGGCCGGGCCGATTCCCGCGGCCGCCGGTCCACGATTCGTGATCCCAGGCGACGATATTTCCCTGCGCATCGAGTCCCGCACGTTCGTCGATCACGTACGCGTTGCCGAAGTTCTCCCACGCCATCTCGTCTTTGCGCGAAAGCTGCACGCGCACCGGCTTACCCACTGCTTGCGAGAGGATGGCGGCGTCGTACGTCACCGTATCCGCCCCGTTCAGCCCGTAGCACCCCGACCCACGCCGGAAGATCACCCGTACGTTTTCCGGCTTCAACCCGAGAAGCATCGCGGCGGTCGTCTTCTGATACCACACGCCCTGAGTGGGCGACCACAGCGTAGCCTTCTCGCCCTCCACGTGCGCCACCGCGCACGAGCTCCCCATCGAGCCGTGCATCTGGTACGGGTGCAAATAGGTCGCCTTCACGACGGTCGACGTTCCGGCCAGTTTTTCTTGCGTATCTTTCGAATCCACCATCAGCGCATCCCGTGCGGGCTGAGTCCGCATGTGGTCGTAGAATGTTGCGTGGCTCGGCAGCCCCGCTCCTTCCGACCATGTTACTTTGAGCTGGTTGGCGGCCTGGACCGCCTCCCAGGGCTTCTCCGCAACCACGCCTACGAAATTTTTCTTCACTACCACTTTCACCAGGCCGGGAACATTCTTCACCGAGTTCTCATCAACGTTCATCACGGTCGCGCCGACCGACGGCGGCCGCACCACCTTGCCGTGCAGCATCCCGGGCACGCGCACGTTGTGAACGAACTCGAATTTTCCGGTCACCAATTCGGGAATATCCGGCCGGTGCACCGGCCGGCCTAACACCGTCCATTCACTTGCAGGCTTCCGTTTCGCATTCGGGTTGAGCGCCAGGCTGAATTTCTTCGCGCCGACCAAATCTCCGTAGCTGACACTCCGTCCGGCACCGCTCTTTACGTGGACCGTGCCATTCGCCGCCGCCACCTGATCCACCGGAACGCCGAGCCGCTCCGCTCCTAGCTTCAGCAGCGCCTCGCGTGCGGTCGCACAGGCTTGCGCCAGGTTGCTTTGATTGAAATTCGCCGGGTGCGACTGGCTGCCCGCCGTGTACGCCTGATCGGGCGTGATTCCGGTATCGCAGTAGATCAGGTTCACGCGCTCGAACGGAACGGAGAGTTCCTCCGCCACCAGTTGAGTTTGCGCGGTCACAATTCCCTGGCCGAGTTCTTCCTTGCCGCTGTATGCGGTCACGCTGCCGTCGGCTGCAATCGCGAGCCACGAATCCAGTTGATTCATGGCTGGAGCGCCGGGCATCGGGCCGCCGAACTGCGCTTCAGCACTACGGAACGCACCCGCGCTGAAGCTCACGATGAGCGCGCCCGCCCCTTTGAGAAAGTCGCGGCGAGCGAAACCGGCGCGTCGCAGCGCCGCTTGTGCATCAACGGTCAGCTTTTTCATCGCGCCATCTCCTGCGCCGCGCGGTGAATCGCGCGCAGCATTCGCACGTTGGTGAAGCAGCGGCAGAGCACCCCCGAGAGCGCCTGCTCGATCTGCTCCTCGCTGGCCTTCGGGTTCTTGTCGAGGAACGCCTTGGCGGTCATGATCACCCCGCTTACGCAGAAGCCGCATTGGGCCGCCTGCTCCTCGATGAACGCCCGCTGTAGCGGGTGCGGCTTGTCGGTCGTTCCAATGCCTTCCAGCGTCGTCACCTCCGCGCCCGCCACCGACCGCACCGGCGTGACGCACGACCGGATCGCCTGACCCTTCACGATGACCGTGCAGGCGCCGCATTGGCCGAGCCCGCAGCCGAACTTCGGCCCGCGCAGTTCCAGGTCGTCGCTCAGCGCATACAACAATGGCGTTGAAGGATCGAGATCGAGGTTATGCGTGCGGCCGTTCACTTTTAACGTGATCGCGCTCATGGATTGCCTCCCGTCAAGGATTCAGGCTGTTCAATAGTTTCGATTCCATCACCTGCTGGCGGGTCGTGCCGATCGCCAGCACGCGCCAGGGACAGGTCATCGGAGTCGGGCCTTCCCAGGCCAGGTTCGATTCTTTCGCTCCCGGCGGCAAACGGGAAACCAGGATGTTTCCGTCTTCCCGGGTCAGGTACATTCGCGGATAATCGCCGTGGCGCACTTCCTGGATGGCGATCCAACCCACGCCCGGCTGCTCGGCAACGAATGGCAGCCCCACCATCGCCCCCGAAGTCAGGCGGCTCACCGCGTCTGTCTTCTCGGCGAGTTCGAACTCCGTGAACTCGTTCTCGAGCGTCAGTGGTTGCAGCGGAGTCGACTCAGGCACGACATACCGGAACGCCACGCCATCATTGTACGCGCGGACTTCGACGTTGATGCGCCGCCCGAGTGATCCATTTTGCATATACTCGGCGACCAGCTTGTTATAGAGCTTCGAGGATTCCGTCTTTGTCCCGGTCAGCCCCACGTTGTCGCCCAGGTCGGGTTCCTGGTTGTGGATCCGCAGCGCCAGAAACGAAGTTTGGATCAACGCCTTGCCCCGAAAATTCACCTGATACGCCAGCCGGAACAGCGCCGCCGCGTCCGGCTTATCGATAAACAACCGGAATTCGATCTGTCCATCCGGCGAGGTGACCGCCTGGGTATCCTGCGCGAACGCAGTTACGGCAACGCAAACCAGGGCTAACGCGAAAAATCGGCGCATCCAGTTCAGCTTTTATTGTAAGGCGGACCCGAAGCCGGCTAGTCCAGAGGCTGCACTTTCACGATCGATGCCCCGTGATTACTCCCCACCCAAAACGTCACCGGCGTTGTCGAATTGTCCACAAATACGCGCCGGATATTCGTCGACCGCGGCAGCAGATATTCTGTCATCTGCCCGGTTTTGGGGTCGAGCCGCAGCACACGATCATTAGTCATCGAGCCTGTCCACGCCTCGCCATTCTTGTCCAACTCGACATCGTACGGCGCCGACCACGCACTCGGCGCCTCCCACTCGCGAAACTTCTCGGTTTTGGTATCGAACAGACCAATGCGATTTCCGCGATACTCGCCAAACCACAGCCGGTCTTGCGCATCCATCTGTCCTCGCCGCGGCGCCGAATGCGGCGTCGGTGTGGCGTACAGCGTGATCTTACCCGTCTTCGCGTCGATGCGGCCGATGTGCTCGCGCGAGAAATCGGTGAAATACGCGTTGTTGTGCGAGTCGGGAATCACATCGTAAATATTGTGCGTTTCGCCCGGCTTGGCATCGCGGAAGGGTTGGAACGTCTCGAATTGGCCGGATGCGAGATCCAGCCGGTGGATGATCGCAAACCCGTTGTTCTGCGTCCACACTTTGCCGTCCACCGCGCTGTGCTGCGGGCTCGCCATGTTGATTTGGGTCATGGCTCTGTTGAACTCGGCCGGCACGCTCCAGGTCTGGAACGTTTCCGTCTTGCGGTCGAATTTGGCGATGCCGCCCTGAAACATCATTCCCAGCCAGAGGTTCTGATCCGCGTCAAACCGCATGCTGAGCGCGCCTGTTGGCGAACCGTGCTTCAACTCCGGCATCGGGTACTCGGTCACCTTCCCGGTCCGCGGATCGAGCTTGCCGATGTTCTCCTCCCCGAAGTTCGAATACCACGCCGCTCCCTGCGAATCGACGATGACGTCGTGCGGTTCGATAGTCGCGCGCGGCAGATCGTATTCCGTGATGATGACTCGCGTGCCGCGGCCGCTGGGGCGGGGAAGCGTCCGGAGCGAATAGTTCCAGGTCGCATTCGAGCTCAGATTGATCGTGCTCAAGAACTCGGCCTGTTGACGCTGCGCCCGCTCGCGCGCCTCGCCGTGCAGTTCGAGCAGCCGTTCCGCCTGGCGCTTTTGGGGATGCGGGGGAAACGCCCCATTCGCGTACCTTCCCATGCGCTCGATCACCTTCACGAACTGGTCGGTATCGTGATTCGAAAACGCGATGAACTGCAGCGTATGGCAATTGACGCAGTTGAGCAGCGACGCCTTCTGCTCGTCGCCGCCCGGCATGCTCATCAGCCACTCGGCGTTGGTCAGTTGCAGCGCGAGTTCTTTGGTCTTCCGCAGTTTCAAATCGGCGGTGGCGGCGCCGTGCTGAGGAATCTCGGCCGCCGGTTCCGCCAGCTCATATCCGACCGCCCGGATGCGCAGATGATAGGCTCCCGGGCCCAGCCGATTCCGCGGAAACCGGTACCGCCCCGTGGCATCCGTCACGACGGTCGTGGTGATGGTCGAGCCGGCCCGCTTCGCGCTGACCAGCACGCCTTCCATCGGCCCTTCTTCCGCAGAGCGCACCGTGCCGGCCAGAGCATCGCCGGCCTCATGCTGTGCACACAGAGTTACCGCCGCGAGTACCGCTGCAAGCAGGGTGGTCCGCATCGGACCAATCCTATACGGAACGGAAGCCGTTCGCCACCGGTCCCGGCGACTTTCTCAGTTGGCCAGCGGATCCGGCCGCATCTGGAAATGCACCACCTTCGGCATTGTCCCCTTCGCCGTTTCGCTGTGGAACGGCGTGCGCGTGCCCCACGTGGTCCACACGCCTTTGCCTTTCCATCCGGTTTTGGCATCGTCAATCCGGCCGTCCATGCCTTTCGCGAAGAAGCCGAGCGGATACGGAACGCGCAGCACCACGAACTTGCCGTTCACCAGCGCGAGCAGCGAATCCGAGCTGTTGCCGGTGGCGATCGGCGTGTTCTTGCCGAGGCCGAGCGTGTCGAACTCGTCGACCCAGTCGTAATAATGCGAATCGGCGCTGCCGTTCTCTTTCACGTTCTGGAAATTCGGCCCAGGCGTGGCATACAGGTCCCAGCCCTCTGGGCAGTGCTGCCCGATCGCCTTCGGCCCGTTCAACGAGCCCTTGCACTTCCGGCGATCGAAGCTGGCCAGGTGCCCGCTTCCCAGCGCCACCCAAACGACGCCGTTGCCGTCCACGTCCATGCCGCGCGGCGAATAGCCCCACACCTTCGCCTTCGGATTATTCCAAGGAACCTCGTAGTATTCCGCCAGCGCAGTCTCCGGCGGATGCGAGCCCGGATTCAGGCGCACCAGGCCGCCCGGGAAGCCAAGCACGCTGCCCCAGACCATACCGTCGGGGCCTATGCCGAGGCCATAGAACGCCGCGTTGAGGCGCGTATCCTTGGCGGGATCGGGTACGCCGCTGATCGCGGCCGACGTTCCAAGGCTCTCGCCGCTCGGCGCCGTTACCACGCCCTGCTGCGCCTCGACGTAGTCGTCGCGCTTTCCGTTGCCGTTGGTGTCGAGCACCAGCGCCGTCCAGCCCTGCGATTTCTGCTCATCGTGAGTCTGATCCCACATCTTGGTGTTGAGCCAGCCCACTACGCCGCCACCGCCGCCGCTGCTGGTCCAGAGCGTGTTGTTGGCATCGTGCGCGAACAGCAGGTGGTGCGTGCTGAAGCACGTGTCGATGAGCGAAACTTTCTTGCTCGAGGGATCATACATGGCGAGCTGGCGGCCGGAACGATCGAGCGGCACCAGCTTGGCTGATTCGTTGCTCGAGCCGGCTTTGCAAAACGCGGGGTCCTCGGCAGGACGGACTCGCGAGGTAAACCACAAGCGTCCGCGTTCGTCGAACATCGGGTTGTGCACGGTGGTGTGGCTGTCCCAGATGTTGTCATCTCCCCACACCGGCGAAGCTTGCAAGGGCTTCGGCTGGCCCGGCGTGTTGGGGTCACGGTACGGCACCTTCACCTGGCTGATGGTGTTGTGCACCGGGTCGAGCACCGGCAGGTAATCGCGGCTCTCCTCGGGCGAACCGTAGATCAGGCCGTTGGCGTTGACGCTCGGGTTGCGTTTGTCGGTCGAGATCTCGTCATGCAGATACGCTTTCTCGTCGGCCCAGTCCCATTGCGTGATGACCACGTTGCGCTCGAGGCCTTGAGGCCGCGGCGGCGCATCTTTGGGGATCTCGCCCTTCGCGATGCGGGTGGTCCAATCGCCGAACAGTTGCGTCGCGCGCTGCGGTCCCAACTGGCCCAATCCTCCCATCATCGCGTTGCCGGCCTGGCCCGATTGCACGCGCCGCTGCCACTGCTGGGCCGGCGAATCGAGATTGCTGAACAGCGACGGAATCGTGCGCGTGTAGCGGTTGCCCAGCTGGTGGCAAGACTCGCAGCTATCGGTTTTGATCAGATGCAGCCACTGGTCCTGCGCCTTGATGTTGGGATTGATGCCGTTGCCGTTCGGCCCCGTGCCCGGGAATTCGGATTTCTCCGGCACCTTCATAAGCGCGTACCAATGATTCGCCGGATACAATTGCGCGGCGGTCTTGGCGTCCGGCGCCGGCGACGGTTTCAAATTGACCATCTTGCCGGGCTCGCTTTCCACCTTCGGCGAATCCACCAACCCGTAGCCGCGCGCCCAGACCGTGTACTTGGCCTTCGGCAGATCGGGAATGAGGTAGCGGCCGCGATCGTCGGTGACGACCTCTTTGATATAGCGCGTCGGGAGCCCGGTCGTCTCCGCGATCACCCACACCCCTGCCTCGGGCCCCTTGGAGCTGGCGACGACGCCGCCGATGTCATCGCTGCCGACTTTGACATCGCTCGTTTGCGCGACCACGGCGCGCGGCGCAGCCCACCACGCGACTAAGCTCGCCGCCACGATCCCTGTGAGGTAGAGCGCATTCATTCTTCTCATTGGATTTCGCACCTCGATCCGGCCCGCAGGCCCGGAGGACACTCAGTATATAACTCCAGGGAGCCAAGTTCCATTGGGTACAGGGATGCGCAACTTCGGAGCGCCTCACCCCGATTTCCTGTTAGCGCGGTTCGGCAGGCGAGTGTAATAAACGATACATTAATTGCCGTCGCAAAAAGATCGATAGGGTATCGTTGAATGAGCAGTTCGGTGCGCGCCATAACGTGACTCCTCAGCGAGACCGGGTTTCCCGAACCCCAGAATTCTTGATGCTCTGCGCTACGCTTGCCGTTGTGCTCGGTGTGGCGCTTCTGTCTTACCGCAGCTCCGTGGCCATGAGCCTTGCTCAGAATGAGCGCGACCTGACCCAAGCCATCGTCAAAGTGAATTCGGCGCTACTCTCGACGCTCAAGGATGCCGAAACAGGGCAACGTGGTTTTCTGCTCCTTCGAAAACCCCGCATTTTTAGGGTGTGTGTTTGCAAGGGATTGCGCGCTCGGCACATTTGCAGGGCCGGCCTCTTTTCGGTTTCGACTGAGGCGAGGGGGCTACAGGCTCGAGGCGGGGCGTGAGGACGACATCGTG
>DASXAK010000003.1:0-6456 GCA_036406715.1 Bryobacteraceae bacterium | reverse complement strand
CCGTGCTCGCTCGCCGCGTCCGCATACAGTTCGTCTTGAGACCACTGTCCAGTCAAGATTGATCGGCTCCCACACCTAAGATAGTCGCTGCCGCTAAAACTTTCTAACATGTTTTTCAGACCGTAGGCCGAAGGCGAGGCTCAGGCGATCGGCATAGGGCTGATCCGATGTTGGTTAGAAGGCGGCGGCGTTTTTGAGCAGGCCACGGCACGTCATCCAGCGGTAGCCGTGGGGGGCGCTCCGGGACGTAGCCCACCGGCGCACTTGCGCACGCGCCTCGGGGCACGCTCCAGATTCGGAGATCTCCGCTGACGCAGTGTTTACCGGCGGCTCAACTGCTTCGAAAGCCAACTCGCTACGAGAAAAAGTCTGCGGCCCACCGGCAGGGGTTTGCCGACCTATGCGAGCGGACCTTCCCCGCACCAGCCGGATGCGGAGGTCGTTCCGGGCCGGGCGTTCCGGACGTCGGTCGCGAAGCCGGCCGAGGCGGCGTGAACGAGAAGCGGCTTTCATGCGAGACACCCCTAAGCGGGAAACTCCGATCCGTGATGCTAACCGAACGACCCCTTGACCGTCTACAATTGTTGATAATCTAGGCTTATGGCAAAACCCACCGACCTGGTCAAAGGAACGCTGGATTTGCTGGTGCTCCAGACGCTGTCTCTGGAACCCAAGCATGGTTGGGCGATCGCGAAGCGCATCCAGCAGGTTTCGCAAGAAGCTTTGCAGATCCAGCAGGGATCCCTTTATCCCGCCCTCCACAGGCTGGAGCAACAAGCTTGGATCAAATCGGAGTGGCGGCCAACCGAGACCGGGCGGATGGCCAAGTTCTATTCCCCGACCCGCGCTGGACGGCAGCAACTACAGGAGGAATTGGCAAGCTGGACCCGTCTTTCGGCTGCAATCAACCTCGTGGTTCAGGAGATTTGAGCAATGCGCGCGCTCGACAAAGCCCGTCTGCGGCTGCGGTCGCTCATCCGCCGCTCGCAAGTAGAACGCGAGATGGATGAGGAATTTCGTTTTCATCTCGATCAGCTCATCGAGGAGAACATCGCGGCGGGCATGAGAGAGGATGAAGCCCGCAAATCGGCGCTTCACACGATTGGGGGGATCAGTCAGCTCCAGGAGGAATGCCGCGATATGCGACGCACGAACTACATCGATGAAACTGTACGCGATTTCCGGCACGCCGGGCGCAATCTGATCCGGAGTAAAGGCTTTTTCATCCTTGCCGGTCTCATCATGGCTCTCGGGGTTGGGGCGAATACGGCGGTTTTCAGCCTCGTGAACCAAATCCTTCTCCATCCGCCAGGCGTTTCCGAACCGCAGCGGATCGTAGTGCTGCGGACGCATTATAAGAAACTGAACCTGGACGTCCCCAGCGCCTCGGGTCCGGCTTTTGCCGATGCGCGTGCGAACAAGCAATTGTTTCAACATGTAGGCGCGTCACGGGCAGTGAACTTCAATTACACCGCGCAGGGCAGTCCGGTCCGGATTCCAGGAGCGGCGGTGTCCGCCGAATGGTTCGACGTTTTTGGCGCGAGACCGGCGATTGGGCGCGTCTTCGTTGCGGACGAGGACCAGCCCAACGTAACCCGCGTCGTGGTGTTGGCCTATGACGCCTGGGTCCGCCTCTATGGCGCTGATCCGCATGTCCTCGGGCGAACCATGGAGCTCAATCAGACGCCTTACCAGATTATCGGAGTCATGGCCCGCGATTTTCATCAACCCCGCGCCGCCGACTTCTGGGTTCCTTTGGCGCTGTCGGCGCGCGCCTTGTCGCCGCAAACCTGGTTGAACGAGTATCTGACCGTGGTGGCGCGTACGCAGCCAGGGATTTCATTCGCTCAAGCGAGTGCGTGGCTGAAGTTGGCGACGGAACGTGTGTTGGCAATTGTGCCGGCAAATGTGCGGACATTTGTCGTGAACAGCCAGTGGGGTTTGGACGCGAGTCGGTTTACCGACGCGAGCGCGGGGGAAACCAAAACGCCGATTCTGATCCTGCTGGGCGCCGTCAGCCTGGTCTTGTTGATCGCCTGTGCGAACATTGCGGGGCTGATGTTGGCGAGAACCGCGTCACGGTCCCAGGAGTTGTCCGTGCGCGCCGCGCTGGGCGCCGGGCGTGGACGCCTTCTGCGTTACATTCTCGCGGAAAGCCTTTTGCTTGCCGTGGCGGGCGGCGCCGCCGGACTGTTTGTTGCGCTGCGCGGTATGCAGATGTTGTTGCGCCTGGCGCCCGAAAGCGCCGCCGCAGGGCTGCAACCCCATCTGGACCTATTCGTACTGCTGTTCGCGGTGATCGCGACCTTGGGGGCCGGTCTGCTCTTCGGATTGGCTCCAGCGTGGCAGAGTTGCCGCGTGGATCCGTACGATGCGCTCAAGAGCGGCGGCCGGACAGCGTCGGCCGCACGGCAGCGGCTGCGGTCCGGGCTGGTAGTGGCCGAAGCGGCTCTCGCCCTCGTGCTGCTGGTCATGGCAGGTCTGTTCCTGCGGAGCTTCGCCCGCTTGCAGGCGGTGAACCCCGGCTTTGAACCCCAGGGCGTCATGACAGCGTCCTATTCGCTGCCGCCGGGATACCGGGCGCCGGAGAAACAAGCGGCCTTCGCCCGGAATGTGCTGGAACATCTTCAGAGAGCGAATGGAGTGATCGCAGCGTCGATGGGCAGGCCTATCCCGTTCAACAACGATTACGAGGGCGGCGCCTTCCGGATCGAAGGACGGAGCGTGCCCCCGGGTGAAGCCAACCCGCAAGCCGAGCGCCGTTGGGTGACGCCGGAGTACTTCCGGACGCTTGGCATCCGTTTGGAGAAAGGCCGCGTGTTCGCCGATTTCGACCGGCCGGAGGCGGAGCTGGTCGCTGTCATCGACAATAAGCTGGCGCGGCAGTACTGGCCGGAGGAAGATCCGTTGGGTAAGCGGATTCAGCCGGCCTCCGGCGAGGGACCGTACACGATTGTCGGGATCGTGAGCCACATCATGCAATCGGATCTCACTAGTGACCAAGGCCGGGGAGTGTATTATGCCAATCTTTATCAGCGTCCCATGCCGCTGGGGTCGATTCTGGTCAAGACATCGCGCGATCCAGCCGCCGCTGCTTCCATCATTCGAGACGCGGTGCGGGCGGTAGATCCCAGGCTGCCGTTGTACCAGGTAAAAACGATGGACGCTCTATTGGCGGATTCGCTGGCTCCCAGGCGGTTCGCGATGCGGCTACTGAGTTTCTTTGCAGCGGCGGCGCTGTTCCTGGCCGCACTCGGGCTTTACGGAGTTCTCAGCTACGCGGTTACTCAGCGGACGCGAGAGATCGGCATTCGCATGGCCTTGGGCGCGGAGAGGGGCACGGTCACGAGACAGATTGTGGGCCAGGGCTTGCGCCTCGCGGGAATCGGCGTGGCGATCGGGATTGTTGTGGCGATGGGGTTAGCGCGCCTGATCGAGAGTCAGTTGTTCGAAGTGCCTGCCGTCGATCCGGTGACGATTGCCGCCATGACATTCACTTTGATGGGAGCGGCAGTGCTGGCGAGTTGGCTGCCGGCCCGGCGGGCTGTGCGGACGGACCCGGTCGTCGCCCTTCGGTATGAGTAGCTCGCATTGCGTCTGCCGCCAATCAAAGGCGAACGGATTGTGCGACGGCATGGCCGGGCCATCCGTTGAATCTCTATGGCCGGATCCAATCCGTTCGGGTTTCTGTCGCTGGAGCCTCGTACGAGCGTGCTCCGGCCGAAGCCCGTTTCAGCCTGACGGCGGCTAGCGCCCGGCTTGGATTGAGTCGCAGCAATTTTGGTTCAGCTTCCAGCAGGTGGCCATTACCGGCAGCAGTCGTCAGGCGATTCGATCCCTGACCGGCCGCCACGCTTTGGCCGGGGTTGCATTGTATCCGCGGTGCTACCATCGTCCGCATGCGCTCCCTGATCCTGCTGGCCCCAGCAGTCGCCGCAGCCATGACCGTGAGTACGGATTTCGAGGGCGGCAGCCTTGGCCGCATCGAGAGACTTTCCGACACTCATTTTCGGTTCGCGGTGAAAGGGGAAAAAGATCAGGACGGCCGTAATCGGCAGGCCAACTGGTATTACTTCCGCATGGATCACGCCGGCGCCAAGGAACTAACGCTCGACATCGTGAACCTCGCGGGCGAGTACAATTATCAGCCGAACCGCGGCGCGATTACCAAGGACACGCCGCCGGTCATCAGCTACGATGGGCGCACATGGAAGCATGTGGAAACCTTCGAGTACGATGCGGCCGAGCCCAAGCTGACTTTGCACATTCTCCCGAAACAGTCCCGCTTCTGGATCGCTCACGTTCCGCCTTATACCGGGCAGGATCTCAGCCGGCTTCGATCCTTCGCCGTCCATCATTCCGATTTTTACGAAGAAGTGATCGGTAAGACCGCCGGCGGCCGGGACCTGACGCTCTGGACCATCTCGACTACGCCGCTTCCGAAAGATAAACCGACGGTTTGGCTCATGTTCCGTCAGCATAGTTGGGAAGCCGGCAGCTCATGGGCCGGCGAGGGAGCCGTGCGTGCGCTCCTGCGCGAGGATGCGGCGGGCCGGCGGGCCAGACAGGCGATCATCTGGAAGATCTTCCCACTCTGCGACCCGGACGGAGTAGCTCGCGGCGGCGTTCGCTTCAATGTCAACGGCTATGATCTGAATCGCAACTGGGATGTGAAGGATGCCCGAAAAATGCCGGAGATCGCGGCACAGCGGGAAGCGGTAGCCGCGTGGCTCCGCGACGGCCATGCCATAGACCTGTACTTTTCGCTGCATAACACCGAGACCGGCGAATACCTGGAGGGCCCGCCTGAGAAGGGCGGCGACGGCAAGTTCCGGGAATTGGCAGAGCGTTTCTTCAAGATCCTATCGACGGAGACCAGCTTCGCGCCTACAACTCCGCTTCGCTACGCCGATACGACGACCACCGCAGGCATCGACGGCCGCATGACTGTGGTCCAGGGCCTCTATCACGAATTCGAGATCCCCGCGTTTCTGATGGAGCAGCGCATTTCGTTCAACCCGAAACTGGGCCATTTGCCCGAAGTCGCCGACCGGCTGGCCTTCGGTGATCAGTTGGTGGGAGCTATTGCGAAGACGGTGATTGAATCCAACGGACGCTAATCCTTACCGCCGACTGAGACCGTACTGTTGTGGGGCGGAGCTCCAGCTCCGCTGCGGGACCTCCGGGACCGCCAAGCTGGCGGCGCGGGACGCGCCGCCGCGGAGCTGGAACTCCGCCCCACACCCGCCATCAGGGCGGCGTGGTCGCTTGCCGACTCGATCCAGTCGATGCGCCCGCGGTCTAGGCGAGCAAATCCTTTACGACTTCGCCATGCACGTCTGTGAGCCGGAAGTGGCGGCCCTGATACTTATAAGTCAGCTTCAGGTGGTCGATACCCAGGCAACGCAGAATCGTGGCCTGCAGGTCGTGCACGTGGACCGGTTTATCCACCACGTTGTAGCAATAGTCGTCCGTCTCGCCGTAGCTGAATCCACGCTTCATGCCGCCGCCGGCCATCCACATCGTGAAACACCGCGGATGGTGATCGCGCCCGTAATTCGAATCGGTCAGCTTGCCCTGGCAGTACACCGTCCGTCCGAATTCGCCGCCCCAGACGACCAGCGTGTCCTTCAAAAGCCCGCGCTGCTCGAGATCCATCACCAGCGCCGCCGATGCGCGGTCCGTCCCCCTGCACTGCAGCGCCAGGTCGCGCGGCAGGTCATTGTGCTGGTCCCAGCCGCGATGGTAGAGCTGAACGAAACGCACGTCGCGTTCGAGCAGCCGGCGCGCGAGCAGACAGTTGGCCGCGTAAGTGCCCGGTTTGCGCGCGTCGTCGCCGTAGAGGTCGAACACGTGCTGCGGCTCTTTGGAGAGATCGAGCAGATCCGGCACGGAGGTCTGCATCCGGAAGGCCATCTCGTACTGCGTGATGCGCGTCTCGATCTCGGGGTCTCCGAATTCGTCCAGCCGCATCCGATTCAGTTTGCCCACGACGTCGAGCATGTCGCGGCGGGTACCGGGATCCACGCCATCCGGGTTTTGCAGGTACAGCACCGGGCTGCTGCCGGCGCGGAAACGAACGCCCTGATGATTCGAGGGCAGAAACCCGCTGCCCCACAGCCGCGAGAAGAGCGGTTGGTCCGGATTCAGGGCCTGCGCCTGCGAGAGCATCACCACGAAGGCCGGGAGATTCCGGTTTTCGCTGCCCAGGCCGTAGCTGACCCACGCACCCATGCTGGGGCGTCCCGGCTGCTGGCTGCCGCTTTGAATAAACGTGATGGCCGGATCGTGGTTGATCGCGTCCGTATTCATCGTCTTGACGATGGTAATGTCGTCCACGATCTTGGCGATATTGGGCAGCAACTCGCTCACCCAAGCGCCGCACTGGCCGTGACGCTCGAACTTGAAAATCGATCGCGCCACCGGAAAGCTGCTTTGGCCGGACGTCATACCGGT
>DASXAK010000002.1:0-8980 GCA_036406715.1 Bryobacteraceae bacterium | reverse complement strand
CGCACCGAGTTGCGCGACCGCCTGGCGCTGACGCCGAACACATCGGCCGTGGCGCTACCGAAGATCACCTATGACAATCAGGTCGTGTTGCACATGGACGGCGAGACGATCGAACTGATTCCGATCCGGCGGGCGCACACCGATGGCGACACGCTGGTGCACTTCGTGAACAACGACATTCTCATGACCGGCGACTATTACCGGTCGGTGGGTTATCCCAACATCGACCGGATGAACGGAGGGACCTTCGATGGCATGGCGCGCGGGTTGGCGATCACGGCGAGCCTGGCGGGGCCGAATACGAAGATCATTCCCGGCCACGGCGCAACAGTGGACCGCAACGCCGTGATGGCGCAGCGGGATATTATGCTGGCGGTTCGCGACCGCGTGGCCAAGCTGATGCAGCAAGGCAAGAGCCAGGACGAAGTGGTGGCGGCGAAGGTAACCTCGGACTTCGACCCGAAGGTGCCGGGCGGCGCCGGCATGACGGCGGACCGGTTTGTGGGGCAGGTGTACGCGGAGCTGAAGGCGGCGAAGTAAGCGGCTATCGCAGCCGAAGGCTGTTGGTCACCACGGTGACGCTCGAAAGCGCCATGGCGGCGGAGGCGAGCATCGGGGAGAGCAGGCCGAGGGCGGCGACCGGGATGCCGATCGTGTTATACGCGAACGCCCAGAACAGGTTCTGGCGGATGATCCGCATGGTTCGCCGGGAGAGCTGAAGCGCGTCGGCGATACCGTTGAGGTCGCCGCGCATAGCGGTGATGTCGGCGGCTTCGAGCGCAACATCGGAGCCGGTGCCCATGGCGATGCTGAGATCGGCTTGAGCCAGCGCGGGCGCGTCGTTGATGCCGTCGCCGACCATGGCGACGCGTTTTCCTTGCGCCTGCAGTTTCTTGATCGCGGCGACCTTCTGATCGGGCAGCATATCGGCGAGAACGTGGCCGATACCGGCTTCGCGGGCGGCGCGTTCCGCGGCGGCGGCGTGGTCGCCCGTGATCATCCAAACATCCAGACCCAGGTCGCGCAACCGGCGCACGGCCTCGGCTGCTTCGGGTTTGTTCTCATCGGCGATTTCGATCGAGCCAGCGGGCACGCCGTCAATCGTGATCTGGACGCCCGGTTTCGCGACGACTACCTGGCGGCCTTCGATCGCGGCGCGCACGCCAAACCCGGCGGTGGCGGAGAATCCGGTGGCGTCGGCCAAAACGATGCCGCGCTCGGCGGCGGCTTCCAGAATAGCTGTGGCGAGCGGGTGTTCGGAGTAGCGCTCGGCGGAAGCGGCCAGGCGGAGCAGTTCCTCTTCGGAATAACCGGCGGCGGGAAGGACTCGGACAACGCGCGGGCGGCCGAGCGTGAGAGTGCCCGTCTTATCGAGAACTATGGTATTGATCCGGTACGCGGTTTCGAGGGCTTCGCCACCTTTAATGAGAATGCCGTGTTCGGCGCCGCGGCCGGTCCCGACCATAATGGCGGTTGGAGTCGCCAGGCCGAGGGCACAGGGGCAGGCGATGATCAGGACCGCAACAGCGTTGACCATGGCTGCGGCGAAGGGCGCGAAGAAAAGCCAAGCGGCAAATGTGGCGACGGCGGCAAGCAAGACGGCAACGGTGAACCATCCGCTGA
Source organism: Bryobacteraceae bacterium (assembly GCA_036406715.1). Lineage (GTDB taxonomy): Bacteria > Acidobacteriota > Terriglobia > Bryobacterales > Bryobacteraceae > PSRJ01. The sequence continues at coordinate 7,357 of DASXAK010000002.1, read as the reverse complement.
CGACGTCGGCCAGGCGTGCGACGGGCGCGCGCGAGCCCTGGGCCTGCTTGACCATCTCGATCATCTGGCGAAGCAGAGTGCCGCGGCCGACCTTTTGCGCTTCAAAGCGGAAGGCGCCGGAACGGTTGATGGTGCCCGCGAACACGGTCTTTCCCGCCGTCTTCTCGACCGGCAGGCTTTCGCCGGTGAGCATGGATTCATCGACGGCAGACTCGCCATCGCGCACAACGCCATCGACCGGAATGCGCTCCCCAGGGCGGACCACCACGATATCGCCGACGCGCACATCAGCGAGCGGGACTTCGATTTCGGAGCCCTCGCGGATCACGCGCGCCGTGGGCGGCTGAAGATCCATCAGCCGGCGGATTGCCTCGGACGCTTTTCCTCGCGCGCGGACTTCGAGAGAGCGGCCGAGCAGAATGAGCGCGATGATCACGGCCGCGGCTTCGAAGTAAACTTCATGGCCGCCGCGCAGAGTTTCGAAGATGGAGTACAGAAAGGCCGCCCCGGTGCCGAGGGCGATCAGGGTGTTCATGTTGGCGGAGCGGTGGCGCAGCGCGGACCACGCCCCGGTATAGAAGGAAGCGCCCGAGTAGAAGATAACGGGCAACGTAAGGAAGAGCTGGATCCAACTCGTGTGCCCGTGCGCCATGCCGAGAACGAGCACGGGTGCGGCAAACACGACGGCGACGAGGAGGCGCCGGCGATACGCGATCGCTTCGGTGTCGGGCGCCGGCTCGGTGTCAGGAACGCCGTAGCCGAGATGCTCGATGGCGCCAACGAGATCGCCGACTCTGGTCTGTCCAGGATCGTACTCGACGGTCGCGGTGGAAGTGGCGAAGTTCACATGAGCGCGCTCGACTCCGGGGGTGCGAGACAGCGTGCGTTCAATGCTGCGGGCGCACGCCGCGCAGGTCATGCCGCTCACCGGCAGATCGACGCGCTCCGGAGCCACTACACTCATGCCGCCACTTCGTAACCGAGTTCGCGGACGGCTTTTTCGAGCACCTCGGGTTTCACGAGATCCTCGTTGTATTCAACGTTGGCTCGTTCGGTTTTCAGATCGACCGTGGCCTTGGTGACGCCCGGAGTGGACGCCAAGGTGCGTTCTACGCTTTGCGCGCAATTATTGCAGGTCATGCCTTTGACCGTGAGCTGGAGAGTCCGCGGTGTCATACCTATATGATGCGAGGTGGCGGACTTCGTCGCAAGCCGGCGCGATGACAGGCCCTATACTGGCTCAGGAGGAATGGAATGATTTTCGCCGGCACGGCGCTCGCGCGAAGGATCGAAGCGGCGGAAGCATCGATCGCGCGCGGCTGCGCCGAACGGCAACTTGGCGCCGCGGTGTTGGAAATCGCGGGAGGTACAGTCGTTTTTCAGGGCGCGGCGTCGCCTCTGTCGCAGGCCGTCGGTCTCGGGTTGAACGGCCCGGTTAGGGAAAGCGAGCTGAGTGCCATCGAGGCGTTTTTTCGCAGCCGCGGGGCGCCGGTGACGATCGATCTGTGCCCGCTCGCAGATCCCGGATTCGTGGAATGTATGGGGAGGCGAGGGTATCGGATTACCGAGTTCAACAATGTTCTGGTGAAGCCGCTGGCGGCGATGGAAACCGCGGCGAGTCCACGAGTGCGCCGGGCGTCGGCGGACGAACGCGAGCGCTGGGCGCACACCGCGGGTCATGGGTTCTTTGAACAGTCCGATTTGACCGATCAGGAGATGGAAGTCGGCCGCGCGATTTTTTCGATGCCGGGCGCATTGTGCTATCTGGCCGAATCTGAAACCGGAGCGAGCGAAGGTGCGGCGGCGATGGTGGCTTGCGGCGGGCTGGCTGAGTTGTTCGCCGACAGCACCGTCGCAGAATTCCGGAGGCGGGGCGTGCATCGCGAATTGATTGTCGCGCGGCTCAAGGAAGCCGTGGCGCTCGGCTGCGACGTTGCGGCCGCGAGCACGGCGCCGGGATCGGGGTCGCAGCGGAATTACGAGCGGATGGGGTTTCGGGTGGCGTATACCAAAGCGACGTTTGTGGGGTAGGGGGCTGAAAGAGGGCGCCGCGGCAGGTCCCGGAGCGGGTAAACTCCGACCAGCCCCACGAAGAATTCTGAGAATGCGGCGGGCGCGCCGGTACTACATTCCGAGGAAATCTTTGCCGTGTGGGTCGACCGCGGGGTGGCGGTGTGCCTGGTCGCGCTGGTGATCTGGATCCTAGTCAGCGGACTGGACGATCTTTGGATCACGCTCGTATTCTGCTGCCGCCGAAAGCCGCGGTTTCGCTGGCCTTCGGAAGCGGAACTGGCCGGCGCGCGGCAGCGCCGGATGGCGATCCTGGTACCTTTGTGGCGGGAACATGCCGTAATCCAAAACATGCTCGAGCACAATCTGGAGGTGATCCGGTACGCCGAGTACGATTTTTTTGTCGGCGTCTATCCGAACGATCCACACACGGTTCGGGCCGTGCAGGAGGTGGCGCGGGCTCATCCGCAGGTGCACGTGGCGCTTTGTCCGCACGATGGGCCGACCTCAAAAGGCGATTGTCTGAACCGCGCCTATCACGGCATGAAGGAATACGAAGGCCGTCAGGGTCTGCACTATGACATCGTAATCACGCACGATGCCGAAGACCTGATTCATCCGGAGTCGCTGCGACTGATCAACTGGTTCTCGCGCGATTACGAAATGGTGCAGGTTCCCGTTTTGCCGCTGCCGACCGGTTTGGGGGACTGGACGCATGGACTGTACTGTGATGAATTCGCCGAATATCAGTCGAAAGACATCCCGGCACGACAGCGGCTGGGAGGATTTATTCCATCAAACGGCGTGGGCACTGGATTCGCGCGCGCGGCCCTGGAGCAGTTCTGCCGGGAATACGGCAACGCTTTCGATCCGGAGTGTCTGACCGAGGATTACGAGAACGGCTTCCGCATGCACGCGGCCGGATATCGGCAGATTTTTCTGCCTATCCGTCGCGCGCCGGGGGGGCCGCTGGCGACTCGGGAATACTTTCCACGACGCTGGCGCGCCGCCGTGCGGCAGCGGAGCCGCTGGGTAGCCGGCATCGCGTTACAAGGCTGGGAACGTCACGGCTGGCATGTGCCCGCCGCGCAGAATTATTGGTTCTGGAGAGATCGAAAAGGTCTCGCGGGAAATCTGATTTCTCCGGTCGCCAACCTGATCTTCTTCAGTTGGCTGATGAGGGACGCGACCGGAAATTCCAGTATGACTTCGCGTGTGGAGGATCTGCTCCCCTGGTGGATTGCGGGAGTCTGGGTCGTGTGCGCGTCCATTGCGTGCGTGCAAATCGGAATCCGCGTGGCATTGAGCGCACGGATTTATGGACTGCGCTTCGCCGCCGCCGCCCCCTTGCGCATTTTTTGGGGGAACCTGATCAACTGCGCGGCGACGGTGGAAGCGGTGCGCCTGTTTGTGGTGGCGCGGCTGGAGCGCCGTTCGCTGGCTTGGCGCAAGACCGAACATGTCTATCCGGGTGATCCCCTGCTGGTTCACAGCCGGCCACGAGTGGGCGAGGTACTGGTCGGTTTGCGATGCGTTTCGGCGGCCGAACTGGAGGAGGCGCTCGCGCGGCGGCCGCCCGGATTGCGGATCGGAGAATATCTCATTCAATTGGAGAAGATTACCGAACGGGATCTAACCCGAGCTCTGCACTCGCAGGCGGGCCTGCCGTGGATGACGCCGGCCAGCCGCGCGGCTGTTCATTGACCCCATAGAAATTTTGGATTGGACTCGACTTAAACCTCGCATTTACACTCAGATTGAGTCAATCGGCCGAGAGAGCCGGAAGCGGGGAGTGTGGCACACGTTATGACCGACGCGCCCGAGAAAACGACCAACGGAGGCGATGCAATGACAGCATCGGAGGCCAAAAGTCAGGTTGAATTGTTACACCAGATCAGCAATATCGTAAGTTCCAATTCGACCTTGGAAAAAATGCTGCAGGAACTCATCGGTCTGGCCGTGGATGTGACCAGTTGCGATGCCTGCCTCGTGTACCTGGTGGACCATACGACAAATGAAATCGTGCTTCGCGCCTCGCAGTTGCCGCATACGGCGGAAATCGGGCACATCCGGATGAAGATGGGGGAGGGCATTACCGGATGGGTGGCGCAACATAAGTCGGTGGTGGCGTTGCCGTCAAATGCGGCGGCCGACGCCCGGTTCAAAACGTATCAGACTCTGCAAGAAGACACGTACGAAGCATTCCTATCCGTGCCGCTGATCAGCAACGGAGAGCTGATCGGGGTCATCAACATCCACCACCGGCCGCGGCACTCGCACACTCCCGATGAAATCGCATTGATCAGTTTTATCGGCGAGCAGATGGGCGGCGCGATTGCCAAGTCGCGTCTCGAACAACGCTCGGAGAGCGCGGCGCGTCGCATGGAAGCGCTGGCGGGGCTGGCGCGCACGATGGCGGAGGACAATTACCTGGACCGGATCCTCCAGGCGATTTCCGAAATGATGGCGGAGACGCTCGATTCGCCGGTGTGTTCGATCATGTTGGTGGACGAGGACCGGCGCGAACTGGTGATCTCGGCGGCGCGCTGCTCTTCGCCCGATTATCTGCACAAGATGCCGCTCAAGATCGAAGATTCGCTGATCGGGCGCGTGGTGCGCGAAGCACGGCCGATCATGGTGCCGAACGTGGTGGAAGAAAAGCAGTACCGGTATCCGGAACTGGCGCGCAAGACGGGGCTCGCCTCGCTCCTATCGGTGCCGCTCGTGACCCGCGAGAAAGTGATCGGGACCATGAACATTTACACGCGGCAGATCCGGGCGTTCACCGACGATGAAATGGGGTTTGTGAACGTGGTGGCGGGGCAGGCGGCGATCGCGATCGAAAACGCGCGGCTCATGTCGGAAACGCTGGAGATGAAGCGCACGCTCGAAGCGCGCAAGCTCATCGAGCGCGCCAAAGGCATTTTGCAGCAGAAGTACAGCCTCACGGAAGAGGAAGCGTATCTTCGACTGCGTAACGAGAGCCGGCGGCTGCGGCGGCCCATGCGGGATCTTGCCGAAGCGGTGATTCTGGCAGAAGACCTCGAGAAGAAGAGGTCGGACGCGTAGACTCGCGGGCGCGGGCGAAGGCTTGTTCGAAGCGGCGCTGGGCAAACCAGCACAGCGTGACGGTGGCGACTGCTGCAATCCAGGTGAACGCAATCGAGTGAAACAAGCCCGGAGCCAAGCGGAGGGCGAAGATCCAGGCTGCGGTAAGGATCGACCCGGTGAGGAGTGCAAGATTCCTGGCCGGCGCCACGCTTGGGCGCGCGCAGGCGGCGCCGAGGAGTAAGGCATACGGCACGCCCGCGATCAGATCGACAACGTAGTGTTCCCCGAAGCCTAGCGTTGCAACGATCGTCAGACCGAGATACAGGCCAGAGGCGGCGTAGAGCCAACGCGAGAGCCGCCGGACACTCCAGAAAATCAGCAGAGCACAGGCCAGGTGCATCGATGGGACCGCGTTGCGCGGTGCGTCTTGCATCAGCGGCGCCCGCGCCATCACCTGAACGACTGCCGGCAGGTGCGCTGGGAATTGGGTCCCGAAGATGTATAGGGGGCCTGCCGCGGGCAGGATGTTGTAAAGCAGATAGGCGGCCGCGCCTCCTCCGAGAAAGGCGGGCAGCACGCGCGTGGACAGTAGGTGGCCGCTCCGCTCATAGGCGTACAGCAGGCTGACCGCGAGCGGCAGCGACTCATAGACCAATCCGCACCACCAGCCCAGGGCCGCATGATGCGCGACCAACATTCCGGCGCGGGCGACGATCGGAATTCCAAACCCCGCATCGGCAGCATACAGATAAAGGTCATACGTCTTCGGATGCCACGCGGCCGTTGCTTTCAGAATGAACGCGATGAACAGAGAGCTGTAGATGAAAACGCTTCCGTCGATGAGGGTGGTCAATTTTTGTCGCTGTTGAGCGCTCCGCCGGCGGAAGACCTCTACCGTGAGGACCGCCAGGCTGGCCAGGCCGGTTGAAGAAGCCGCCGCGAGTTCGTTGGGCCATGTCCAGCGAAAGCCGGGGCGTAATACGACGAAGCCCAAGGCCAGCAGAACCGCGAGCGATATCGTTGCCACGCACTCGCGCCGTTCCGGCCGGGTCGCCATATGAATCGCGAACGCGCCTAGCAGGCAATAAGGCAAGAACGGTGTTTCGAGGACGTTGGCGAAGCCGCGGGAGGCGATAAGATAGACCTGACCGCCCAGCAGAAAGAGCGCGAGAAACGCCGCCACGAGCGGGCTTCGCGCACGTTGAGATTGCGCCGGGAGAGGCACGAATCTATGGTCCGGGAAATTCGGATTCGGCGCACGTTGGCTTTGGTTAGTAGGCCGTAGCAGGCCGGAGGCCTGCGGTACCCAACTACGTGTGCTTGGCGACCCAGAGCAAAAGGCCGAAGATCACCACGGGAATGAGGGCGAGCATGGCATAAAACGCGAGCCGGCGCGGCCAGCCGGCCTTGCGGTTCTTCCACTCCCGCAGTTCCGGCCGATCGGCGACCCCGACTTGCTCGGGATGCGCCAGGTCTTGCGCGAATTCCCGGGCTGTGGCGTAGCGGTTCTTCGGATCGCGCTCGAGAGCGCGATAGATGATCTCCTGAAGCTCGGGAGAAAGGCTCGGGTCGATTTCGCGCGGCGGAGTCGGATTGTTCAGCAGGCGGTCGTTCATGATCGCGAAGGCATTGGGGCCCTGGAACGGCACTTTGCCCGTGAGCATTTCGTAGAACATGACGCCGAGCGCGTAGATGTCGCTGCGGCCGTCGCCGCGTTTACCCTTGACCTGCTCGGGGGAAATATAGTCGGGCGTGCCCATGAGCTGGGAAAGCTTGGCGAAGGTGAGGCGGCGGGAGCCTTCGTGGCCGGCGATGCCGAAATCGATCAGCTTGATGTTGTCGTGCTCATCGACCATGATGTTCTCGGGTTTGAGATCGCGATGCACGACTCCGTTCTTGTGGACGTAGTCGAGCGCGTCACAGATTTTGCGCGTGAGATCGACTGCCCGGTCGACCGGCAGTTTGCGGGTCGCGCCGAGAATTTGCCGGAGCAGGCGGCCGTCGACCCACTCCATCACCATGTAGACCTGGCTCGCGTCTTCGTTGGGCAGGACCTTCATGACGTAGGGGTGTTCGAGCTTCTGGCCGATTTCCTTTTCGCGCTTGAAACGGTCGAACAGGACGATGTCGGCTTCCATCTCGGGATGAGGAATTTTGAGGGCGACGGTCCGGCCGGTTCGTGTGTCTGTGGCGCGGAAGATGGAAGCCATACCGCTGCGCGCCACCAGATTCTCGATCCGGTAGTGGTCCAGCAGGTCGCCGGGATGGAAAGAATTCATGGATCAGCGGTCCAGCA
>DASXAK010000001.1:0-20385 GCA_036406715.1 Bryobacteraceae bacterium | reverse complement strand
TCACTCGATCCCTGGCGGCTCGCGTACATGAGCGGCGTCCAGTTTCCGCGCGGCAGGATGGTCATCACGCCTTCGAGACCGAACCGGTCTTGCGTATAGTCCAGCAGCTTCGACCGGCCATTGACGTCGGCGCCATGCTCGATCAGCACCTTCGCGGCCGCTGCATGATTTTCAGACACAGCCCACATCAGCGCCGTCTCACCATACGAGGTTTCGCGTGCATTCACGTTTGCGCCATGCGCAATCAGCAGCCTGACGGCATCCGGATTGCCGGTTCGCGCCGCACTCATGAGCACGGTTTGACCGTCCGGCGCGGCCGCATTCGGATCGGCCCCGGCGCGGAGAAGCGCGTCGACCATGGCGGCATTGCGATTCGTGGCGGCCAGTAACAGCGGAGTCACGCCCAGCCGGTTTCCCGCCTTGGCATCGGCGCCGGCCGTGAGCAGCAACTGCGCGGTTTCCAGATCGTCGGCGCGGACGGCCCATGCGAGCGGCGTCGTTCCGTCCGCATCCGCGGCATTGACATCCACGTGGTTTTTGAGAAAAGCGCGCACCGCCTGCCGGTCGCCTGATTTGACGGCGTCAACCAGCCGTGCCGAGTTGCCGGCGGCGGTCAGGGTCACCGCGACGGCGAGCGCGAGCAGCGCCCGCTCACGCAAAGACATCAGCTTTTCCTGTACTGTCGCCGAACTTGTCCATCGCGTGGCCGTATTTTTCCGCCACGTTCAGCCAGAGATTCCCAACCGGAGTCCGCGCCGGCAACTCGACGTGCCGGTGCCCCGGCTGCGCGCCGCCCCCAACCGCCACCAGCGGCAACGGGTCGCTTGCGTGCACGTTCGAATCGGCCATCCCGGCTCCATAGAGGATCAGCGAATGGTCGAGCAGCGAGCCGTCTCCATCCTGCGTCGTCCGCAGCTTGTCCAGGAACTTCGCATACATCTGCATGTAATAGGTATTGATCTTGACTACCTGCGCCATTTTCTCCGGCTTGTTCTGGTGGTGCGAGACCGAGTGGTGCTGCTCGGTGACCCCTATGTTCGGATACGTCCTCTGGCTAAGCTCGCGCGACATCATGAACGTGAAGACGCGCGTGATGTCCGCCTGGTACGCCGCCGCCACGAGGTCGAACATCAGCGCCACGTGCTCTTCGAAGGAATCCGGAATCCCGATCGGCGCGTCGGGCGTTGTCACGTGCGTGCTGTTGTGCGCTTCGGTTCGCTGAATACGGCGCTCGATTTCGCGGATGTTGGCGAGATAATCGCTGAGCCGGGCGCGGTCGCGCGGGCCAAGACCGCGCTCGAGATCGCGCGTCTCGTCGGAAATCGAATCGAGAATGCTCCGCTCTTTTCCCGCGCGGGCCTGCCGTTCTTCCGCCGTCCCCGCGACTCCGAACAGCCGCTCAAATGCGGCGCGCGGATTGGTTTCCATCGGCAGCGGCGTCGTCGGCGTGCTCCAGCAGATGGTGTTGAGATAGGCGCAACTGAACCCGGGCGAGCAGCCTCCGACATAGCCCGTGAAGTCTTCGGTGGCCACTTCGAGCGATGGCAGCGGCGTATCCTGTCCGATCCGGCGGGCGACGATCTGGTCTATGCTCGTGTTCGCAAGCACGTCCTCGGCTTCGGTACGCTTCGGCCACACTCCGGTCAGGAAACCCGCCGCGCTCACCGCGTGGTCGCCGACCTGGCTGCCTGGGTGCGATCGCGTCAGGTTCGTGACCACCATCAGCGAATCCTTGAACGGCTCGAGCGGCTTCAGGATGGGCGTGAACTCGAACCCGGCACCCACGGTTTTGGGCGTGAACTCCTGCATGATGGCGCCGTTCGGAACGTAGACGGCTCCGAAGCGAAGCTTCGGCTTGTCCGCAGCCCGCGCCCACGGCGTCAGAGCCGGGAACATCGCCTCCAGAAACGGCAGCCCCACCGCCGCGCCCATGCCGCGCAGGATCGTCCGTCTTGGCAGCAATTTTTTTCGAATGATCATGCGCCTCCCTCCGCCGCGGCCGTTCGCATCTGGAACGGCACGCTGTGCACCACGCCCAGCAGGAGTGCCGAAAACCGGTAATCGTGCCGCGCCGCATCCCGGATGATGGTGCGCACCGCCGGCATGTCGTGATAGTCAAGCCCGCGGCCGAGTGCGTATGTCAGCAGTTTCTCGGTCAGCGTTCCCACAAACACCTCGGGCCGGCTGACCAACGCCTGCCGGAGCGCCACGACTCCGTCGATTTTCGTGCCGTCGGCCAACTCGCCGGCAGCGTCGATCGGCTGTCCTGCGTCCTCGCTGCGCCAGGCGCCCACGGCATCGAAATTTTCCAGCGCGAGCCCCACCGGGTCCATGATCTTGTGGCAGCTCGCGCACACCGCGCTGGCTCGGTGCTCGACCATCTGCTCGCGCATCGTCTTGGGTTTTTCGCCTTCCTGATTTCCCTTGAGCGGCGGAACGTCGGGCGGCGGCGGGGGCACCGGCATCCCCAGAATGTTTTCCAGGACCCACTTGCCGCGCACCACTGGCGACGTCCGCTCCGCGTGCGAGGTCAGTGCGAGAATGCTTCCCTGTCCCAGCAGGCCGCGCCGCGCATCACTGGTGACAGTCACGCGGCGGAACCGGCTGCCGTAGATGTCTGGAATTCCGTAGTGCCGCGCCAGCCGCTCGTTGACGAAGGTATAGTCGGCCGTCAGCAGATCGAGAACGTTCCGGTCTTCATGCACGATGCTCTCTAACAGCAGCTCCGTCTCTCGCCGGAACGATTGGCGTAGATTCTCGTCGAAATCCGGAAATTCGTCCGTGTTCGGCTGCACGTTGCGCACATTGCGCAGTTGCAGCCACTGGCCGGCGAAATTTTGCACCAGAGCTTGTGAGCGCGGATCCTCGATCATCCGCCGGACCTGACGATCGAACACGGCCGGATCTTCCAGCTTCCCCTCCGAGGCTACCCGCAGTAATTCGTCGTCCGGGATGCTGCTCCAGAGGAAAAAGGAAACACGCGATGCGAGTTCCAGACCCCCGACACGGTAGACCGAGCCGGGAGCCGCCCCCGCCGGATCGTGTTCCGCCCGGAACACGAATTTGGGGCTCGCCAGGATGCGTTCGAGCGCCAGCTCAATGCCCGAATCAAAACCACCGGCGGCGCGCCCTTGCTCATAAAACTTCATGACGCGCTGCACATCCGCTTCGCTCGCGGGCTGCCGGTAAGCGCGCCGCACCAGCGTCGATAGAATCCGGTGCGCGCAGGGGCTCTCTTCCGACGGGCGTGTGGGCCGGCAGACGAAAATCCGCTGCCGGCTCGGTGTATCTCCCGAACCCGTCGGGTTGAACGGCCCCGAAATCGTCAGCACTTGCAAATGCGGATGGCCCGACCAATCGAAGTTGTCCACCGAGCTGCGCAGATAAGGTTGCAGGCGGACCGGGTCCGCCGCTTGCGCGGACTGGACGAAAGCCACGGTCACCGTGTGCGGTCCAGCCGTGATAGGCACGCGGACCCGCAGCCTCCCGTCCACTTCATCGCCGGTTTCAGTCGGTTTCTGAAATAGCGAGGCCAGATCGGCTTTGCCGCCGAGTGTGGCCACGTGGATCCGACGCCCGTCTACGCTGAACTCCACCTGGTGTTCGGACTCCAAACCCCGCATGATGTTGAGGTTGGTCCGATAGAGCTTGGCCTGAAACGTATACTCGGCGTCGAGCGGAAAATTGTAGTGCACCAGCGTGCCGCCCACCGTCCCCAGGGGCAAGCCTTCGATGTGCTGGTCCTGCGAAAGATCCTGCCGGATCCGCCAGGTCTCGCTTCCCGGGGTCACTTTCGGATCGCCAACCGCCAGTGCGCCGATCTTCAGCGCCGCCGAGAGATACCGCTCCTGTAGCGCGGGCGAGACGCCCAAGGCGTCCGAGATGTTATCGAATCCGAATGCGGAATCGTCCGGCGGCAGCAACGAGGCGGCATCCACCTGCAGGTCCAGCAGATCGCGAATCGCGTTGGAATATTCGCTGCGATTCAGCCGGTGCAGAATCGGTCGGCCGGGGTGCGGCGCCGCTTCGGCCGAGTGGTCCAGTTGCTGTTCCAGCCAGGTGGTCAGGTTGTGATAGGTCTCGGGATCCGGCCGCTTCGCGCCCGGAGGCGGCATGAGCCCGGCGCGCAGCTTTCGGACCACCTTTTCCCAGACTTCTGCCTGAGCGGGAACTTGCGCCAGGTCCATCGTGTCGAGCGTCAGCCCGGCGGTCTTGAGCCGCTGGTTGTGACAGGTCACACAATAGCGGTCTAGGGTTTCCCGGTTGGAGGCCGCGGTGGCGTTCAGGGAAAGCGGGAGTGCAAATGTTGCAAACCCCACAATCCATCCCCTCGGCCCCACTCTTGCCCTCCGCAACCCAAAGTCTACTATATAGGCCGGCGTGAGGGACAGGCGCCGGTGCCCCGACCCTGAGGACGGCTCCCTGATTGGACCAAAGTTGGACAGCTAATACCCGTAATCGATCTTACGCTTCTGCAACTTACGGTCGTTGCAAAGGGTGGAAATCCGTCTTTAATCGGTATACATTGCCTGTTGGAGACTGACGCGTGCCGACCGTTCTCATCCTTGTGCAAGATCTCGGATTTCAGTTCTGGCTGGGCCAAGGTCTGTCCGGCGCCGGGTTCTCGGTGATCCCGGCTAAAACACCCTCACAAGCGCGGCGGGTCATTGCAAAGCACGAGATGACGATCGACCTCGCTGTGGTGGACCCGCGGTTATCCGGCGTCGGCCCGTTCGTCGAGGGGCTCCGCGAGCGGCAGGGATACTTGCGCGTCCTGTCGATGCCGGTGGAAACCGCGACGGTGCGCTCCACGATGGCGCAACCGGAGCCGTCCCGCGAGGAATGGGTCAACCGCATCCGGCGCACCCTCACCGCCACAGCAAATTCTTGAATCCCTTTCCTCTCTTCGGTTAACCGCGGCAGCGCCTGCATCGCTGCGCTAAGCTGAAGGCAATGAGAATACTCGTCGTCGAGGACGAGAAGCGTATCGCCGACTTTCTCTCCCGGGGGCTGCAAGGCGCCGGTTACGCCGTCGACATCGCGCCCACCGGCAGCCAGGCGCTCGATTGCATTCACGCCACCGACTACGACCTGGTGGTTCTCGATCTGATGCTGCCCGATATGGACGGTCTCCAGGTTTTGCAAAAAGTCAGGAACCGCCAGCCCGGTCCGCCGATGCTGATTCTCAGCGCGCGCGGCGGCCTGGATGACCGTGTAAAAGGCCTCGAACAGGGCGCCGATGATTACCTGGTGAAGCCGTTCGCATTCGTCGAATTGCTTGCGCGCGTCCGCGCCTTGCTGCGCCGCGGCCAGCCGGCTCCGGAAAAGCTCCAGGTCTCCGATCTCTCGCTCGATTGCATCCGCCGCAAAGTTGCGCGCGCCGGAGAAACCATCGAGTTAGCCCCCAAGGAGTTCGGCATCCTCGAATACATGATGCGCAACAAGGGGCGGCCGCTCAGCCGCACCATGATCGTCGAGCACGTTTGGGACATGGACTATGACGGCCTCACCAACATCGTCGACGTCTACATCCGGCATCTGCGCAGCAAGATCGACGACCGCTTCCCGGTTAAGCTGATCCAGACCGTGCGCGGAATCGGCTATATGATTGAAGGTCCGGACAAACCGGCGGAACGTCCGGTGGAACCGGCCGAACGGCAAGCCTGAGATGGCTCGCAAAAGAAAACAGCGCCACGTCACCCGGGGGTTGCGCTTCCGGCTGATGGCGAGCTATGCGCTGTTTTTCGCAATCCTGCTGATCGGCACGGCCGCCGTCTTTCGCGCCCGCCTCTCCACTGTGCTCGACAACCAGGCCCGCGATATCCTCGAGCAGGAGTGGGCCGCCCTCAAAGGCGGCTACATCCGCATCGAAGATTACGGCAATAAGCCGGCGGAAGCCAACTGGTATTACGACCAGGACGATCCCGACGAAACATTCATTGTCGAGCGCTTGCGGCGCGCCCTCTTGCTCACCGATGCCACCGGCTCTCACGAGCCGCTATTCATTTCTACCACCTACGAGAGTATGGGCAAGGAGTCGCCTGCCGAGATCCAATCACGGGTCCGGGAAATCCTGGCGTCTCCCGGCAAGATCTTTTTGGACACGCGGTACTCCGATGGCGAGCCCTATCTCGTCCGCGCCGGAGTTGTCTTCGATGAAAAGCACAAGGCGCCTTTCTACGCGGCGATCGGCACTCCTCTGACGAATAATCAGAAAATACTGCGGGCCTATACGATCTTCTTCCTGGCCTTCATTCCCGGAACGCTCATTCTCGGTTCCTGCCTGGGCTGGTACATGGCGGGCCGCGCCCTCACTCCGGTGCTGGCCGTGGCGCAGACCGCACAGCGGATCTCCGGTTCCAATCTGAGTTTGCGAATTCCCAGCCGCGAGGCCAATGACGAGCTGGATTATCTGATCCTGACGTTCAACCGCATGATCGATCGTCTCGAGGCCTCCTTCCAGCAGATCCGGCAGTTTTCGACGGACGTCTCGCATGAGCTGCGCACTCCGATCACCGCCATTCGCGGGCAGCTCGAAGTTGCGCTGTTCACGGCGAAAACCACGGAACAATATCGCGACGCAGTTGTCAACGCGCTCCAGGATATCGACCGCCTGTCGCAGATGGTGCGAGCGCTGCTGCTGCTCTCGCAGGCCGAATCCGGACAACTGGCCTTGCAGAAAACTCGTGTGGACTTGTGCGCCGTGATCCGCGACTTCGCCGAGCAGTTCCAGATTCCGGCCGAGGCTTCCGGTGTCCGGCTGACGGCTCAGGTTCCATCGCAATGTTTCGCTACTGTGGACCGGGTGCAGATCGAGCGCATGATCACGAACTTGCTTTCAAACGCCGTGAAGTTCACTCCGGAAGGCGGCGACGTTCGCATCACTCTGCACGCCGACGAGGATTCCGTCGAACTGACAGTGACCGACACCGGATGCGGTATTCCCGAACAGTACTTGCCCCATATCTTCGATCGGTTCTACCGTGTGCCGGGTTCGGGGACAGCGCCCGGACCGGATCAGGGATTGGGTCTGGGTCTAAGCTTCGTTGCCTGGATCGTTAAGGCACATGACGGAAGCATCGACGTACAAAGCGCGCCCGGAAAAGGCACTCGCTTTATCGTCAAGCTCCCCGCCGGCGAGTCGGCTGTTCAGCCGCCTGAATCCGCCGCGCTGCCGGTCGTCCAGTAAACCCCCTACGACATCTCAACCAATCGCCATCAGCGATTTCGTCATTCCCAGAAAACGCTCGGCGGCAATCGTAGCTCGCGGAAACAAGGCCTGCAGCTCGGCGCGGCCGAGCAAGCGCACATCCGCCAGGTAATGCTCAATATAGAACCGCTTGCGCTCTCCCCCGATTCCGGTCAACATTGCCCAAACCGTCCAGCGGCGGACCAGGGGCGCCTGCCAGCGCTTCGGAAAATAATGGATGCACGGCGTCAACAGGTGGTGCTCGAGCGGGAACCAGCGGTTGGGCGTCTGCACACAATAGCGCTTTCCGACGCGGGCTACTTCGGCCGCGAACGCCCTCTGCCGCTCGACTGTCGTCAGATGTTCGATCACCGAATTGCTAAACACCACATCGAAGGAGCCATCGCGGAACGGCAAGGCGCAGCCGTCGGCCGCGACTAAATTTACGCCATCGGGAACCGATTCCAGAGCGCGCGGCAAGTTGAGCAGCGTGAGTCGCGGCCGGACGGGCGCCAGCGCCCAATTGTAGGGCGTACCGCCAATATCGAGCACGCGTGTTTCTGCGCTGATCCCGAACTCCCGCACGACCCGCCGCATGCGGGCCGTGCGAAATCGCCTCAGCGCAGACTCGATGATACTCATTGGGAGTTACAGTAACTCTTTACGCGCGGAATTTGCAGGCGGTGCGTCCCCAAAAGTTGCTACAATCCAGTCTGACGCCCTCGCTTTGAACACATGGGAACGCCCGCGCCTACCACCCCTGTTCCTACCGTGTTGCAACGAGTCTTCAAGGCCTTCCATTATCGCGACTTCCGGCTGATGTTTATGGGTGCCTGCGTTTCCAGCATAGGCACCTGGATGCAGAACCTGGCGCAGGCCTGGCTGGTGCTGGATATCTCCAAATCGCCCTTTTATCTCGGCCTCGATGCCTTTCTGGCGGGAATTCCCATCTTCTTCTTTTCGCTGGTCGGCGGTGTCGTCGCCGACCGCGTGGAGCGGCGGAAAGTGCTGCTCGTGTCGCAGTACATTCAGATGGGATCGGCGTTTCTGCTCACTCTGCTGATCTTGCTCAAAGCCGTTCACATCTGGGAAATTCTGTGCCTCTCGTTCGTGGTTGGCTTGGCGCAATCGTTCGGCGGGCCGGCGTACTCGGCGCTTCTTCCCACGCTGGTGAGCAAGGAGGACATTCCCAACGCCATCGCGATGAACTCGATTCAATTCAACGTCGCGCGCGTGCTCGGACCCGCCCTCGGCGGCTTGGCCCTCGAGCGCCTCGGCGCGGTTTGGTGTTTCGGGCTGAATGGGCTTTCCTTCCTGGCGCCCGTCATTTCACTGACTGTGCTGACCACCCGCTTCCTGCCGGAGAAAACCACCGAATCGATGTTCGCCAGCATGAAGCAGGGATTCCGGTTCATCCGGCACCAGGGAGCCATGGAAGGATTGGTGGTTTTAGGTTTTTTGGTCACTGCACTGGGGATCCCCATGACCACCTTTCTGCCCGTGTTCGCGAAAGACATTTTCCACGGCGGGCCGGGGACGTTCACGCTGTTCCTCTGCGCCTCCGGCGGCGGAGCCGTGGTCGGCGGGCTGGCGGTGGCGTTTCTCGGAAACATCCGCAACAAAGGGAGAATGGCGCTGTCGATGCTGGCGTTATCGGGTGCGGCGATTTCCGGTTTCGCGATTTGCAGGTCGGTACCTGTCAGTTGCGTACTGCTGTTCCTCGGCGGAGTCTCGCTGATGACAGTGTTCACCAACATTTTCTCCTTGGTGCAACTGATCACGTCCAACGAAATGCGCGGGCGGGTGGTCAGCGTCTACAATACGGCGTTTCGTGGCGGCATGCCGATGGGAAACCTGGTGACCGGCTGGCTCGTCCCAATGTTCACAGCGCCTGTAGTGCTGGCCGTGAACGGCTTGCTGCTGGTTCTGCTCGGGCTCTATTTTCTCTTTGTGGAACGAAAAGTAGCGGCGCTGTAAGGATTCCATAGAGGTTCCGAATGTGGACGATGGTGTTGGCGGCGTTTTTCGCGGCCGCCCCGGCGGCGCTCCAGACGGCGCGCGATCAACAGGATCGCCCCGCTTTGCAAAAGCTGGTGGATGAATCGTTTGCCGCGGCCGCCCAGGCCCCGAAGGATGCGGACGCGCAATACCGGGCGGCTCTGGCGGCCTCCTATCAGGCGGAGGTGGCGCTCGAGGTCCGGGACAAAAAGCTGGCTGAGCAGGCGGCCGAGCGCGGCGTGAAGGCGGCCGAGCAGGCAATCGCCCTCAAGCCGGGCGACGCCGAATACTACCGCATCCTCGGCACGCTCTGTGGCCAGGTGGTCCCGGCCAACGTGATCCTGGGGCTCAGCTACGGCAAGCGCGCCAAAGACGCTATCGACAAAGCGATTGCGCTCGACGCGAAATCTTCCGCTGCGTACATGGCGCGTGGAGTTGGCAACTACTATCTGCCTGAAGCCCTGGGCGGTGGATCGAACCTGGCCGTCGCCGATTTCCGCAAATCGATCGACTTCGATCCGAAGAATGCCGACGCCTGGCTTTGGCTGGGAATCGCCCTACGCAAACAGAACAAGCATGCCGAAGCCCGGCAAGCGTTTGCCAAATCGGTCGAACTGAACCCGAAGCGGATCTGGGCGAAAGAGCAGTTGGACAAGACGCCGGCGCAGTAGCCCGGGGGGCAGGTCCCCGACGTCTCCGACCTGCCGCGGCTCACTTACACCGGCACCCCGATCCGCCACAAGAAGTACCCGACTGCCTGCTTGATGTAATTCCACCGCTCGCGCGCCCGGTTTGGAAACAACTCCTTGCGCGGCGAGCCATAGACCGCCAGGCCCCGGAATTGCAGCATCTTCTTCACTCGATAGATGTGGTAACCGTCGCTCACCACGATCACCGAATGCAGGCCCATGCGACGCAAAATTTCGCCCGCCAGGGCGATTGATTGCACCGTTGTTTCGCCTTCAGTTTCGACAATGATGGCTTCGGAGGGGACGCCCTGACTGGTCAAATAGGAACGGCCGACGGCGCCTTCGGTGAACACCGGGTCGCCGCCGGCGCCGCCGGTGGTCATGATGCGCGGCGCCAAGTGCTGTTGATAGAGATCGAGCGCGTGGTCCAGCCGCGCGCGCAAGACTGGCGAGGGGCGGCCGCGGTATTCGGCCGCGCCCAGAACCAGAATCACATCGGCCGGCCGGGCTTCATCGAGCGTAGATTGCTCTTCGATCCGCACCGAGACGTAGGCGATGTACAGCGCCAGGCCGGCGAGTGCCACCGCGACCGCGCCCCAGAAGGTCCGTTTCATCTGCGGTATTCTGAATCGGTCAGAATCTAATTGTAAGATGACGAAACCGGAAGCGATTACGAGTGCCGCCAATCCGCTGCTGAAAGACGTGCGGCGGGCGATCGCTCGCGGCGGCCTCACCGAGCAGGGCTGGTGCGTGGCCGAGAGCTTCCACCTGCTCGAGGAAGCGCTGCGCAGCGATTGCGAAGTGAAGGTGGTGCTGGCGGCCGAATCGGTCCGCTCGGCCGCGGAGGCGCACGTGCGCGGGCTGCGCGGCGTCCGCGTGGTGGTCGCGTCCGATAGTCTTCTTCAGACCGTTTCCGGAACCGAGAGCACGCAAGGTGTGCTGGCGCTGGTAAAGCCGCCCGAGTGGAAGCTGGAACAGTTGTTCCGCGGCTGCCCGCTGGTGGTGGTCCTCGACGGCTTGCAGGACCCGGGAAACTGCGGAGCCATCACGCGCGCCGCCGAAGCCTTCGGCGCCAGTGGCGTCCTGTTTCTGAAAGGCGCGGCGAGCCCGTTCAATCCGAAAACCTTGCGCGCGTCGGCCGGCTCGCTGTTCCGGATTCCGTTTCTCCACGGGGTCGATGCCGCGCTGGCCCGTGCTGCGTTGCAGCAAAATCATATGGAGTTGTACGCGGGAGTGCCCGCGAAAAACGGCGTGCGCTCGCTCGCGGAGATCGACCTCACCGGCCGCTGCGGGTTGATCATCGGCAACGAGGCGCGCGGGGTGGGCCGTGAGTTGCGCTCCGCGGCTCTGGATGTAGCGATTCCGACCGTGGGCGTGGAGTCGCTGAACGCGGCAGTGGCAGCCGGTATCCTTTTATATGAGGCCCGGCGGCAAAGGGCGCTGAAGTCGTGAGCTTGTTCGATGCCGCGCCGCTGACGGAAGACAAGAAGCGTCCGCTCGCCGAGCGCATGCGCCCGGAGCGCCTCGAGGACTTCATCGGCCAGGAGCACATCCTCGGGCCCGGCAAGCCGCTGCGGCGGCAGATCGAGCGCGACGAGCTGACCTCGATCATCTTGTGGGGCCCTCCCGGGGTAGGGAAGACGACGCTGGCGCGGCTGATCGCGCGCATCACAAGCTGCGAGTTCCTGCCATTCAGCGCCGTGCTGAGCGGCATCAAAGAGATCAAGGCGGTGATGGCCGATGCCGAGAAATTTCGTCGCATGGGCCGCCGCACCATCCTGTTTGTCGATGAGATCCACCGCTTCAATAAGGCGCAGCAGGACGCGTTTCTGCCGTATGTCGAGCGTGGCGACATCATCCTGATCGGCGCCACCACCGAAAACCCGTCGTTCGAGGTGATCGCGGCGCTGCTTTCGCGCTCGCGCGTGTACGCCCTGCGCGGCCTGACTGTGCCCGAGATCGTCACCTTATTGCAGCGGGCGCTGCCGGTGGTAGGGCTTTCGGCTTCCGATGAATTGCTGGAACAGATCGGAATCTATGTGAATGGCGACGCGCGGCAAGCCTACAACACGCTGGAAGCGGCGGCCGCGGCGTCGCCCGGAGGCGTCCTCAGCGAGCAGGCCGTCCAGGACGCCATGCAGCGCAAGGTGCTGCTCTACGACAAGTCCGGTGAAGAGCACTTCAACCTCATTTCGGCAGTCCACAAATCCGTCCGGTCGAGTGATGTGGATGCCGCTCTGTACTGGCTGACCCGCATGCTCGAGGCCGGCGAAGACCGGCTGTACATCGCGCGGCGGCTGATTCGGATGGCAATCGAAGATATCGGCCTGGCCGATCCGCGCGCGATCGAGCAGGCGATCGCGGCGATGCAGGCCGTTCATTTTCTCGGAATACCGGAAGGCGATCTGGCGCTCGCTCAAGTGGCCATTTATCTGTGCGCGGCGCCGAAATCGGATGCCTCCTACGCCGCCATGAATGCGGTGCGCGCCGATGTGGAAAAGACGATTGCGGAACCGGTTCCGATGCAATTGCGCAATGCGCCTACACGAGACATGAAGGCGTGGGGATATGGCGAGGGCTATCAACATGCGCACCAGTTCGAGAACGCCATCGTCGAAATGGAGTGCCTGCCACCGTCGCTGGCGGGCCGCCAGTATTATTTTCCGACGGATCGCGGCATCGAAAAGCGCATCGCCGAGCGTCTGGAAGAGATCAGAAAGTTGAAATCGAAATCGTAAAAGAAGGACCGGCCCTTTTTCGCCCTTCGAACGTTGCACCGCGCTGGATCCAGCATTTGAGCCCCCTAGGTATTAGGCAACTGGACGCGGCTCCGAAACGAGTTGCATCTCGGCGAGCGAGCAACCTTTTTTTCAGTTTCAGAATAACGCGCTTCAATCCAGCTTCCCGCCATGCCGGCCGGTTAAGCCGTTGAAAACAGCCGGAATTAAATTCTTGTCCGTCCCGTGACCGCGTTTTCACACCACCACCGATTTCACGCGAATCCCGCGGATGACGAAGTACAGCAGCAGGCCGGCGGGGCCAAACAAGAACGTGAGAGCGAGACAGGGCACCACGAGAAGGAAGGGGACGCCGTTCCGCTTGGCGTCCCGGGCCTGCCAGGAACCGATAAACAGATCAAACGCGAGGTAGTGGATCCAGCCGGCGAGCAAGGCCCACGGGTTGGAAAAGAGCTGCTGGACGGCGGCGAGGCTGGAGAAGCCGCCGCCGCTGTCCCGGAAATGCGCCATCACCAGGTAGGAATAGAGGACCGCGAACAGCATCGGCACGAGTACCGCGCTCACCAGCGTCGCGGCGGGTTTCCAACGCCACCCGGCGATGAGAACCAGCCAACCCAGCAGCGCGACCGTATTGGCGATCGAGAAGACCTGTTCGGGAGTCATTATGCCACCGCCGCGGCCCGGTTGAGGCGCGCCAGCGTTGCGGTCAAGGCCGCTGCCGTTCCGGCCAGCCAGATGGCGAGTGCGGCGAGCGTGGCTGATTGGAGCCCCACGATCGGCTCGCCGCGCAGCGCCTGCCAGGCCAGGATGATGGCGAGCGTCAGATAGCTTGCCGCGATGGCAAAGACTGCGGCGGAAGAGGAACCGCGGCGGCGCCGGAAAAGCCAGGCGAAGAACGGAATCACCTGCAGCGCGTGCAGGCCCACAAAGTGAGCAATGCGAAGATCGCCGTGTTCGGTGCTCCAGCCGACTCCGGGCAGCCCCGGCCCGCCATCGGGACCACCCACTGTGTGCCCGCCGACGGTCGTGATTCGAGCGCCGTGGAGTTGCTCGGCGGTGGGGGCTATCATGATTCCCCCGACCGCGGCGCCCAGAAGTGCGATCGACAGGCCGAGCCGTAGCGCCCAGCCCCAGCCGGCATCGTCGAAACGTTGCCGGAAGAGCGCGACTACCAGGCCGACGCTCGCCAGCCACAAAACGGCGATCGCGATGCCCATCACCCCGAAGAGAGCCGTGTCGAGCGGCGTCGAGTTGTTGAAATGGCTGGTGGTGCCGCGCGCAGCCTGAAGGTCGATGATCGCCACCTCGAGGTTCAGAACCACGGCGAGCACCCATCCCATAGCCCGGGTGAAACGCGGCCAGACGGTGATATACCGCAATAGCCAGGCGATGCTGGCTGCGTAGATGGCGGTAGAAATTCCGAACTTCGCCGGCTTGAGCCATGCCGGAACTCCGGTGATGATGCGCGGATCAATGAAGATCCCGGCGACGGAGCCAATGAAGGCCGCCAGCATGATGACGGCAGTGACGGTGAGGGCGGCGTGAGCCTCCCAGAGCCGCCGGTATTCCTGATGAATGCGTTGAATCAGCATCTTTGAATCCCTTCCCGGGCCCGTCCGGCCCGATGTTGACTATGTCAACATAGTAAATCTTGGATGTTGACGCTGTCAACACAAAAAATGAGACAATTTTTTCGTGGCGAGTTCGAAGGCGTACCATCACGGAAACCTCCGCCAGGTTCTCATCGAAACCGGCCTGAAGCTGATCGAGGAGAAGGGCGTGCAAGCGCTGACGCTGCGGGAGATTGGCGACCGGATCGGAGTCTCGCGCATGGCGCCGTACCGGCACTTTGCCGATAAGGCGGCCTTGGTGGCGGCGATTTGCGTGGAAGGTTTCACCCGGTTCGCGGACGATCTGGACAACGCGAAGAAGCTGGCGAGACCGGATTTTGCCTCGCGCATGACCGCCATGGGGGTGGCGTATGTCCGGTTCGCGACCGAGCATCCGGCCTATTTCGAAGTCATGTTCGGCCCGTTCGCGAATCCTGCAGACGCGGAGCCGGGCGAGGGCCCCGGAGAGCGTGCATTTGGCCTTCTGGAAGAGACGATTCGGGAAGGACAGGCCTCGGGCGACGTCCAGCCGGGCGACTCGCAAGTATTGGCCCTGGTGGCCTGGGCCTTGGTGCACGGCGTCAGCGCCTTGCGCTTGGAAGGGTCGGGCGCCGGCAACGCGTTGACGAAGTTTGCCTGCGGGATTCTGCAAGAGGGGTTGCGACCCACTGCTTCGGCCCGCAAGAGCGGCGATTCACGCCCGCTCGCGGACCGTTAGGCTACTTCTTTTTTAATTGAAGGTTGAGGGTGGCCTGTTTGCGGGAATCGAAGGAGCTTAAGGTCTTGGTACCGCTGGTAAGGCCCTGCGAATCGGCTTTGAGCTCGTAGTCGACGTCGGTGCTGAGGCCGTTGAAATAGTAGGAACCCTGGTCCTGGGTGATAAAAGAGCGAATCTGGAGAGTCTTGGTGTTTTTCAACTGAACCACGGCGCCGCTGACCGGCATCTCCTCGGCGTTGGTCACGGTTCCCTGCACGCTGCGTGTGTCGGCGGACTCCGCGCCTTTCTTTTGCTTCTGTGCGAATGCACCACCGAGCGAGATCAAAAGGATCAGCGCCAGCACGGCGCCTCGCGCACTCATTCGGCCCTCCTTAGAGTGTGACGTGAACTAGCTATGGCGCGTTCCCTCACTTCCAGTCTTCCTCGTCCTCTTCCTCTTCTTCATCCTCGATGTAGGAATCCTCATCTTCTTCTTCCTCATCGACTTCTTCGGCCGATTCGACTTCCAGGGGCTCCGTGCCTACCACGCGGAGGTCGGCGCCGCATTCATCGCAGCTGATCGTGTCGCCCTCATCCACGTCTTCTTCATCGACGTCGATTGCGCCCTCGCAGACCGGACACGTGACCATCTCTCTCCTCCAGAATAATTACTCTAATACGATCGGGGCCCTACCCAAACGGCGCAATTATTCTGCACGCCACGTTACGTGAGATATGCAGCCGCCCTGACACGGCCCGGTGCCGGCGTGTCTGAACCATTGTACCCGCACCGCTATAATAGGACGAGAACATGCATCAAAAACTCAACCAGAGAGTGGTGGATCTGGACCCCCAGGAAACCGCGGAATGGATGGAGGCGCTGGACGAGGTGCTCGACAGTGCCGGTCCGGACCGGGCCGCGTACCTTTTGGAACAGTTGACCGATCGGGCGCGGTTGAACGGCGCGGACCTGCCGAACCTGCTGAACACCCCGTACGTCAACACGATTCACCCGGAAGAGGAAGTTCCATATCCGGGCGATCGAGCGATGGAACGGCGGATCAAGAGCCTGATCCGCTGGAACGCCATGGCCATGGTGGTCCGGCAAAACAAATATGACGCGGGCATCGGCGGGCACATCTCGACCTACGCCTCGCTCGCCACGCTGCTAGAAGTGGGCTTCAATCATTTCTTCCACGCCAAGTACGGCGATCAGCCGGGCGACCTGGTCTATTTCCAGGGCCATGCGTCACCGGGCGTCTACGCGCGCGCATTTCTAGAAGGGCGGCTGAACGAAGAACACCTGAAGAATTTCCGCCATGAATTGCGCGAGCATCCCGGCCTTTCTTCGTACCCGCATCCGTGGCTGATGCCGGATTTCTGGAGGTTCCCCACGGTTTCGATGGGGATTGCGCCGATCAACGCGATCTACCAGGCGCGGTTCATGCGCTACATGGAGAACCGCGGGCTGATCCCTCCGACGCCGCGCCATATCTGGGCGTTCCTGGGCGATGGCGAAATGGACGAGCCCGAATCGATGGGCTCGATCACGCTGGCCTCGCGCGAGAGGCTCGACAATTTGATCTTCGTGATCAACTGCAACCTGCAGCGGCTGGACGGACCGGTTCGCGGCAACGGGAAGGTGATCCAGGAACTGGAAGCCGCGTTCCGCGGCGCCGGCTGGAACGTCATCAAACTGATTTGGGGTGGCGATTGGGATTCGCTGCTGGAGCGTGACACCACGGGGCTTCTGCAAAAGCGGATGGGCGAGATAGTGGACGGAGAATACCAGACCTATGTCACCAAAGACGGCGCCTACATCCGCAAAAACTTTTTCGGCAAGTATCCGGAGTTGCTCGATCTCGTATCGAACCTGAGCGACGACGATCTGGTACGGCTCCGCCGCGGGGGGCACGATCCGCGAAAGGTCTATAACGCGTATAAAGCCGCAGTCGAATCGAGCGGCCGGCCGACCGTCGTTTTGGCTCATACCATCAAAGGTTACGGGCTGGGCGAAGCGGGCGAAGGCCGCAACATCACGCACCAGCAGAAGAAATTGAACGAGCAGGAGATTGAACATTTCCGCTCGCGGTTCGAGATTCCTATTCCGGATGAAGCGGCGCGCAACGCCGCGTTCTACAGGCCGCCGGCCGACAGCCCGGAGATGGCGTACCTGCACGAACGCCGGCGGGTCCTCGGCGGATATATGCCGAACCGCACCGTGCCGGCCAGCGAAGTGAATTCACCGCCGCTCGAATATCTGAAGGAATCGCTGGAAGGATCCAATGGCCGGGAAGTCTCGAGCACGATGGCGTTCGTCCGGGTTTTGACGCTTCTCATGAAGCATCCGGAAATCGGCAAGAGAGTCGTGCCGATTATTCCTGACGAAGCGCGGACATTCGGGATGGAGTCGCTATTCCGGCAGTTCGGCATCTACGCGAGCCAAGGCCAACTCTATCAGCCGCACGACGCGGAGATGTTCCTGTACTACAAAGAGTCGAAGGACGGGCAGATTCTCGAGGAAGGCATCACCGAAGCCGGCTCGATGGCGTCATTTACTGCTGCCGGCACCGCCTATACGAACTATTGCATGGAGATGATTCCGTTTTTCATCTACTATTCGATGTTCGGATTCCAGCGCGTAGGCGATCTGGTGTGGGCGTTTGCGGACGCGCGGGGGAAGGGCTTTCTGTGCGGCGGCACTGCGGGCCGAACGACGCTATCGGGCGAGGGGCTGCAACACCAGGACGGCCACAGCCTGGTGCTGGCGGGCACGGTCCCGACCTGCGCGGCTTACGATCCGGCGTATGCGTACGAGATTGCGGTGATCGTGCAGGACGGCATCCGGCGGATGTACCAAGAGCGCGAGGACCGGTTCTATTACCTGACTCTGTACAACGAGAACTACGCGATGCCGCCGATGCCGCAAAACCTGAACCCGGAAGGAATTCTCAAGGGCATCTACCGCTACCAGGTTTCCGAGAATGGCAAAGCCCGGGTGCAATTGTTCGGCAGCGGCCCGATTCTGAACGAGGTGCTGCGCGCGCAGAAAATCCTCGACGAGAAATACCACGTGGCGGCCGATGTCTGGAGCGTGACCAGTTACAACGAACTGCGGCGAGAGGCGTTGCAAGTGCAGCGGTGGAACCGGCTGCATCCCGAACAGCCGCAAAAGCAGCCGTATATCGTCGAGGCGCTCAAGGGCGCTGAGGGGCCGATTATCGCCGCGACCGATTACATGAAGATGGTTCCGGGCCAACTGGCGCCCTGGCTGGAGAGCCGGCTCGAAACGCTCGGCACCGACGGTTTCGGCCGCAGCGACAATCGCGAGTATCTGCGGCGCCACTTCGAGATCAATGCCGAAGCGATTGCAGCCGCGGCGCTGTCCCGGCTGGCGCGCGACGGCAAGTTCGACGGCAAGAAGGCCAAGGCGGCGATCCTCGAATTGGGTATGGATCCGGAGCGAGGCGATCCGGCGCGGGCGTAAGTTGACTGGTTTAAGATACGTATACATGTTCAATTTTCGCGAGTTCGAAGCCGGGCCGGATCCGTTTGGCCGCAAGTTCCAGATCCTATTTAAGTGGCTGCAGACCGCGATCTCCATTCGCCACTCCGACACCGTGGATGTGAAGTTCGTCATCATCGACGAGAACGGAGACCGGACGCAGAAGACGATCGCGCTGCCGCACGCCGACCTGCAGCGAGTGAGCCGGGAGACGGGGCGGCCGCTGGACGACCCGTGGTGCGCACGCATCTCCGCGCTTCACCTGCAACACCTGATTGCCACCGGCGAGGATATGGAAAAGGATCTGGTCACGGTGCTCCCCGCTGACCTGAAGCGCTACGCCTCCGAGATCGCGCGCATGGAGCAGACGGAACTCGCGCGTTAACCGGCTATTTTGACCACTCCGGCGCTATTCGAGCGCCCTCTCCACCCGGCACGGACCACGTTCGGCGGCGTGCATGTTACCATTTGGGCAACTTCGCCCATGGCTTCGATTTCCCGGAGGGCGGCTACAGTCGCGGCGATCACGGTTGTGCCCCTCGTCATCGCCGTCGAGGTCTCGGTTGCGGAAGGTCCTCTGCGCTGGCTGGCGCCGTTGTGGGGCTTGGCTTCGATTGCGATGGTGTGGGGCGGCGCACGAATGCTCGCCGGCCGAATCGAACGGCTCGCTAATTACGTTCGAGCGATGGCCGAGTCAAACCCCTCCCCGCCGCGGCTGACGTTTCAGGATGACGAAGTCGGCAAGTTGGCGCGTACGCTGTCGCGAATCGCGCCGCGAATCGAGCAGATGGTGCAGGGGCTGAGCACCGAGCTGGCGCGGCGGGAAGCGATTTTGGCCAGCATGATGGAGGCCGTGCTGGCGGTGGACGCCAAATTGGAAGTCTCGTTCTGTAACGAGGCGTTCGTGGACGTGGTGGGCCGTCCGATCACGGCCGGCACGCCGCTCATCAAGGCGTTCCGGGACCCCGGCCTGTTCCAGTTGGTGCAGCGCGTAGTGGATTCGGGAGAAACTCTGAGTGAGCGGTTGCACATTGGGGGCCGGGAAGCCCATTGGTTCGAAGTGCACGCCACGCCTCTGGAGGGAAGCCGTCAGAGGGGCGCCCTCGCGATACTGCACGACATTACGCCGATGGAGCGGATGGAGAGGATGCAGCGCGATTTCGTGGCCAATGTCTCGCACGAATTCCGCACACCGCTCGCCACCATCACCGGCTGCGCCGAGACGCTGCTCGACGGAGCCTGGGAAGACGCGCGGCATCAGCGCAAGTTTTTGGAGGTCATCCAAGCCAATAGCGTCCGGCTGACGAATATAGCCGCGGATCTGATTACGCTCTCGCAGATCGATACCGGGCGGTCGCGGGCCGAACCCGTGCCGGTTTCGGTAGAAGAAGTTGTGGGCAGTGCTATTCGCGTCATGGAACCGTTGGCGGGCACGCGGGAGGTGGCGATGCGGATTGCGGAGGTCTGTCCGGCGCAGGTGATGGGGCACCGGCTGGCTCTCGAGCAGACCCTCGTCAACTTGTTGGATAACGCAGTGAAATTCAACCGCTCCGGGGGCGAAGTGGTGGTGCGGGCCGTCACGATCGGCGATCAGGTCGAAATCTCGGTGGCAGACACCGGGATCGGCATCCCGGCCGACGATCTCTCCCGGATCTTCGAGCGGTTCTATCGCGTGGACAAGGCGCGGTCGCGACAAATGGGCGGGACCGGTCTGGGACTATCGATCGTCAAGCAGGCAGTGGAACAGATGCGAGGGACGGTTCGGGTGGAAAGCCACGTGGGGAAGGGCTCCTGCTTCACGATCGCGCTGCCGTGCCTTGGGCTCGGCGTCAGTTCTTAACTGGATAGTCATCGCAAATTAACTTTCCTTACGTACCCTCGTATCCTTAGCTCTCTCAACCGGAGGTGGGTTGCAGCTCGCGCACTCGTGTGTGGGCGCGGATAGGTATGAGTTCACCT